>JAFMCB010000007.1 GCA_017858095.1 Methylophilaceae bacterium | reverse complement strand
ACGTGCGGTTTGGTACGCTCAAATTTACCTTTAGCCATAATGTTCTTCCTTGTTTAAACTTTTCAAAAAAATTACCAATACCTTCTGGTGCCCATGGCGGGAATCGGACCCGCGACCTCTCCCTTACCAAGGGAGTGCTCTACCACTGAGCCACATGGGCGAATCCTTATCTCCGAATTTGGAGCGGGCGACGAGGATCGAACTCGCGACATTTAGTTTGGAAAACTAATGCTCTACCAACTGAGCTACACCCGCACACCCTGTTTCAAACCCTCTCTACGCAGTAAAGCTTTTGGTGGAGGGAGTAGGATTCGAACCTACGTACTCAGAGAGAACGGATTTACAGTCCGTCGCCTTTAACCACTCGGCCATCCCTCCCAACCGAACCCGCAATTATGTGTTGTTTCATGGAATTTGTCAAATAAATTAATGGGTTATTGATTAAAAAAATGGTGCCCGATGTCGGATTCGAACTGACGACCTACCGATTACAAGTCGGTTGCTCTACCAACTGAGCTAATCGGGCCAAATTGAAAAGTCAACACTATATCAATTTTTGCTATTTCAGACCAGTTTTTTTAGCTATTTAACTAATTTTAAATACGGTTTTTTTGAACTGACTTGACTTACTTTTTTTATGCTATTTGTCTTGAGTTTAAGTTGCTCGTTAATATCAAAAAAAATGCCCTCTCCATTTTCTTTGGCATAAATCCCTTTCACATTTTCAATGGGAATATAAATCTGCTCGGATATACCGCTAAATCTCGATGTAAACGAAATTGCATCGTCATCTAACAATAACTTTGAGGCTGCTTGAGTTGATATATTAAGAGTTATTTCCTCCTCACTTTGATATGTTTTGGGTACTAAAACTTTATCAGTCACAGCAGCCAAAAGGTGAGGTGTAAAACCCAAATCAATACACCAATCAAAAATTGCGCGTATTAGGTAAGGTTTTTTTGTGCGCATGATTTAACTGCGCATAGCTTTTTCCGCTGGCGACATTGCCTCATCAAACAACGGTCGTTTAAATATCTTATCAGCATATTTATGCAGCGCTGAGCAGCTATTAGGTAATTTTATTTCATAATGCTCAAGTCGCCATAATAATGGTGCCATTGCCACATCTAACATTGAATATTCCTCATGCAATAAATAAGCTTGCTTTGTAATGATAGGAGTGACTTGAATTAATATTTCGGTGACAATTTTACGAGCAGCATCTTTTTTTGTTTTATCACCATTTTCTAAATCTTTCATATGAATAAAAAGTTGATTCTCAAAATCTTTGAGGAATAACCTTGCACGCGCCCGCATAACTGGATCGGGTGGCATTAATTGAGGATGAGGAAATCTTTCATCAATATACTCATTGATAATATTGGCATCGGTTAGTACAAGATCTCTTTCGACCAAAACAGGTGCATCAGAGTATGGGCTTAAAATCGATAGGTCTTCTGGTTTGTTCGCTAAATCAACATCAATAACTTCGAAATCCATGCCTTTTTCGTATAGCACTATTCGACAACGATGGCTGAATGGATCAATAGAGTTCGAATATAATTTCATCATAATTATTTAATATTTTTCCAATATTCCCTTTTTAATAATACGGTTAAAACTAGTAAGACTAATAGAAATGCGATCACATAATACCCTAGTTTTTTTCTTTTTTCTTGATGTGGCTCACTTAAATAAACCATAAAATTTGTAATATCTCCCACAAATTCATCATACTCTTGTGGAGATAACACTCCTGATTTTATTAATTTCAATTCACCTGAGTTCACATCATAACTATTTTCTCCTTGTAATTGCCAAAGGATATGTGGCATAGCAGAATTTGGATATACAGTATTGTTCCATCCTAAGTCTCTTGTTTTGTCACGATAAAATCCACGTAAATAACTATAAATCCAGTCAGCGCCTCTAGATCGAGCAGTCACAGATAAATTTGGGGGTGCAGCGCCAAACCAAGCTTGTGCCTCTTTTTTATCCATTGCAATGGCCATGCTGTCACCAACTTTTTCTGCAGTAAAAAGTAGATTATTTTTTATGATTTCGGCAGATAAGCCGATTTCTTCAAGCTGGTTGTAACGCATGTAGCTTGCACTATGGCAATTTAAACAATAATTAATAAAATTTCTGGCCCCTCGCTGCAGGGAATCCTCGTTACTCAAATCAATGGGCGCTTTATCAAGCTTTGCATATTCAGCTGAAAAGACTTGTGCAGAACAAAAAAACAGTAAAAGTACTAAAATTTTCCTCATCACATCGTAACCCTCTTTGGCACTGGTTTAGTTTTATCTTTTTTACTGTAAAAAGGCATAAGTAGAAAAAATGCAAAATACAAAACTGTAAAAATTCTTGCCACTATAGTCGCAATATCAGTCCCTCCAATTAGCGGAATAACCGAACTAAATTGCCCCCATATATTAGATGGAACAGTGCCCAAATAGCCAAGAACAAAAAAACTAATCACAAAAGTAGCAATCCATCTTTTAAATAAAGGCCCTTTGTATCGAATTGATTTCACCTTACTTCGATCCAACCATGGGACAAAAAATAAAATTAAGACAGATAATCCCATGGCTGCAACTCCAGGAAATTGACTGTTTAAAATTGGTGGTACAGCTCGTAAGATGGAATAGAAAGGAGTGAAATACCAAACTGGGGCAATATGGGATGGCGTAACAAGAGGATTTGCCGGAATAAAATTATTTGCCTCTAAAAAATAGCCTTTCATTTCAGGAGCAAAGAAAATAATTGCTGCAAATATTATTAGAAATACAGTCAAACCCATCAAATCCTTGACTGTGTAATAAGGATGGAAAGGAATACCATCAAGCGGTATGCCTGTTTTTTTATCTTTTGTTTTTTTAATTTCAATTCCATCAGGATTATTTGAACCCACCTCATGCAAGGCGACTAAATGCAGGAATATTAATCCGGCCAAAGCCAAAGGAAGTGCGATGACATGGAATGCAAAAAAACGATTTAATGTGGCATCTGAGATAAGATAATCGCCTCTTACCCATTCAGCTAAATCTGGTCCAATAAATGGAATAGTTGCAAACAAATTGACAATAACTTGAGCGCCCCAATAAGACATTTGTCCCCAAGGTAATAGATAACCAAAAAATGCTTCCGCCATCAATAAAAGAAAAATGAGTACGCCAAACAACCATAACAACTCCCTAGGATTTTTATAGGAACCATAGATAAGAGCTCTAAACATATGCAGGTAAATAACCACAAAAAATAATGATGCCCCCGTCGAATGCATGTAACGAATAAGCCATCCAAAAGACACATCACGCATGATGTACTCAACTGATTCGAAAGCGTAGGCTGCATCGGGTTTGTAGTGCATGGTTAAGAAAATACCCGTGAGTATTTGCATAACGAAAACGAATAAAGCTAGTGCGCCAAAAAAATACCAAAAGTTAAAATTTTTCGGGGCATAGTATTGAGTTAAGTGATTCTTAATGAATGAGGAAAAAGGAAATCTTTCATCAACCCATGCAACAAATCCTGATGCTTCATTTTTTTTTTCGATTGCCATTAAACATTTTCCTTAGGGTCTTGGCCAATTAATATAACCTCTTCATTTAAATATGTGTGAGGCGGGATCACCAAATTGGTTGGCGCAGGTGAACCTTTATATACTCGTCCTGCAAGATCAAATTTAGAACCATGGCATGGGCAAAAAAATCCACCTTGCCACTCTGTGCCCATATCGCCTTTTGGGCTAAGTTTTGGCGATGGTGCACAGCCTAAATGTGTGCATATGCCTACCATTACAAGAATGTTTGGTTTAATTGATCGAGTTTTATTTTGACAATATTTTGGTTGTTGTGAACTAACTTTCAAATTTGGGTCAGCTAATTCCTTTTGTTCATCTAACGTTTTCAACATCGCTTCGGATCGATTAATAATCCAAACTGGCTGGCCACGCCATTCCGTCGTTTGCATTTCACCTTTTTTAATCTTAGACACATTAAACTCAACTGCAGCACCTGCAGCTTTTGCTTTCTCACTTGGAGTCATGCTTGATATAAAAGGTAAACCCAATGCTGAGACGCCAACAGCTCCAGTTAATGAAGTTGCCGCCAATAAAAAATTTCTTTTTTTCTGATCGACCTTTTTATAGATTTTTGACATGATTTAACCCAATTCTAATACGCTATGAAGTGCGAACTTTTCAGTGGCGCACATTATACAAAATAAGTGACAAAACTTATAGCCGTTCATTCATTTAATTTTTGTTTTTCGCAAAAAAGAGACCAATTTCATACAAAAAATAAACAGGCACAGCCAACATTATTTGAGATATGACATCAGGGGGGGTAAATATCGCACCAAAAATAAAAGCAAATAATAAAAAATAAGGGCGATATTTTTTTAATGACTCAACTTTAACCCAATTAAATCTGACAAGATTAGAAACAATCAAAGGCACTTGAAATGCTAGACCAAATGCAAAAAAAAGTGAAATAACCATCTCCAAATAGTAAGAAATATCTATCATTAAATTCACATCTGCCGGGGTCATTTTTATAAAAAATTCAAAAACAAACGGGAATACCAGAAAATAAACAAATACACTTGCAAAGAGAAATAATGCGTAAGCTAAACAAAGTGTCCAAGCTAAAAATTTCTTTTCAGACAAATATAGACCAGGTGAAGCAAATGACCAAAATTGATAAAAGATAAAAGGAAATGAAATAATCAAAGCGCAAAACAAAGTTATTTTAAAAGGCACAAAAAATGTAGAGGTTAGTTTTGTACTGATAATTGAGCCGCTGTACACCATGAATTTATCTAGCAACGGATTTGCAAAAATAGTGTAAAGATCATTAGCAAATGGCAACAGCAAAAGTGTAACTAAAACAAAAAAAATAATAGCTTTAATAAAAGTAGATTTCAGCTCAACTAAATGTTCAAATAAAAGTTTGGAACTCATTATTTTTTAATTGAGCGTTTTTTTAGCTCTTTTTCGATATTTTTAAGCTCTTGAAAATTTTCTTCTCGATCTAATTCAGATTTAATTTCTTGAGTGAAAATTTTTATTTTTTGAGCTAACTTACCTGCCCCTCTTGCAAGAAGAGGAAGATTTTTAGGCGAAACAAAAAGTACCATCACAACTAATATAACAATTAGTTCTGCGAAAGAGATATCAAACATGAATTACTTTTTCTTCTTTTTGATATTATTTTTTTTGGTTTCTGATTGCATACCATCTTTAAAATTTTTAACGGCTGCGCCTAGATCACTACCAATATTTCGTAACTTGCCTGCGCCAAATATGACCAGGACTACCAATAATATAATTATTAACTCAGTTGTACCTAACATAAAATTTCTCCATTAAATTTTTGCGAGTTTATCGCTTCCACCATAAATATGAAAGTGGATGTGAAAGACTTCTTGGCCACCTTTTGATCCTGAATTAATCATCGTTCTAAATCCTACTAGGCCTTGTTCTTGAGCAATTTTTGAACCTAACAATAACATCTTGCCCAGCATCGACTGGTGCGCTTCATTGCATGCTAATAAGCTCTCAGTATGTATTTTTGGAATAATCAGAACATGAACTTTATCGATGGGATTAATATCTTTAAATGCTAAAAACTCTTCATCTTCATAAACAATTGTTGCGGGAATTTCACCTCGAATAATTTTACAAAATAGACATGTCATTGTTATTAACCTCGGTTCTTTTTTTCCTCAATACCAGATACGCCTTCTCTTCTTTTTAATTCGTTAATAATATCATTCACCGTCAAATTTTTTTCTGATAGCAAAACAAGACAATGAAACCATAAATCTGCTATCTCATGAATTAATTCAACTTTATTTTTTGCGCTGGCAGCAACTATCGTCTCCATTGCCTCTTCGTTAATTTTTTTTAATATGGCCTCCAAACCCTTTTGATGAAGTTGGGCCGTATAAGAGCTTTCAGGGTCATCTTTTTTTTTTGATTTAATAGTATTTAGTAGATTTTCTAAAAATTGATCAGTCATTTTTTTTTCCATATATTTTTTCAGGATCCTTAATAACAATGCCATCATTTTCTATCTCGAAATTATCATTGATTCGATTAAAAAAACAGGATTCACGACCAGTGTGGCAAGCAATTCCGCCAGCTTGATCAACTTGAACAAGCAAAACATCAAGATCACAATCAAAATGAAGGGATTTAATTTTTTGAAAGTGCCCAGATTCCTCTCCCTTCAACCATTCCTTTTGTCTCGATCTTGACCAAAAAACAGTGGTTTTATTTTTCAAAGAGGCTAATAAGGTTTTCTCATTCATCCAGGCAAACATTAAAACTTTTTTTGATTGGTAATCTTGAATGATGACAGGCAATAATCCATTATCATCCCATTTTATTTTTTTTATCCAATCAGTCAAAGTCTTACTTCCACATTATTATTTTTCATAAATTCTTTCGCATCTTTAATTGAAAACTCACCAAAATGAAAGATACTAGCTGCTAAAACTGCGTCTGCTTTTCCTAGCTTAACGCCATCAACTAAATGTTTCAAATTTCCCACTCCCCCCGATGCAATAATTGGCACCTCAACCGCATCGGAAATTTGCTGTGTTAATTCCAAGTCAAAACCTGATTTAGTGCCATCGCGATCCATACTGGTAAGCAATAACTCACCTGCTCCATAATCCACCATTTTCTTTGCCCATTCCAAAGCGTCAAGACCGGTTTTATTTCGTCCGCCATGAGTAAAAACTTCCCAATGGTCATCTACTCTCTTTGCATCAATTGCAACAACAATACATTGAGATCCAAATCTTGCGGAAGACTCCTTAACTAACTCAGGATTTAAAATAGCTGAAGTATTTATACTTACTTTATCCGCTCCTGCATTCAGAAGGCGTCTAACGTCATTAACAGACCTTACCCCGCCTCCCACCGTCAATGGTATAAAAATTTGTTTTGCTACTGATTCAATAATATCTAGAATTAAATCCCGATTATCAGAGCTCGCTGTGATATCAAGAAAGGTTATTTCATCTGCACCTTGCTCATTGTAATTTTTTGCAATTTCGACCGGATCACCAGCATCTTGCAAATCAATAAAATTAATTCCTTTGACTACCCTTCCATCAGTCACATCTAAGCAAGGGATAATTCTTTTTGATAGTGTCATAAGGGTTGAGTTAACTTATCAGCCAATTGTTGTGCTGCTTCAAAGTTGAGTGTCCCTTCATAAATTGCTCGACCAGTAATCACACCTCGAATTCCAATATTCGAAACTTCGCAAAGCGCTTCGATATCTTTAAGGTCACTAACGCCACCACTTGCCACCACCGGAATGGATACAGCCTCTGTCAATTTTACAGTGGCATCAATATTTACACCGGTTAGCATGCCATCACGACCAATATCCGTATAAATAATAGACTCAACTCCATACTCTTCAAATTTCTGGGCCAAATCAATTACATTATGGCCAGTTAACTTAGACCAACCATTAATAGCAACATCGCCATCCTTTGCATCAAGGCCAACCATGATTTGTCCAGGAAATGCATAGCATGCCTCATGCAAAAAACCAGGTTGTGTGATTGCTGCAGTTCCAATAATGACTGAATCTAACCCGCTGTCTAGAAATTTTTCAATGGTTTCAAGGCTTCTTATACCTCCGCCAAGCTGAATAGGAATTTGTTGTCCAAGTTCAGAAATAATTTCTTTAATAGCACTTAAATTCATGGGTTTGCCAGAAAAAGCACCGTCCAAATCTACAAGGTGTAGTCGACGTGCTCCAGACAAAAACCATTTTTTAGCCATCTCTGCAGGATGTTCAGAAAAAACAGTAGACTGATCCATTAAGCCTTGCTTGAGACGAACACATTTTCCTTCCTTTAAGTCAATCGCTGGAATAATTAACATAATTTAACAAGTCCATGAAGTAAAATTTTTAAGTAATTGCAAACCAGCTGAGCCACTCTTTTCAGGATGAAACTGGCAAGCAAATAGATTATCTTTTGCAACGGCTGATGTAAACTTTTGACCATATTCTGTTTGGCCTTGAACGATTTCTGAATTTGCTTCTTTAACATAATAGCTGTGCACAAAATAAAACTTTTCATGATTAGAAATATTGGCCCACAAAGGATGATTGCCATGATGCGCAACAGAATTCCAACCCATATGTGGGATTTTTATTTTCTCTGTCTTGGATGAAACAAAACGGCAAACATTTCCTTTTAAGATTTTCAAGCCTTCAATATTTCCCTCATCACTTTTTTCAAAGAGTAATTGCAAGCCTATGCAAATACCTAGAAAAGGTTTACTCTGCGCTGCGTGAATAATTGCATCTTTTAAGTTACGCTCTTCAATCTCACGGATACAGTCAGGCATGGCACCTTGGCCAGGAAAAACAACTCTGTCTGCATTGTTTATAACTTTTGGATCTGAGGTAACTACTGAGTCTATTGCGGGCGCAATAAATTTAAAAGCATTATGGACTGACTTTAAGTTGCCCATTCCATAATCAACGATAGCAATCATAATTTAATATTTTTTACAATGACCCTTTTGTTGAAGGTGTACCCTCAACACGCTTATCAATCTCTACAGCTATTCGGAGTGCTCTGCCAAAAGCTTTAAAAATAGTTTCCGCCTGATGATGAGAATTCTCACCTTTGATATTATCTACATGCAAGGTAACATTCGCATGATTTACAAAGCCTTGAAAAAACTCATGGATTAAATCAACATCAAACTCACCAACTCTCGCTCGAGTAAAATGCGAATCAAATTCTAATCCTGGCCGGCCAGAAATATCAATTACGACTCTTGAAAGCGCTTCATCGAGAGGGACATATGCATGGGCATATCGCCGAATACCAGTTCTGTCTCCCATTGCTTTTGTAAATGCTTGGCCTAATGTAATACCAATATCCTCAACAGTATGATGCGCGTCAATATGCAAATCTCCTTTTGCCTCAATCTTTAAGTCAAAAAGACCGTGTCGTGATATTTGATCCAACATATGATCTAAGAAACCAATTCCGGAATTTAATTTAGATTTGCCAGAGCCATCTATATTAATTTCAACAGTAATATTAGTTTCTAATGTTTTTCTTGATACTTTTGCGATGCGCTTCATTTATGATTTTTATTCTAAAAACCCTATTTTATCCTATCAAGACGCAATTGAATATGTTCTTTTATAAGACGATTTGTTTTAAAACTTTTATTAATTGTTGCATTTGATTCATTGAGCCAATAGTAATTCTTAAAAAATTATCAATTTTTGCTGGCTGATTAAAATATCTTACTAGAATTCCATGCGATTTTAATTGATCAAAAATATGTTTTGCATGATAAGAAATATGGCTAGTAAAAATAAAATTAGCTCCCGAGGGCAAAACATTAAAATGCAAATTCTTTAATTCCTTCTCTAAAAAAGATCTCGCACCAATAACCGCTTGCGTCGTTTTTTTAAAATAACCCTCATCCTCAATTGCAGCAATTGCTGCTGATTGTGCTAAACGATCTAAAGGGTAAGAATTAAAACTATTTTTTACTCTACATATCGCTTCAATTAATTCTGGTTGCGAAAATGCACAGCCGACCCTCAACCCCGCCAAGGACCTCGATTTAGAAAAAGATTGTGTCACGATCAAGTTGTCAAATTCCTCAATTAACCCAATAGCTGACTGCGTTCCAAAATCAACATAAGCCTCATCGATCACAACAATTGTATTTTTATTTTTACCTAAAAAATTCTTAATGATTTTAAGTTCTAACGGTATTCCTGTCGGTGCATTCGGGTTGGGAAATATCACCGCGCCCTCATTAGGTTGATATTTTTCAAGCTTTATTTCAAAGTTATCTTCTAAGGGTATTAATGCATAATCAATACCATATAAATTGCAGTAAACAGGATAAAAGCTATAGGTAATATCCGGAAATAATAGTTTTTTATCTTGAAAAAAAGCCCGAAAGATGAAGGCTAATACTTCGTCCGATCCATTACCAACAAAGACAGAAGGCTCAGGTAAATTATAATAATTGGCAATGGCAGTTTTTAATTTTTCACTTTCAGGATCCGGATAAAGCCGAAGATTATCATTTAGGTTTTGTTGAATTGCCTCAATCACTTTCGGACTTGGGCCAAAAGGATTTTCATTGGTATTTAGTTTTAATTGTGGTGAATTCTTCGGTTGCTCGCCAGGGGTATAAGGCGTTAACCGAGAGATGGTTTCATGCCAGAACCTATTCATCTTTTATTCTAAATTTAGCTGATAACGCATGTGCTTCAAGGCCCTCCCCCAGCGCTAACTCAGCAGCAATTTTACCCAATTCACTCGCCGATTCCTCAGACAAATTGATTAGGCTTGAGCGTTTTTGAAAATCGTAAACGCCCAATGGTGATGAAAATCTTGCCGTACCTGAGGTTGGTAGAACATGATTGGGTCCAGCACAATAATCGCCAACGGCCTCACAGGTATTCCTTCCCATAAAAATTGCTCCGGCATGAGTTATCTCATCTGCTAATGCTTCAGGATCTGACACTGATAGCTCTAAGTGTTCAGGTGCAATCATATTTGAGATCTCTACTGCCTCAGCTAAATCTTTAACAAGAATAAACAATCCACGAGCTTCCAAGGATGTTTTGATTATTTTTTTACGCATCATTTGATCAATCAATTTATCCATACTTTTTTTAACTAAATTAATAAAGTTTTTATCTGGGCAAATTAATATTGATTGAGCAAGCTCGTCATGTTCAGCCTGGGAAAACAAATCCATCGCAATCCAATCTGGATTCGTTTTGCCATCACAAATGACTAATATCTCAGAAGGGCCTGCAATCATATCAATACCCACTGTGCCAAAAACTTTTCTTTTTGCCTCGGCCACATAAGCATTTCCAGGGCCTACAATTTTGTCAACTTGAGGAATAGTCTCTGTTCCAAAAGCCAGTGCAGCGACTGCTTGAGCGCCGCCAATAGCGAAAACACGATTAACTCCAGATAGTTTAGCAGCAGCCAACACTAATTGATTCTTGTCTCCTTTTGGGGTTGGGACAACCATAATTAATTCTTTTACACCAGCTACTTTTGCCGGCACTGCATTCATTATTACCGATGAAGGGTAAGCTGCTTTACCTCCAGGAACATAAAGGCCAACCCTGTCAATCGGAGTAACTTTTTGGCCAAACAAAGAGCCCTTTTCATCTCTATAATCCCATGAATTTGTTATTTGTCGCCTGTGGTAATCTGCAACTCTGAAGGCTGCTTTTTCTAAAGCAATTTTTTGGCTTGGTAATATCTTATTTAATGAATCATCTAACTCATGCTGTGTTATTTCTAACTCTTTTACGCTTTTTACATTAACGCCATCAAGCTTATTAGTAAACTCCAACAAAGCTTTATCACCATTATTTTTTACCTCATCCACGATAGCGTTCACAACTTTTATAATTTCATCATTTGATGCTGAATCAACATGTAAGATTGACTTAAGCTGACTCTTAAAATTGTTTTCAGAGGATGATAATGTTTTAATTAACACTACTGACAAGCTCCTGAAATTTATTGAGAAGTGGTTTCATTTGACTTATATTCATCTTTAATGCAGCTTTATTTACTATTAATCTCGATGATATGTTTGAGATCAATTCAACTGCTTTTAAATTATTCGCTTCTAAAGTTTTACCCGAGCTAACCAAATCCACAATCACATCTGCCAACCCAACAATTGGTGCTAACTCCATGGAGCCATAAAGTTTAATAAGATCTATATGTATACCTTTGGAAGAAAAAAAATCGCGCGCGGTATTGGGATATTTCGTAGCAACCTTAAGGCGACGCTTTTCGTTCATAACTCCAGCATAATTAAAGTCATTTTTAGCAGCAACCATCATTTTGCATTGTGCAATATTTAAATCGACAGGATAGTAAAGTCCACTTGCCGCGTACTCATCTAAAATATCTTTACCTGCGATACCAATATCAGCACCACCCCACTCAACATAGGTAGGAACATCGGAGGCTCTGACAATAATTATTCTTACATCTTGATTGTTTGTTGAAAAAACTAATTTTCTAGATGTTTCAGGATTTTCGGTACAAACAATTCCAACTGCATTTAGCATCGGTAATGTTTCGTCAAAAATCCTGCCTTTTGATAATGCAATTGTTATCATGCTGACGTCCTCTCGATTTTAGCACCCAGTTTGTTAAATTTATTTTCTAGGGCCTCATAACCACGGTCTAAGTGATAAATACGGTCAATAACAGTTTTCCCTTGCGCTATCATTCCAGCTAGAACTAAAGACGCAGATGCCCGAAGATCTGTTGCCATGACATTTGCCCCTTCCAGTTTTTCAACACCACGAATAATGGCTGTATTGTGTTTAATATCAATTTTTGCACCCATCCTCATCAACTCTTGTACGTGCATAAATCGATTTTCAAAAATAGTTTCCGTCATTTCACTAACGCCATCTGATATGCAATTCATCGCCATAAATTGCGCCTGCATATCTGTCGGAAATGCTGGATAAGGCGATGTAATAACATTTAATGCCTTTAAATTCTTTTTACCCTTAACTGTCACTGTATTAATTTTAACCGTTATGTCTGCTCCCGCAGCTATCAATTTTCTTATTACTGCATCTAATTTGGTTGGATCGACACCTTGGCATGTAATTTCACCTGCCATCATGGCTGCTGCAACCATAAAAGTTCCAGCCTCAATTCGGTCAAACATAATTTCATGGGTGGCTCCATGTAATTCCTTGACCCCCTCAATTACGATGCGATTGGTTCCCAAACCATTTATTTTGGCGCCCATTTTAACCAAGCACACACCTAAGTCAACCACTTCAGGCTCTCTAGCAGCATTCTCTAGGGTGGTAACTCCCTCAGCAAGTGTTGCTGCCATCATTAAATTTTCTGTGCCCGTTACAGTTACCTGGTCCATAAATATGGTGGTGCCTTGTAATTTTTTATTTGGTAAATGATCCGAAGTGGCATCAATATAGCCATGAGAAATATTAATCTTTGCGCCCATAGCCTCGAATCCTTTTATATGAATATCCACTGGTCTTGAGCCGATAGCACATCCGCCTGGTAATGATACTCTTGCTTGACCATATCTTGCTAACAGAGGGCCTAAAACAAGAATCGATGCTCTCATGGTTTTAACCAGCTCATAAGGCGCATCATACTGTGTTAGTTTGTTTGCCTGGATAGTGGCCATGTTATCGAATGATTCAACACGCACCCCTAAAACATGCAATAATTTTTTTGTGGTGGAAATATCCTGCAAAATTGGAATATTAAAAAGTTCTACTTTTTCTGCGGTTAATATAGTAGAAATCAATATTGGCAGTGCAGCATTTTTTGCCCCGGAAATTAGAACTTCCCCTCCAATTTCTCTTTGGCCATGGACAATTAATTTATCCAAACTAGATATCCGAAAAGACTTTAGCTAACTCCCCAGCTTCGTACATTTCTCTCATAATGTCTGAGCCACCAATAAATTCTCCTTTGATATAAAGCTGAGGAATGGTTGGCCAATTAGAAAAAGCTTTGATTCCCTCCCGAATTTCTTGGTCCTGGAGGACATCAAGCGTATGGTATTGAACTCCTGATGCATCGAGAATTTGGCAAGCTAAACTGGAAAATCCACATTGCGGAAACTTTGGGTTTCCTTTCATAAATAATACTACTGGATGTTCATTAATTAATTCTTTAATTCTTAAATCAACAGACATGATTTACTCCATTTTTTTTAATTGTTCCCACGAACTGGGGGTCATAGTTTTAATTGATAATGCATGAATTTCATTTTGCATCATATTGCCGAGGGCCCGATAAACAAGTTGATGCTGTTTAATAGTTGAAATATTTTGAAACTGTTTACTTACAATTAAAGCTTCAAAATGAGTTCCATCATCTCCTTTTACATCAACAAGGTCACAATCTAAGTTATTCATAATGATGTCTTTAATCGTATTTGGAGAAAGCATTCTAATTCCTTAATTTGTAACCTAATTTTAACATTCGAATTGCAATTAAAGATAAGACAATGAAAAATAAACTCACAATAAAGAAGCTCACCCAAGGTGAAATATCCGATTGTCCAAAGAATCCATATCTAAACCCATCAATCATATAAAAAAATGGGTTCAATTTTGAAATAGACTGCCATATTGGCGGTAATGAATGAATGGAATAAAAAACACCCGAGAGAAAAGATAATGGCATAATCACGAAATTACCAAACGCTGCCATTTGATCAAAACGATCTGACCAAATCCCTGCAATGATGCCGAATGTTCCCAATAAGCCACCTCCAAGAATAGCAAAACTTATAACAAAAAAAGGATGCTCGATGGGCAGGTCAACATAAAAAAGTGCAACCAAATAAATCGCTAATCCAACAAATACTCCCCTGAGGATAGAGGCAACCAAAAATGCAATAAAAAATTGTAGGTAACTTAGTGGGGTGAGAAGAAGGAAAACGATATTTCCCATAACTTTTGATTGCACCAAACTTGAGGAGCTATTTGCAAAAGCATTTTGCAATAATGACATCATAATTAAGCCTGGGATCAAAAAAGATGTGTAAGGGACACCTTCGTATACTTGAATTCGATCTCCAAGTACATGAGAAAAAATCATTAAATAAAGAACACCTGTAATAACTGGCGAAGCAACGGTTTGAAAGACAACTCGCCAAAATCTTAGTACCTCTTTTTTTAAAAGGGTCCACATTCCAATCCACTGACTTCGGATATTACCCATTTATTTCTCTTTTCCCGTGAGTTTCAGAAAAACATTCTCTAAATCAGTATCTACCGCCTGCAAATCAAGTATTTCTATTTTTGCCGCATTTAGTGATTCAGTAATTTTTGCGATATCTGCAATTTTTTTCAGCTCAAAGACATAGTCATTGCCGGTAATTTCATGGGGAATACGTTTTACATTGCTAGGTAATTGCTTGTTTAATTTTAAATCTAGTCTAAGTTTTAAGTTTTTAGATGAGAATTTTTTTAAGAGATTCTTTGTCGTATCTGATGCAACAACTTTGCCTGATCTTAGCATTGCAACCGAATTACAAAGCGCTTCAGCTTCTTCAAGATAATGTGTGGTTAATACAATAGTGTGGCCTTCTTTATTGAGATCTTTTATAAATGCCCATAATCGTTGGCGTAGTTCAACATCAACTCCTGCAGTAGGCTCATCAAGGACAATGACTGGGGGTCGATGGACTAAAGCCTGTGCAATTAATGCTCGCCTTTTCATGCCCCCCGATAACTGTCTCATATTTGTTGAGGCTTTGTCTCTTAAATCGAGCCGATCAATTACCTCATCAACCCAAGCATCATTTTCTTTACCTCTTCCAAAATAGCCTGCCTGAAATCTCAACATTTCACGGACATTAAAAAAAGGGTCGAACACCAATTCTTGAGGAACAATTCCTACCGCATGTCGTGCTTGTTGATAATCCGTTTGCACATCAAATCCCATGACAGAAATTGAGCCCATCGAGGGTTTTGCAAGGCCTGCTAACATATTAATCATGGTCGATTTGCCTGCACCATTAGGCCCCAATAATCCAAAAAACTCTCCCTCGGGAACGGTTAGAGAAATCCCATCAACGGCTTTCACTTTGCCATAAGATTTTTTTACATTTTTAAAAATGATTGCTGAATTCATGGGTTACCAGAGGTTAGTTATTCTGAATCAGATATTCCTCAACACCATAAAGTTTTGCTAAAACTTTAAGATTATCTGGAATATTTACAAGAGCAACGTTGGTGTTATTTTTTTTTGCTTGTCGTTGAATTTCAAAAATAACACTGAGTAAAGACGTATCAATATCATTCACATTTGTAAAATCAACTTTAATTGGCAATGACCAGTTATGATTTTGCATCATCTCTAATAATTGCGGCACATTATGGTATGTCAAATTACCTGATAAATTAAAGACACCTTTTTCAAAATGTACCAAGATCAACTTTCATTATCAGATTTATTTTTATCTGATAATGCCTTAATTAAACCATCCATTCCACTCGATTTAATTTCGCTTGCAAATTGACTTCGGTAATTAGTGACCAAACTTACCCCTTCAATGATAATATCAATGACCAACCAGCCGTCAGGGCCACCTTTGGTAAGAACGTAATCTACTTTGACGGGCTGCGCCCCTGATTGAATTATTTCTGTTTTTACGGTTACAATCTCATCGTCAGGCTTCATACGCATAGGCAAATACTCAATCTTTTGATCTTGATATTTTCCCAATGCAACCGCATAAGTTCTTAATAATAAGTTTTTAAACTCCTCTTTAAATTGAGATTTATGCTCACTGGAGGCGCTGCGCCAATGCTTGCCAATAACCAAACGTGAAATTTTCTCAAAATCAAAGTTTGGCAGAATCTTTTCTTCTGCAAGTTTATAAATTTTACTTTTGTTGCCCGCCTGTATGTCTTTATCGCTTTTAATGGTAGCGATTACATCATCAGCTGTTTTTCTTACTAACTCATCTGGTGCCAGTGCAGCAAAAGCAGCAACCGGAAAAAAGGCTAATAATGCTAGAAAAAATTTTATTTTTAAAATCATAATACTTATTCTTCCTCCGATGCTTTACTGTATAAAAATTGACTAATGAGTTTTTCAAGTACCACCGCATCTTGCGTGTGCGTAATTAAATCGCCTGCTAACAAATTTTTCTCGTCTCCGCCCGCCTCAAGGCCGATGTATTGTTCACCTAACAACCCTGATGTATATATATTGGCAAATGTATCTTTTGGGAAAACATACCGTTTATCAATATCCAGCTCAACCACTGCGTGGTAAGCCTCAGTGTCAAACACAATTGTCTTAACTCGACCAACGACAACTCCTGCACCTTTAATTGGTGCACGAGGTTTTAAACCACCAATATTTTCAAAATGTGCCAATACTGTATAAGTTTCTCTTATATCGTTTGATGTAAGATTGCCAACTTTTGTTGCTAAAGCAAAGAGTGCTGCAATGCCCAAAGCAACTAAAATTCCAACCCATATATCTATTTTTGCTCTCTCCATTTGCTACCCTTTCAACTCATTAAACAAACATAAACGATGTCAAAATAAAATCTAGTCCAAGAACGGTCAGCGATGATATGACTACCGTTCTCGTTGTTGCCCGGCTGACTCCTTCTGCGGTTGGTGGCGCATCAAAGCCCTCAAATAAAGCAATTATCGTACAGGCAAAGCCAAATACGACACTTTTTATCGCACCATCTATAATATCATTACTAAAGTCAACATTTGCCTGCATTTGTGACCAAAATGCACCCTCATCAACACCAATAACCAAAACTGCAATAAAGTAACCCCCTAGAATACCAACCATCGAGAATATGGTTGCCAATATCGGCATGCTAATCATTCCCGCCCAAAATCTAGGTGCAATGATTCTTGCTATAGGGCTCACTGCCATCATCTCCATTGCAGATAATTGTTCAGTGGCTTTCATTAATCCAATTTCAGCAGTAATTGCTGTGCCTGCTCTGCCTGCAAACAACAATGCAGTTACCACAGGACCAAGTTCGCGAACCAATGCTAATGCAACCAGCACCCCAATAGCCTCTGAAGAACCATATTTTTCAAGGGTATAGTACCCTTGCAGGCCTAAAACCATGCCAACAAAAAAAGCTGATACAACAATAATAACCAGAGATAGGACCCCAGTGTAGTAAATTTCTCTAATGGTTAAGTGAATGCGTTTAAAACTATCTGCAGAATAAATAAGCGTAAGAAAGAAAAGACGCGTTCCAGCCCCGAGTCGATAAAGCTTTGATCTTAACGCAAAACCTAGATTGCCAAAAAAATTTAACAGTTTGTTCATAATCTGAGATCGGTTTTGTAATTTGGTGCGTCGGCATGAAATGGCACTGGTCCATCTTTCTCTGAATGGATAAATTGTTTCACAAAAGGTAATTTTGAGGCCATAAGTTGTTTTGGTGAACCTTCTGCTGCGACCGTGCCGTCTGCTAAGAAATAAATATAATCAGCAAAGGAAAAAGTCTCAGCAACATCATGTGTAACAATAATTGAAGTGGCCCCTAAAGCATCATTTAATGTTCTTATTAGGTCACAAATCACTGCCATCGAAATTGGATCAAGCCCGGCAAAAGGTTCATCATACATAATAATATCAGGGTCTAGAGCGATGGCTCGGGCAAGCGCTACTCTTCGCGCCATCCCGCCTGACAGCTCGGCAGGCATTTTATCGTATGCCCCTCTTAATCCGACTGCATTCAATTTTAATAATACTAAATCACGAATAATATTTTCCGGCAGATTGGTATGTTCACGCATTGGGAAAGCAACATTTTCATATACCGACAAATCAGTAAATAAAGCGCCGTGTTGAAAGAGCATGCCCATTTTCCTGCGCATATGATACAACCCATTTCTATCTTGTTCATGAACAATATCACCATCAACAATAACTTTTCCAGCATTAGGCGTTAATTGGCCACCAATTAAACGCAATATGGTGGTCTTTCCACAACCACTTCCTCCCATGATTGCAGAGACCTTGCCACGACTGAATTGCATATTAATATCTTTATGCAGTAGCGTCTTTCCAAAACCAAAACTTAGATTTTCAATAGAGATTAAATTGTCTGACATGATATTAATTTTATGAGGTAATGTTAAATTTTAACCTAAATTCAATTTATTTAAAGTTCGCCATAAGAGTGGAGGCCAGAAAGGAATAAATTTACGCCTAAAAAACAAAAAGTCGTGATAATTAATCCAATTACAGACCACCATGCTAACAAGGTTCCTCGTAAACCTTTAATCAATCGCAAATGAAGCCATGCTGCATAATTCAACCAAACAATTAAAGCCCATGTTTCTTTGGGGTCCCAAGACCAATAGCCTCCCCACGCTTCAGCAGCCCATATGGCGCCGAGAATTGTAGCTATCGTAAAAAAAATAAATCCAATCGCTATCGCTTTATATGTCATATCATCCAGTACATGTTGTGAGGGTAATGATCTTGTCATATAGCCCTTATCTCTTATTAGATAGGCGATAGAAATCATTGCTGCCATCGCAAAAGCACCGTAGCCGATAAAGTTTGCTGGAACATGAATCTTCATCCAATAAGATTGTAATGCAGGAACCAAGGGCTGTATCTGATCGGCCCCCTTAGAGAAGGTGTACCAAAGTAAAAAAGCAATTGCCGCATTGATAACAATTAATACAAAGGCACCCAATTTCATCGTGCCTATTTTTTCTTCATAGTAAAGATAAATGAGTGCAGTAATTAAACAGAAAAGAACAAAAACCTCATACAAATTACTCACGGGAATATGACCAATATCAATTCCAATCAAATAGGACTCGAACCATCGAACCATCAAACCAGTCATGCCAATGGTGGTAGCAAGCCAAGTAAATTTTGAAGCTAAACTCCCATAAAATATTTGTTGATTAAACATGTAAAACCAATAAGTTAGCAATGCAAGTGGGAAAAGAGCGCTCATCCACATAATTGAAGATTGACTTGCAAGAAAATATTTCAAGATAAAATTTGTCTCTGCACTTATTAAGTTTCCATTATAAAAATAGATCCCAATTAAACTTAGCAAAAAAACTGCAAGAAAATATTTTTTAAATACTTGCCAAAAATTGCCCAACCATGAAAAACCAAAGATAGAACCAACAAGGATACCCATTTCATAGTGATCCATGTAAGTATGGAAGGTATATAATGCGTAAGATCCCACTGCTAGTAAAAATAAAAAAAACAAATTATCTGATTTTTTTTGAAACATCATCCACTTACCCTTTTTTTAGTTTTTTAAGCATATCGTTAAAATATATTTTGAAATCTAAATGTTCTCGATTGGTAGACATCGCTAAGATAGCTTTGTTACTTTTATTTTTTTTAAATATCCATAACCTTACTTCCTGAATATAAATCATACAGAAGATTCCAAGGACCAAAAATAATGAGCCTAAATAAACCCAAAATTGGCCAGGTGCTTTTGTTAATTGCAGGCCGCTCGCCTGGATATGCTCATAAGTCTCTAACTCTAAATATAAATCATGTCCATAAAAAAAACGGTCACTCAAAGTGTTCAAAGCGTCTTGAATAAATTGCTGAGGCTTTTCTAATGCATACATATCCTCATTTGGATAATCTTGCTGATAAAGCTGAATTAAATTATTGCCAATTAAAAAAATAATTTTGATGTAAGTATTTGCAATTTCTGTTTGTTTTTCTAATGGAATATTTTGCTCTATGCTTTGTGCAACAGCAGAATAACCCCCACTAAGAAAAACTTCTAATACTTTTTGAAGACTCAATTTAAATGCTTGTGGATCATTGGCTGCGCCAATTTGAGTTTCGTCAATAACTTTATCAATAGCAATATTGGTATTTACTGAGGAGTAAATTAAATCCTTAAATACCATAAATCCTCGCAAGTCGTTATTGGCATCGGCGGGTATTTTTAAATAGCGGAATTCTTCTTGCTGCGAACTGCGCATGCCACTCATAAAATATTGCTGGCCATTGACCGACATTGGAAGCTGAAAATTTTGGTACTCAAGTGCTTGGCCTGACTCATTTCTAATTTTATAAGTAAAATTTGGTCCCACGTTTTTACTTATTTTTTTACCATCTGTTTCAATATCTAAAATATTAAAAAGTCTAAAATCATTAAATTCAAATGAAAATTTTTCATTGCCATGCACAATTTGATTGGATTTAAAAACCTCAGATTCCATTTTTTGTTTTGATGATTGATTCTGTAAGTTCCATAAATTTATCATTAACTTTGAACCACCATCCTGAAAATCAGATTGGTATAAAGTTATGCCATTGTAGGTTAATGGTTTATTGACGCTAATTGTTTTTCTGATCGACTCCCCTGACTCTTTATTTTTAAGAATGAGATCGCTTTCAAAAGATTTTGGTTGGCCTGACGAGTAATGTTTAATATTAAAATCCTTTAGTGCGACAGAAAAAGGAAGATCTTGCACCAAATAGCCATCTTTACGAGGCAGAAATGCAACACCTTGGCTTTCGCCTTCTTTTAGAAGCATATTTGCTCGATAGGAAAAATTATTAATCTCAAGCCAGCTTTTTTTTGAGATTTTTGATAATGGTAAGTCTTCTTTCTCGATCTGCTTGATGCCTAAATATTCTTGTGCTTTAAAAACTAAATTACCATCCATTAACCCGCCTACGCTAATGATAATGATTGCAATATGTGTAAAAAAATATCCCAGTTTTTGAAATTGGCCTTTTTTTGCAGACAACAAAACATCCGGGCCTTGTTCAGTCAACTTAACTTTAAAACCGTTCTGAATAAGAATTTGTATTTGATTTTTTAATGATGCTTGCTTTATTATAATCTCAGAGGAATGCTTCATATTTTTTAAAGAATCCTCTTTTATTTTTGTATTAAATTCCTTTATTTCTCGAATTATTTGTGGAGCATTTCGATAGATACACACCGAAGTGGAGGTGATTAAAAAAATAAGGATGATAATAAACCAAGAGGCTTGATAAACATTGTATAACCCCAGAATCTCAAAAAAATCAAACCAAAACTGGCCAAATTTAATAATGTAACTTTCATAAGCTTCATTTTGTTTAAGGACTGTGCCAATGATCGACGCGATAGCCACAAAACTTAACATGGATATAGCAAAACGCATGGAGCTTAGCAATTGAAGAAATGTCATTAATTTTTGTGTGGGAGGATTCAAAATTTTACTGAAATTGAAATTGAAATTGAAAAAATAATGACACTCAATTGAAGGTAGAGTTTCTTTTAAAAATTATCGAAGGCCTTGAATATAGTCAGCGACTGCATTCATCTCTTTATCTGTCAACTTTTGCGCAATCGTTCGCATCATCATGGCATTGTCATTCATTCTAGTTTCAAGGCGGAACGCATTGAGTTGTGAGATTGTATACGCAGCATGTTGGCTGTTTAATCTTGGGTACAAATCTGGAATACCATGCCCTGCAGGACCATGGCAGCTCGCACAAGCAGGCAAACCTTTAGTGGCAACGCCCGCCCTATAGATTTTTTCGCCCAAGGAGTTTTCTCCATTACTTTTAGCAAACAAGAGATTTTGTTTTTGTTGCTCAAAATATGATCCCAAATTGATCATGTCTTGTTCTGTTAAATTTGCCACCATACCTTTCATCACAGCATTATCTCTTTCCCCATTTTTAAATTGCATGAGTTGTTTTGTGATGTAGCCCGCATGTTGTCCTGATAAATTAGGATTGGCCGGTAATGGACTATTACCATCAATACCATGGCATGCGATACAAAGATTCGTTACAATTTTTTTTGCTTGCTCTAGTTCCAGTGAATCATCGCGGTTATCGGCAAAAATATATGGGCTAATTGAAAGCAAAACAAAAATATAGAATGGTTTTAATAATTTCATTTTTTTACACATTTTTTTTAAGACGTCATTCTAACTAAAATAGTTTCAACGTGATAGCATTAATCAACACAAAATACGGAAAATAAATGCCTTTTCTTCAAAATGCAAAATTTTTAATCTCTGCCAATCATTATAATGAGTTGCCTGATGATGATGGTATTGAAATTGCTTTCGCTGGCAGGTCAAATGCTGGAAAGTCTAGTGCAATTAATACGCTGAGTAACCAAACAAGATTAGCTTATGTTAGTAAACAACCTGGCCGAACACAATTAATCAACTTTTTTGAAATTGATGAAAGAAAATTTTTGGTTGATCTGCCTGGTTATGGCTATGCTAAAGTTCCTGGAGCAATGAAAGATCATTGGCAAAAAACACTGCCACGTTATTTACAAGAAAGGCGTTCGCTTATTGGGCTTGTAATTGTCATGGACATTAGAAATCCATTAACTGTTCTTGATACTCAAATGCTTGACTGGTTTGCGCCTCTTCAAAAGCCGATTCATATTTTGCTAACAAAATGTGACAAACTTTCTCGAGATAAGCAAAATAGAACTTTAATTCAAGTCAAAAAAAGATTAAAAGAAGATTGGGGAGATTTGTATCAAACATCATGTAGTGCTCAAATTTTTTCTAGTCTTAAAAAAATGGGTATTGATGAAGCAGACAAAGTAATTCAAAACTGGTTAGCGCTTTACCGATAATATGTCCCATACCTTGTGACCTAAACCTACACCTCTTTTTTCATACTTTGTATCTGGCCGATAACTTGGCTTTATGAAATATTCTCTTGTTTTTATCTCAAGTCCGTCAAATTGATCAATGGTATTGATAATCCACTGCGCATAATCCTCCCAGTCTGTTGCAATATGCAGGTAGCTGTTTTTTTTCATTGCAGGATAAATGGTTGCTAAAAATTTTTCTTGTATTAGCCTTCTTTTGTTGTGTCGCTTTTTATGCCATGGGTCAGGAAAAAAAATATGGATTGCGTCAAGTGAATCAATTTCAACCATCGACTCAAAAACCTCCACTGCATCATGATGAATTATTTTTAAATTTTTTAACTCATTTGTCATAATTAGATTTAAAAGATTACCAACACCTGGCGTATGTACCTCGATTCCAATAAAATTATCATCTTTGAGCTGGTAAGCAATTTCTGCTGTTGTTGTGCCCATGCCAAAACCAATTTCAATAATTTTACGAGCATCTTGATTAGAGAAATGATTTTCCCACTCAATTGGTTTTTTTTCAAAAGGGATAATCCATGCTGCTGAAAACTTTTTAACAGCATTAGCCTGATATTTTGTTAATCGACCTTGCCGAAGTACGTAACTTCTTATTGGCCGTATGTCATTAGTTTCTTTCATGCTATTAAATTTGACTATTGTTAAAGTAAAAAAGAGCGATCATTTTTTGAGAATCCATGCAGCTGAATATCAACTTCTTTTGAGACCGACATAACTTTTATTAAATCGCCCATCTCAGCCGGAGAGATTAACATATTCAGTTCAGCAGTTTTTTTACTATAATTAACCACATCTTTGGGATTATAAGATTTAAGGATATCTAAAATATTTGCATTTATTAAATAATTTGCTTGTGATACAAATCCTTCAATTTGAACATCATTGCCAAATAAATTCTTTAAAAGTGAAAAATTTACGTGGCAAGAAATATCTTGTTGACCAATATTGATGAGCGGATCACTATGCGATTGATGATTTAAATAACACATTAATGTACCTGCAGACCTATCTGGATGAAATAATTCTTTGGCATGAAATCCATAATCTACTATATAAATAGCGCCTTGCTGAAGTGTTTTCTTCAACGTATCCACCCAATATTTGTATAAGTTTGAAAACTCAAAAGTATAATCCGCTGGAAATGTATGAATCGGAAGATTTTCAAAATATTGATTACCTTTCATCTCACTCAATACCCAAATAAATTTATCATTCTTGATGCTTACGCATTTTTCAAATAATTTATCATCCTTTTTAACAAAAATATCCACCGGTAGCGCATCAAAAAACTCATTCATAAAGACGACTCCCTTAAAACTACTTGGCAGTGATTTGAGCCAGTTGATTTTTGAATAAGCAGCGGATGATAAGTTTTCTTTTAGTCTTTGCTGGCAACTCTTCACTAAGGTGGGGCTTGATTCAATAATGTAATATTGATCAATATCAACACCTTTCTCATCAAATAACTGCATCACAGATTGACAAAAAGCTCCATTCCCCGCACCAAGTTCTAAAATATTTTTACTTGATGATGCAAAAATAACTTTAAAATCGTTTAGAAATGTCTCAGCAAACATCGTTGAGATATTTGGCGATGTAACAAAATCACCATCAGATCCAAAAATATTTTTTTTTACTTGGTAGTATCCATAATTCGGATGATATAAAGCTAATTGCATATATCTTGAAAAAGAAATTGGGCCTTGCAATAGAATTTCGGATTGCACTAAAGCTTTTAACTTATCGGAGGAGCTAACATCCTCTTCCAGAGGTTTAAGATTTTTTTTCATGTGAGTAGATTATAATCACATTAAAACAAATACATAAAATTATGGAAGAAAATTTAAAAACGGCAATAGTTACTGGGGGCGCAAGAAGAATAGGTGCTGCCATATGCCGACGATTACATGAAAAAAATATAAATTTACTTATTCACTACAATTCTTCAAAAAAAGAAGTCCTCGCATTACAATCAGAGCTTTGCGCAAACAGAAAAAATTCAGTCCAAATTTTTGCAGCAGACCTCACTAAGATTAATGGCTGTTTAAAGCTCATAGCATTCTGTATAAAATATTTTGGGCGGTTAGATATTTTGATCAATAATGCATCCACGTATTATCCAACTGAAATTGGAAAGATTACTACAGAGCATTGGGAAGATTTATTAGGTATAAATCTAAAAGCCCCACTTTTTTTATCGCAAGCAGCAGCTCCTTTTCTCAAGAAAACAAAGGGCTCCATAATAAATATTACTGACGCCAATATCGATAATCCAAAAAAAGGTTACAGTGTTTATTCGATAGCTAAAGCTGGTTTAATTAACCTAACAAAATCATTATCTCAAGATTTGGCTCCAGAGATTAGGGTAAATAGTATTGCCCCTGGTCCAATTATTTGGCCAGATTCTAAACAACCCTTTGATGAAAATTATAAACAAATAGTTATCAAGCAAACATTATTAAAAAGAACAGGGGAGCCGAATGATATCGCACAAGCCGTTGAATTCATTTTGGCAGCAAACTATATTACTGGTCATAACCTAAAAGTAGATGGCGGAAGATCTATATCAACATGATAGAAATGATTGCACCCAATCCGTCAGGAAGATTATTCAAGCTTCAAAAAAAATTAATAAGCCAAACAGGAAAAGCCATTGAATATTACAACATGATTGAAGATGGTGATCGAGTAATGGTTTGTGTCAGCGGAGGCAAAGATTCATATACGCTTTTGTCAATTTTAATTGCCTTGCAAAAAAGGGCTCCGATAAATTTTGAAATAATAGCTATGAATTTGGACCAAAAACAGCCTGGTTTCCCAGCGCAAACGTTGCCCAATTTTTTCAAAAAGTATCAAGTGCCCTTTCATATTGTGACAGAGGATACATATTCAATCGTAAAGGAAAAAGTGCCAATTGGAAAAATAACATGCCCGTTATGCTCTCGATTAAGGCGTGGAATTATTTATAAAACTGCGAAAGATCTGAAAATAAGTAAAATTGCTTTAGGGCATCATAAAAATGATATTGTTGAAACTTTTTTTATGAATATGTTCCATGGCTCCAAGTTAAAAGCAATGCCACCTAAATTGTTATCAGACGATAAGCAAAGTATTGTGATACGACCGCTTGCCTTTTGCGAGGAACGGGATATTGAAAAATTTTCTAATGCAATGAATTTTCCTATCATTCCTTGTAATTTATGTGGATCACAAGAAAATTTAGAGCGACAAAATATTAAAAAAATGTTAAATGCGTGGGAAAAGAAAAATCCAGGACGTATTTCAAATATTTTTAAATCATTAACCAATATCGAACTTTCTCACCTTGCTGATAATAATCTTTTTAATTTCAAGGGTTTAATTAAAGACGATACTACTCAAGTTGATGCGGTATTAAAGAAAATCATAGAAATTGAAAAGCTTTAATATTTTTTAATTACTTGAATAGTTTGTTTTTTGTCCTTATTATGCGTTATTTTCTAAACAACAAAATTTCATGACAACTCTTCTTATCGTTGAATCTCCTTCAAAAGCCAAAACCATTAGCAAATACTTGGGTAAAGATTTTGAAGTTTTAGCTTCCTATGGGCACGTGCGCGATCTATTACCGAAAGCAGGTGCAATTAATACAGAAACATTTGAAATGACATATGTTCCAATAGAAAGAAATAAAAAATATGTTGATGAAATTTTTAAAGCAGTAAAGAAAGCTGATGCTATTTATCTCGCCACCGATCCTGATCGCGAGGGTGAAGCAATTTCATGGCATCTTTCTGAAATGCTCAATGAAAAAAAATTAATTGGCTCAAAAATTATTAAACGTGTCATTTTTGAGGAAATTACAAAATCTGCCATTAGTGAGGCAATCAAAAAACCTCGGGATTTGTCTATGAGCTTAATAAATGCTCAACAAGCCAGAAGAGCTTTAGATTATCTTGTTGGGTTTAATCTTTCCCCTTTGTTATGGAAAAAAATCCGGCGGGGGCTATCAGCAGGTCGAGTACAGAGCCCGGCACTAAGATTAATTAATGAACGTGAAACAGAAATAGAGAAGTTTATTCAAAAAGAATATTGGAGTATTCATTTAGATGCGCTCAAGGGTAAAGCAATTCTTGCTTCAAAACTTTTCAAGCTCAATGATGAAAAGATTGAACAATTTTCGATTACTTCACAAGTGCAACAAGAAAAAATAGTTGGAGAATTGCTGTTAAAAAGTTCTGGCAAAGCTACAGTCTCACGAGTTGAAAAAAAACAACGTATTAGAAAGCCCTCTGCGCCCTTTACCACTTCAACAATGCAACAAGAGGCTGTACGAAAATTAGGGTTCACTACAAATCGAACTATGCGCGTAGCGCAGCAACTGTATGAAGGTATCGAAACACAAGATGGAGCAATTGGTCTCATCAGCTATATGCGTACTGACTCAATGAATTTATCTAACGAATCTATTGAACAAATACGCTCTTATCTCAAAAACTATTATGACTCAGAGTATTTGCCATTAAAGTCGATTGGTTACAAAACAAAAGCTAAAAACGCTCAAGAAGCACATGAGGCAATTCGTCCCACTAATATAGAAAATACTCCTGAAAAACTTAAAGCCTTTCTTACAGATGAGCAATTCAAACTCTATGACATGATTTGGAAAAGAACCTTATCCTGTCAAATGTCATCTGCAATTTTTGATGCAGTAAGTGTTGATATAGAAATTGGAAAAGGTGAAACTATTTTTAGAGCTTCGGGACAGACACTTAAATTTGCTGGTTTCATGTCTGTCTACATGGAGAGTGTAGATGACCAAAAAAATGATGAGGAAGATGAAAACAAACTTCCTGTCCTTGAAGTTGGTGATATATTAACTGTAAGTAAAATATATGGCGATCAACACTTTACTGAGCCGCCGCCGCGCTATACTGAAGCAAGTTTAGTAAAAATACTTGAAGAATACGGTATTGGTCGCCCCTCTACTTACGCTAGTATTATCTCAACTTTACAAGATAGAGAATATGCTTTACTTGAAAAAAAACGTTTTATGCCAACTGATGTTGGTAAGGTAGTTAATAAATTTCTTACCCAACATTTTGATCATTACGTTGACTACGATTTTACAGCAAGTCTTGAGGAGCAACTTGATAATATTGCCAGATCAGAGGCCGATTGGACGACAGTATTAAAAAATTTCTGGGTTGATTTTGATAAACAAATTAAAGAAAAAGAAAATATTGATCGCTCCGAGATAACACAAGAGGCTATTGATGAAAAATGTCCAAAATGCGAAAGCGCTCTATTTATTAAACTTGGTAGGCGTGGAAATTTTATTGCATGTTCTGGGTACCCTGAATGTGACTTTACAAGAAATGTAAATGGTGAATTGCCTCAAGAACCACAGGTTATTTTCACAGATGAAGAGAGTGGTAACGATGTTTTACTTATGATGGGCCCCTATGGGCCCTATCTGCAGGTTGGTGTGGCAGCAAAAGAAGACAAGAAAAAGCCAAAAAGAGTCAGTATTCCTCCAGAAATTTCCATAGCAGACGTAAATGAAGCATTAGCAAAAAAACTTCTTTCTTTACCTCTCGATATGGGGCTACATCCAGATACCAATAAAAAAATAGTCGCCAATATTGGTCGATTTGGTCCTTACGTAAATCATGATGGTAAATTTAAATCAATCCCTAAATCAGAAAATATTTTTGAGCTAACACATGAACGTGCCGTTGAGCTAATAAATGAAGCGATAGCAAAAAATGCGCCTTTACGTATTTTAGGAGAGGATGCAGAAAAAAATCAGTCCGTTGAAATTTTTAATGGTAGATATGGGCCCTACATTCAACGTGGCTCAACTAAAGCTCCTATTGCTAAAAGCATTGATATTGAGGAAATTTCCCTCGAGATGGCTTTAGAAATGATTAAAAATAAAGAAACGAAAACAAAAAATGGTAAGAAAAAAACAGTAAAAACTAAAAAGGCTGCTTAATTGTTTCATTTCTAGAAACTAGATTTTTACGACTGTAATTTTGCTCCATCCATCTCTTGACTCTTTTTGCATCTGCAAATCGCGTTAATTTTCCATAAGAATTTAGAAAAACCATTATAACGGGCTCATTATTAACTACTGCCTGCATTACAAGACATCGACCCGACTCGCGAATAAACCCTGTTTTTGATAAACCAATTTCCCAAACACCCTTACGAACCAATCTATTAGTATTTACAAAGCCAATTTTATAATTCTTTTTGCCATAATTAATTTCACCTTGAGGTTCAGTTGTCAGCTTTCTGATTAAGGGATATTGATATGCGGCTTGGGCCATTTTCACCAAATCACTTGCTGTAGAAATATTATCTTTATGAAGCCCTGTAGGATCTTTAAATTCCGTTGCAAACATTCCAAGTTGTTTTGCTTTAACATTCATCGCGTCAATTAAACCAGTTCTACCGGAGGGATAAGAACGGCTCAATGCCGATGCAGCACGATTGTCTGAGGCCATCAGGGCAAACTCTAATAATTCATATCGTGTTAACTTTGTGCCTATGGGAATTCTGGACCCCGTTCGTTTAATACGATCAATGTCTGCTTTTGTCACTTTAATTTCTTGATTTAGATCTATACCTGCATCAAGAATGACCATTGCCGTCATTAATTTTGTCAATGAGGCAATCGAACTTGCTGAATCAGCACTTTTTTCATAAATAATTTCACCCGTTTTTTGATTTACAACAATTGCCTTGGCGGATCTTACCTTGGGTAAATTATTATCTTTTGAAAAAATTGCAGGACTAAAAAAAAGTGCGAATATAGTTATCAATAAAAAAAGGGTGGAAGTTTTATTGATCAATGGCAATCCTTATTCATTATTTGATTATGATCATATACAATTGATTTTAATTTGTCATTAAAAAGTAGAGAAATTTCAATGAATTATGAAGAAAACCTATTGTTTACCAAAGACCATGTATGGATGAAAAAAAAACAAGAAAATATTTTTCAATTAGGTATTACTAATTTTGCTCAAGACCTTTTGGGTGATATCGTTTTTATAGATATTGTGATCAATAAAGTAATTGAAGCTGGCCAACCTTTAGGATCTATTGAGTCAGTTAAAACAGCATCAGACTTTATTTGCCCAGATTTATGTACCATACGATCAATAAATGAAAGCATTTTAAAATCTCCAGAATTAATAAATGACAATCCTTATCAAACGTGGATATGTGAGGTAGAGTTTGCTGCAGAAATAAAACCAGAAAAATTCCTAACGCACCAAAAATATGAAGAATCTATAGGTTAACCAATTCAGACTCATCAGTGGCATGAATGCGAAAGCCACAATCTCGATAAAATTGGTAACGCTCTCTTGCTTGATTTTTGTCTTGCTCTTCGGATGACACGAGTTCATAGAATTTTAAATAACGGCTAAATCCCTCAATTTGTTTGGACGAACAATTAACTAAGACATCATCCATTAGATCTGCCTGGTGTGTTGTTAAAAAAATTCTATCGAATGACGAGTAAATTTCCTCCGAGTTGGGTGTGAAAGATATCTCATTAAGCCATAAATCTCTACTCAAATTTGCTGAAAATTCTGAATTCTCACAAAAAATTAAAATTGAATGTTTTCTTTTGCTTAAAGAAGTAATCAATCTCAATGCGAGCGACTTTTTATCTATTACATTAAAAATAAATTGAATATTCGTCAAAAATTATTTTTTTATTTTGTCAATTAAGTATTGGCTCAATAAAGGCACGGGCCTGCCTGTACCGCCTTTTTCTTTACCAGAAACCCAAGCTGTACCTGCAATATCAAGATGGGCCCACTTATACTGTTTCGCGAAACGGGAGAGGAAACAGGCCGCTGTAATACTTCCTGCAGCCCTACCACCAATATTCGCCATATCTGCAAAATTACTATTTAATTGCGATTGGTACTCGTCCCACAAGGGCATTGGCCATGCCTCATCAAGTGACTTAATTCCTGCGCTTTTTAATTCTTCCGTTAAACTTTCATCGTTGCTAAATAGGCCCGTTGCATGGTGACCTAATGCAATAACACAGGCGCCTGTTAATGTCGCAATATCAATTACTGCTTCGGGTTTATATCGCTCCGCATAGGTTAATGCATCACACAAAATTAATCGACCTTCTGCATCAGTATTTAAAATCTCAATGGTTTGTCCCGACATACTTTTAACAATATCTCCTGGTTTTACAGCTTTTCCGTCGGGTAAATTTTCACAGGAAGGGATAAGAAAAATAATATTTAAAGGTAAACTCAGTTCGCCAATGGTTTTCATCGTGCCTAAAACGGTAGCGGCGCCACACATATCATATTTCATTTCATCCATATCGGGCGAGGGTTTTATCGAGATACCTCCCGCATCAAAGGTAATCCCTTTGCCTATCAAAACAATCGGTTTCTTATTTTTTGGTCCTTTTAGACTCTCAACTACAATAAATTTTGGTGCTTCTCTACTGCCTTGCGCTACTGACAAAAAAGAGCCCATTTTTAATTTTTCAATCTGTTTTTGATCATAAATCTTGGCTTTCATGCCATAACTGCTAGCAACTTTTTTTGCGATTGTAGCTAAATAAGTCGGCGTACAAATATTAGGGGGTAAGTTTCCAAGGTCTTTCGTTAGATTCGCCCCATTAGCTATTGCTGTACCATGCTTCAATCCCAATCTTAAATCATTGGTGTCCTTTCCATTATAGAAAATAGTATTCACAAAAACTTTTATGGGTTCTTTTTTTGTTGTCTTTTGGCTATTTATTAAATATGTAGCATCAATAAATGCACGACTAAAATATTCTGCAATCTGGTGATAGCTTTTTGAAGTACTTAAGAACTGATCAAATGAAATTGAGTGGTTTTTAATATTTAGTTGCTTAATTAAATTTGCCACTGACTTAATTGCCGTAAATATTTGTTTATTGGTAGCTAATTCAATATCACCAATATTTACTAAAACAATTCTTGCAAATAACTCATTGCCCAATATATTTGAGGCTTTACCAACTTCATTAGCTAAATCACCTAATGCCAAAAATTTCTTCACATGCGCCAGAGTATCCTTGTCAAACAATTCAGGATTTATGACTTGATTACGATGATTTAATGCAATCGTCAAGACATCTGCTTTTTTTGAATTTACTGGGCCTTTTTTAATATCAAATTTCATTTATTGTTCCTATTTATTTGTTACTATTATTATCACAATGTTATACAAATCAACCTTAATTAAAGAATTATTTTATACCTCGATATTTACTATTCTTGTGCTGTCTGGAGTCGTCATAGCCCAAAGAGCAGTTTATATTTTTCGGCTGGCTGCTAAAGGCATTATACCAAACGATACCATTGAAACTGTTTTAGTTTTTAATCTTTTAAAACACATGCCTTTACTGTTGTCATTAACTATTTTCATTACTATTTTGATGACTTTAAGTCGCTGGTATCGAGACAGTGAGATGATCACATGGTTGACGGCCGGTTTAAGTATTAAAAAATTATTTTTACCCATTATTAATTTTTGTTTTCCCGTTATTCTCTTAATAGGAGTTTTATCTTTGTACATAAGCCCTTGGGCAATTCAAAAAGCAGAAGAATATAAAAGTGGTTTGAAAACTCGTGACGAAATATCTTCTCTAGTGCCTGGTGCATTTAAAGAATCCAAATCAGATAATCGAATTTTTTACATTGAAGGATTAGATGAGCTTGGAAAATCAGTAAAAAATATTTTTGTACACACTATTCAAAAAAATAAATTAGGCGTTATCGTTTCCAATGAAGGAGAACGTATTGAAGAGAAAACAGGGGAAGAATATATCCTTCTTAAAAACGGAAAGCGATATGAATCGATGGAGGATTCAAAAGAGTTTTCCACAACAACATTTGATGAGTATGGCATATTAATTGAAAAAGAAACGCCAAACCTTCTTCGCGTCGGTGCAAATGCTGGTTATTATGAAGCAATTCCTACCATTGATCTTTTTAAAATTGCTTATGCCAATAAAGAATTAAGAAAAAAATATACAGCTGAAATCATGTTTAGAATTTCGCAACCTATATCTGCTCTTATTTTGTTATTTATTGCAATTTTGTTGAGCTATGTAAACCCCAGGGCCGGTCGCTCGATGAATATTATTACGGCAGTACTTATTTTTATTATTTATCATAATTTAATGGGTGTATTTCAAAGCTTAATTGGTACTGGAAAAATTCCTCTTTGGCTTGGGTTTTGGCCACTACATCTTTTCTTTGCATTATCTTTAATGTATCTAATTAATCGACGTTTAAAAAATTTATCATTGCTACCAAATTTAACTTTGAAGAAAATTAAATGATTTCGCGATACCTTAATAAAGAGTTTTTAATAAATATTCTTATGATCTTATTGGGGCTCATTGCATTATTTGCCTTCTTTGATTTTATGCAAGAAATTAATGATCTTGGCAAAGGAAATTATGGCTTATTACAAGTGTTAATCTTTGTTGCACTAACTATTCCCGGCAGAATCTATGAAATTATTCCACTCGCCGTTCTTTTGGGTTCAATGTTAGCCATTGGGCAATTATCACACTCCTCAGAACTTACAATTATTCGATCAGCAGGTTATTCAATTAAAAAAATTGCAAAAACATTGGTTCTTGTTGGTATTTTTTTTACATTTCTAACTATTATTATTGGTGATTTAATTACGCCATCAAGTGAGAAAGCTGCGCAACAAATAAAAATTAATTCTACAGCTTCCGTTGTGTCACAAGAATTCAAATCAGGCTTTTGGATAAAAGATGGTAATAACTTTGTCAACATTGAGAATGTTTTACCTGATGCATCGCTTGAAGATATTAATATTTATGAATTTGATAGTAACTTTAATTTAAGAACCATATCAAAGGCTGAAAGAGGTCAATTTATTGATGGGGAATGGAAATTAGAAGCCATTACCCAAAAAATTATCAATGAAAAAAAAATAGTCACGATAGAAATAGATAAAGGAAGTTGGAAATCCTTAATGCGACCTGAGATGATCAATGCACTTATTATCTCACCAGAAAAAATGTCCACTATCAATTTATTCAAATTTATAAATTATCTTAAACAAAATAACCAAAAATCTACCAAATATGAAGTCGCACTCTGGGAGAAAATAATTTATCCCATCATGCCCATTATCATGATTATTTTTGCGGTGCCATTTGGTTTTTTTCAAGAACGATCAGGCGGGAAATTCTTTAAAATGTTTATAGGGATAATTGCAGGCATTTGTTATCAAATTTTTAATACCATGATAAGGCATTTGAGCTTATTGTATGATTGGCAGCCTTTCTTAAGCGCATTAATTCCAACCCTTATCTTCTTATCAATCGGTATGTACATGATTATTCGCTTTGAAAACAGATAATTTTTGAGCCTAAAATTGAGTCATGTAGCATCTGTTTTTTAAATAAAATAGGTATAAAACTAACAGCAAAAAAAAGTAATCCGATGGATGCTAGTAAATATCTAAAAACAAAAAAGCTAACTTTATTATTCTCGCTGATTAACTGCAAATTCCAAGCCCTCATACCAATCGTTTGCCCTCCTCGCGACCATGAAAAAATAAAATAAACTCCTGAAATTAACCAAAAACTTATTTGATAAATGAGGGTTTTAAATTGATGGCTATCATTAATAATTAAGAGCAAGATAGGTGTTAATAAGAACCAGGCGGTGATCTGAATAATCACGTCATAAAATAAAGACATTAAACATTTAAGGGGGGAAGGCTGCATTAAAAAATTAAAAACAAATAGGCAAAATAAAGACTGCCAGAAATGAAAACATGCCAAACTTTTAACGCGCCAAAATGAATAATTGTTCTAATCCAAATAACGGACAAAATTGTAATAAAAAATAAAAGTGTTATTTCATTTTTTGGTTCCCAAGGCGTTAAAATAATACCTAATGCGGGCAAAAGGGTACCTTGAAATACCATTGCTCCAGTTATATTACCAAAAGCCAAAGTATCTTTACGTCTTCTTATCCATAAAATACTATTAACTTTTTCTGGTAATTCAGTCGCTATTGGAACGATCATAATTGATAATACGAGAACAGATATACCAATGTAGGATGCCACTACCTCAACTTGGCTTACAAAGCCTTTTGCACCAAAAATAAGTAAAGCTAATCCAATAAACAATTGTAATACAATCGTAAAAGAATTGACTGGCAATCCAACTCGATTTAACAACATTGGATGTTCGGCATCCGTTCCATGCCCTGCTTCAACAAGTTTCTTTGAGGCCCTAATAGTTTTAAATATATAGAAAAAATAAATAAATACCATTAGTGCACCAATCAGATTGCGAACAAATATATCAGTATGTGGAATATAAAGTGCTAGTCCTGCGAAAATAAAAGCAACTAAAAAAAAGTCTAGGTCTCTTTTTATGCCAGTTTGCTCAACAACAAAATGCCCACTAATACCCCTTTTGTAGAATGAAAATAAACCAATAAGGCCTAAAGCAATTGTACTTAACATGAGCGGTGCCCCCAAAATTGAGCCAACGCCAATATCATGACTCGTCTCAATCGAGCCTGATGGAAATAGTAATGCAATAATTGGAACCGAAGTTTCAGGAAGTGCAGTGCCGACTGCAGCAAAAATAGATCCTGTCACACCCTCAGATATCTTAAGTTTTTGTCCTAAGTGCTCTAATGCATTGGTAAAAATTTCTGCTGCAATCAGAATAATCAGCAACATAATGCATAAATTAAGAAAAACCATTAGACTTCCATGAATATTATTGCGAAATTATAAGCTATTTTGATGAGATCACCATTGCCATTTATATTAAATAACAAAGGTTTTGTGGAAGATATCAAGCATTTAATATCTCCAAATTTTGAGCGACGCTTACCCAACGAGGCTATTAACTTAATTGTCATTCATGCAATAAGTATGCCACCGGATCAATTTGGTAGTAAGGATATAGAAAAATTATTTATGAATAAGCTAAATTTTGATGAGCATCCCTTTTATTCAACAATTAAAAACCTTAAAGTTTCTGCACATTTCTTAATTAAGCGGACTGGGGAATTAATTCAGTTTGTAAGTTGTCTCAACAAAGCATGGCATGCGGGTCAGTCAAGCTGGAATAGAAGAGCTAACTGTAATGATTTTTCAATTGGTATTGAGTTAGAGGGATCCGATAAAAAAGAATTTACTGAGATACAATACGAGAATCTCAATGCGTTGTTAGAGGTTTTATGTCAACACTACCCCATTCAGGATGTTGTGGGTCATAGTGATATAGCTCCTGCACGAAAAACAGATCCAGGCCCTTTTTTTAAATGGAATAAAATAAGAACCAGTCTATGAAATATATAAAAATTATTTGCTTTTTTTTAATTGCACTCTTAGTTAGTTGTGCAGAAAAAGAATCCGTTTCAGAAGCGCCGAAGAAAAAAATATTTGTATCTACAATAGATGCAAAATTAATTACCTTTGAAGATAAAGAATCGGCTCAAGGTACCATTGAGGGTCTTATCGACCCTACCATTGCGGCTGAAGTGCCAGGTAAGGTAATTAAGCTTTATGCGCGATCAGGATCATCCATAAAGAAAGGTGATTTATTAGCAGAAATTGATAATGCAGATTATCTTTACCAAAAAAATTTAGCGGAAGCTGAAATTCGAAAGCTTAATATCAGGCTCAAGAACCAGGAAAAAATATATGCAAGAAATCAAAAGCTGGTGGATAAAAATTTTATCTCCCCAAATGCGCTTGATAATATCTTGACAGATAAATCAGAAACTCAAGAAGAGTTAGAGATTGCAAAATCAAGACTTGATATTGCCCAATCAAATTTGTCTAAAACAAAAATTTATTCCCCCATCACAGGAAAAGTTGAAAAACAAATAGCTTCAATCGGAGATTACTTAAAAATTGGTGATGGTGTTTTTCAAATCATCAGTAACAGAAAGGTGCGCGTTCACATTCCTTTTCCAGAAACCCTTTCTCAAAAAATTAAACCGGGGCTTCCTATTCTACTTACCAGTCCAGTCTCAAATGAACCCTATGAAGCAGTAATTTCTGAACTGAAGCCTATGCTAAGCGAGGATAGTCGTACAATTGATGTAATTGCTGATATTACCAACAGCCCTCTATGGCAACCCGGAGCAACAGTGAGAGGAACTATTGTCTTTAAATCCGAAAAAGGTGTTGCTGTTCCAGAACAGAGTATCGTTCAACGACCATCAGGAAACACCGTTTATGTTATAGAAAAAAATATTGCTAAGTCCAGAGTAGTTACCACAGGGTTAAGTCAAGATGGCTATGTTGAAATACTAGATGGTGTTAATGAGGGTGAAATTGTTGCTGTTGATGGAGCATCCTTTTTAACAAATGATATTGAAATCAATATAAATAACAAAAATTAATGACACTTCCCGAACTTTCAATTCGCAGACATGTGCTTGCTTGGATGATATCCGGTATTTTTATCCTCTTTGGCATTATTAGTTTTCAAAAAATTGGCATTGATCGCTTTCCAATGGTTGAATTTCCAATACTCTCTATCACAACAACGCTTGAGGGTGCCAACCCTGAAATTATTGATGCAAGTATAACCAATATCATTGAGGGAGCAGTTAATTCGACCACAGGAATTGAATCAATTAAATCTCAGTCATCACCTGGCGTCTCAGTGGTGACGATTACCTTCAACTTAGATAAAGATATTGAGGTAGCATTTAATGAGGTGCAATCAAAAGTTGGGCAAACCTTAAGGAGGCTTCCTGATGAAATTACACCACCTGTTGTCAGAAAAGTTGAGACCAATGCAAGCCCCATCATGTGGCTTGGGTTTACTGGTGACCGCACCATTCAACAATTAAATGTCTATGCAAATAATATCTTAAAAAAACAACTCGAAACGATTGATGGTGTAGGAGAAGTGAGGCTTGGGGGAAGGCGTGATCGTACCATACGAATTAATCTTTTTCCTGACAAACTCGCTGCTTTAAATATAACAGCAAGTGACTTAATTGATGCTTTTAAAAAAGAACATATACAATTACCGGGTGGTTTTCTGGTTAAAGATCAATCTGAAAAGATGTTTAAACTTGATCTTGAATTTCATAGAGTAAAAGAAATTGAGGAATTAATTGTTGCTTACCGAAACGGAGGGCCAATTAAATTAAAAAATATTGCCGAAATTGAAGATGGGCTGGAAGACTATAGAGAAACTGCTAGATTTAATAGCAATCCCAGTGTTGGTCTAGGTATTATTAAAGTTGCTAATGCAAATACCGTTTCTATTATCGATAAAGTTAAAGAAAAATTAGAAAATAATATCAAGCCCAATTTGCCCCCCGGCATGGAAATTCATATTTCAACCGATGACTCTATATTTATTAGATCAATGGTTAAAACCTTACAAAATCATATTTTAGAAGGGACACTATTAGCAGCATTAATCGTTTTACTTTTCTTAAAATCGATACGATCAACCTTCATCATTGCAGTCGCTATCCCAATCTCACTGCTTGGTGCTATTTCGATCATGTATTTCTTTGGTTATACCTTTAATAGCATGACTTTATTAGCCCTTATTCTCCTCATCGGCGTGGTCGTTGACGATGCAATTGTTGTGCTTGAAAATATATTTCGACATCATGAAAAATATGACACTAATCCATTTGATTCTGCAATCAACGGAAGTAAGGAAGTAGTCTTTGCTGTGCTTGCATCAACCCTTGCCTTGGTATGTATTTTTGCACCCGTCATATACATGGACGGCATTATTGGTCGATTTTTTGAATCATTCGCAGTTGTCGTTACTTCCGGTGTATTAGTATCCCTCTTGGTGTCACTCACATTAACCCCAATGCTATGCTCAAAATTTCTAGTTAAAGAAAATTTCAATTCAGGTTGGAAGCAAAAAAAAAGGCTGCCAAACAAATTTATTGCTAACATTGAGTCTGTTTTCATTTCTATTGAAAAGAATTATTCTTCCCTTTTAAACAAAACCCTGCAAAATCGATGGAAAGTATTATTTATTAGCTTCCTAATTGTTTTATCAAGCGGTTACTTTTTTTCAAATGTAAAAAAAGAATTTGTTCCAGAAGTTGATGAAAGTCGATTTACCGTGCGCTTTAAAACTCCACTTGGTTCAAATATCGATTACACCTATAAAAAGCTGTTAGAGATTGAGGGGGTCATTCAAACGGAAAAAGAGAATATCGCTAGTGTTTTTTCGTCAATTGGATTAGGTAGCCAGGGTCAAGTAAACAAAGGTTATATCAGCATAAGATTAATCGATAAAGCAAAAAGAAATAACAGCCAACAGGAGATTATGGGTAATTTGAAAGCCAAGTTTGAAGAATTAACTGGCGTTCAAGCTTTTCCTGCAGGCGTTTCAATAGCCTCTGGCCAACGATCAGAAAAATTACGATTTTCAGTCATTGGCCCTGGTATAGAGCAAGTAGCTAACTATAGTGAACAGCTTAAAAATACTTTATCCCAAAATGATGGTCTTGGAAAAATTGATTTAGATTTGGAGCTTAACCTCCCACAACTAGTTCTTGATATTGATCGAGATAAAGCCTCAAGTTTAGGTATCTCTTCTTTGGATATTGGTAATGCCATTTCAGTATTAAGTAATGGACTTGATGTAGCTAAATTCAATGACGAACCTGGCGATGGACAGCGTTATGAAATTCGTTTGAAAGCAAAGGACGGTGAATTTAAGAGTGCAGATGATTTAAATAAAATTTATTTAAGAGGCAAAACAGGCGAGTTAGTTCGGCTTGATAATATTGCTAAGTTTAAACAGGCGCTCGGGCCAGCTGTGATTGGCCGCGATAGTCTGCAATATGCAGCCAATTTTTACTCCAATCCAAGTATGCCGCTCGGTGATGCAATAGATTTTATCAAAATATCTGCAGAAAAAATATTGCCAAGTGACTACACGATACAGCTCGATGGACAAGCTAAGGAATTTGCCAAAACATTAAATAATATTTTATTCGTTTTTACACTAGCTACTGTTCTATTATATATGGTCTTATCAAGCCTTTTTAATTCTTTCTTCCAGCCTATAATTGTTATGCTGGCACAACCCCTAGCTATCATTGGTGGCATTATTTTACTGTGGCTTACAGGAAATACATTAAACATATACTCTATGATTGGCATGGTCTTATTAATTGGACTGGTCGCAAAAAATTCAATACTTTTGGTAGATTTTACAAATCAATTACGTGAAAAAGGATTGAAAACAGATCAAGCTTTATTGGAGGCCTGTCCTGTTCGTTTAAGGCCTGTATTAATGACATCGTTAACACTTATTCTGGCATTAATGCCTGCGGCATTAGGTATTGGACCAGGGTCTGAGGAAAATGGACCCATGGCTATTGCTATTATCGGAGGCATGATATCGTCAACCTTATTAACTTTGATTGTAATTCCTGCTGCTTATTCATTGTCGATAGGCTTTATCGATAGAAAAAAAAGATTACGCTAGTTTATTGACGATTAATGATCCAATTAAATCGCCCTCAACATTAATTGTTGTTCTAAAAGTATCTAATAGACGATCCATGGGTAATAGAATTGCTAAAGCCTCCAACGGCAATCCTAACACCTGAAGAACCATTGCCATGGTGACCATGCCAGCACTTGGAATCCCTGGTGCACCAATTGATGCAACCATGGCAATAAAAAAAAGAATGATTTGTTGTGTCAAAGCAAGATCTATTCCAACAAGATTAGCAATAAAAAGTGCCGCAGCGGCTTCGTACAGTGCTGTTCCATCCATGTTGATCGTGGCCCCTAGCGGCAAAACAAAATTCGATACTGTTTTTCTTACCTTAAAATCTTGTTGTGCCACACTCATCGTTATCGGCAATGTTGCCGAACTGGAGCTGGTAGCAAAAGCGGTGATAAAAGCAGGACGTCCTTTTACCCATAATTCCTTTAAATTAATTCGCGTAAATACATAATTAATTAAGGGCAAAATAATAATTCCATGAATTAAAATGATCGCTATAACTGTACCAATAAAAATGCCAAGTTTATTGAATAACTCAAATGACTGACTTTCCACCAACTTTAAGAGTAAAGCAAAAATACCGATAGGTGCTAATACCATAATCCACTGAACAATTTTTAATATGACCTCATAAAAACTTTCAAATAATTGTCTACCGGCAATCATTTTTTTATTTGACCCGTTAAATGCAACACCAATAAATATAGAAAAAATAATGATGGGCAGAATATTCCCTGTAGCTAAGGATTCAAACGGGTTACTAAATAAACCTAAAATAAATTGATTAAAAAAATCATAAAAAGACATCGTTTGCGAGGCAATATCATGCTGCATTTCCCAAAGCTGAATATTAAGTCCAACACCTGGCTTAATTAAATTCATCATAAAAAGCGCTAAAATTACCGCAATTGCCATCGTCAAAAAATAATAAGATAAAGTCAATTTCCATATACGATCTGCATTTTTTGCACTACCTAAATTGGAAATACCAACAACGATTGAGAAAAAAACGAGAGGCACTAAAATCATTTTCAAAGCCTTAATAAAAAGCTGCCCCAATAAATCAATCAATCCCATAAAAGGTTGATAAAAACTAGCATCTGAAAAATTTTTTATTAAGAAGCCAAGGGTAATCCCTAAAATAGCAGCAATAAGAATGTTTCGATTAGCATTTTTCATCTATTAAATATGCTCCATAACTGCACCAAAAAAACCATCGGTACCATGCTGATGAGGAAATAGTTTTAAATAATCAGACTGACTATGCTCTATTTTTATATCCCTCAAAATTTTAAAAAATGGAATAATTTGAAAATCTTTTCTTGTTTGTAAAAAATTTTCAATGATTTTTTCATTTTCATCATGAAGAATACTACATGTTGCATAGACTAGGTAGCCACCCTTTTTACATAAATTTGCTGCCGAAAATAGTATTTTTTCTTGTTTTTTAGTTATTTCTTCTAAATCAATTTCTTGATAACGCCATTTTAAATCTGGATTTCTTCTTAATGTGCCAAACCCTGTACATGGTGCATCCACTAAAACTCGATCGAATTTACCATGTAACCTTTTTATTTTTAGATCATTCTCGTTACTTATCCGTTGTGGAAAGATATTAGAGGCACCTGATCTTTTTAATCTTTTCTTTAAATTTTCTAATCGTTTATCCGACACATCAAACGCGTATAATCTCCCCGTATTTCGCATCAAATCTGCAAGGGCCAAGGTTTTTCCCCCTGCGCCAGCGCAAAAATCAGCTACCATTTGTCCCCGCTTTACATCTAATAACAAAGATAAAATTTGGCTACCTTCATCTTGAACCTCAATTAATCCCTCATTAAATAAATCCAGTTTATTAATTTGTGTGCCTCTAGGTAACGCTATTCCCATTGGTGAAAATTTTGTTTGCACAATCTTACTTTGTAATTCCGGAAATGATTCTTTAAGCTTAGCTAGGACATGTACCATTTTTGCGTTTCTTAATTGATTAACACGTAAATTTAAATCAGCAGGAATTAATAAAGATCTTAAAAGATCAATGATGAACGGCTCTTCATAATAAAGAGATAATTTTTTCCAAATCCAATCAGGCAGACTTAATTTTATTGGCCAACTTTGACATTCATAATTGTTAGCTTTTTTTTCTTTCAGCCATGTAATTTCATCAGTACTCAATAAACCACTAAGGCTACTGATACTCATACCCTGAAAGTGAAGAAGGTAGATCAAAGTCATTTGCTTTATATCGCCACTAGCGGAGATGTCCTCCAGAAAGCGCTTATGGCGAATTACTCCATAGTAGATTTCAGCAATCAATGACCGATCTCGATGGCCTAAATTAGAGTTTTTCTTGAAATAACTGCTTAAAAAGTTATCTGCTGGGCCATTATTATTCTCAAATTCAAATAAAATTTTTATTGCAGCATTTAAAATAAATTCGTTCACTTTAAAATAAATTCGTTTTATTTATTTTTAAATCGAGGAGCAATCCAAGGTCGGTTGTCACTTTTATTTTTAGTGGGATGCGATAAGGATTTTTTGAGATCCAAACATAGTGCTTAGTCCGATCATCTTTGTTTACCTTGCCTTCAAATATTTTTGAATCAATTAACTGTTCGTCAATAGTAAGTACCTGATCTTTAATAAACTCATATTCATAGATTCGCATTTTTTTTCCTTCCACCACGTTAAATTGATATTTTTTTTTATTATTTTCTTCAAAATTAAATTGAAACATGAAGGTCGCAAGGTCTAAATAATCATCTCCTAAGTCATATTGTTTTGTCTGGCCTTTGTAGATAACTTCAATTTTTTTTAAATCATGCAGAAAATTTGATTGAATATTTTTTTCAGGTTTTTTCTTATTTTTATGTGAAAAATAAAAAGGTTTAAAACCATTTTTAGAAATTAAGCCATCACTTGTAATTTGTCGGTCACCAAATAATTTTAAAATGCCAATCGTTTCTGAATTAGCGGTTAATGAATATAAATTTTTATCTTGGGTAAATACAACTTTTAGTATGCCTCCTTCCTGGTCCAACTGCTTTATTTCATAGTCAATAAAAAAGTTAGTGGGAAACGTTTGGCTATAAACGTTTAAAGAGGCGGCTAGAATAAATATAAGAAAAAGTTTAATAAAACTTGACTTGCGGATCATCTTTTTCCCTCTGAGAAACCATTCCAAGCTCAATACTCTCCTGATCCATTAATTTTAATATTTCGAAAGCTTGAACTTTGTTTTCCTGACTTAAGATGAGGATCATACCGATGCCACAATTAAATGTTTTAAACATCTCTTGATCGGTCAAATTACCAGCAGTTTGCAGCCATGAAAAAATATTTGGTTTTTGCCATGAGGATAAATTAATTTCCACCGCTAAATGTGGTGGTAGTACCCGAGGAATATTTTCAGTTAAACCACCGCCTGTAATATGAGCAAGGGCTTTAACCTCTAATTTTTTTATCAAATTAAGTAGCGGCTTGACATATATCTTTGTGGGAGCCAATAAAACATCAGCAAAAGTTTTATCATCAAAAGAGTCGTTTAGGTTTGTTTTTGTTTCCTTGAGTAAGCGTCGAATCAATGAGTAACCATTAGAATGAGGGCCGCTGGAGGGAAGACCAATTACTGTATCGCCACTTTTAACTTTAGACCCGTCAATGATATTTTGTTTTTCGACAATACCAACACTAAACCCCGCAAGATCATACTCACCTTCGTTGTACATGCCTGGCATCTCAGCTGTTTCTCCCCCCACTAGAGCACAACCTGCAATCTGGCAACCGTCTGCTATACCCTTTATAACATCAGTTGCTTGAGAAACACTTAACTTTCCACATGCATAATAATCCAAGAAAAATAATGGTTCAGCACCTTGAACCAAAATATCATTCACACACATTGCGACTAAATCCTGCCCAATTGTTTTATGATTATTTGTTTCAAAAGCAAGTTTTAATTTGGTCCCGACACCATCAGTACCAGAAACAAGAACGGGATTTTTATAATTTTTGGGTATCTCAAACATAGAGCCGAAGCCACCCAGTCCAGCTAATACTCCGTTACGCATCGTTTTTTTTGCAAATGGCTTAATTTTTTCTACCAACTGATCACCAGCGATGATATCTACCCCTGCATCTTTGTAAGAAATGATTTTTTTTGAATCTGGATTGCTTGACAATGAAGTATCCTCTGAAAATTATAAGACTTTACGTATAATTAGAATTTTAACTGATTTTGTTATCTTAAGATATTTCAATTAGCCGCAAATATGGAACAACTCCTTCTCAATATTCATCTGCCAAGAAAAAAAAGTTTGGATAATTTTATTGTCGGTAAAAATAATGAATCGATTGAGGCAATTCAAAACTTTGTCAAATCCACCGATCAACTATTCATTTTTATCTGGGGCAATGAGGGTAGCGGCAAAAGTCATCTAGCATCAGCTGTTGAAGATTATGGAATAAAAACTATTGAAGATATAGAGACTTATGATGATGTCGAACAGATTAAAATCTTTAATTTATATAATTATCATAAAGAAACAAAACAGAAACTTTTTATCACGGGGGCTAACTCACCCAATCATATGGGCTTGCGAGACGATTTAGCCAGCAGGCTCAGCTGGGGGTTAGTGTATCAAATAAAAAATTTAACCGACAAGGAAAAAATTTTAGCCCTTGAGGCCTATGCGTATGAAAAAAATATGAAACTTTCGCATCAAGTTATTAATTTTTGCATGAAAAATTTAAGAAGAGATTTGCATACGTTAATTGCTTCCCTTGATGCTCTGGATGAGTGGTCACTCAAAAATAAAAGGCTTATTACGATTCCTCTATTAAAAGAATTGTTAAAGCTGTAATAATCTTAACTGCAATCTGAATGCGAGGCAATCCATCGCATCAAACATTCAGAATCATTTTTTTTACACACCTCAAAGATTTCTTGTTCTTTATTTTCTTGCATTTAATGGCTCCTTATTAGATGATCAAAAGCACCTAGTGCAGCTTTTGAGCCTTCTCCCATGGCAATAATAATTTGTTTGTAGGGCGTGGTCGTAACGTCCCCTGCAGCAAAAACTCCAGGAAGTGACGTTTCACCTTTTTGATTAACTTCAATTTCTCCATACTGGTTTAATGCTAGAGTTCCTTTCAGCCAATCTGTATTAGGAATAAGCCCAATTTGGACAAAGATTCCCTCAACATTAATGGATTTTTCTTGATTTGTTTGTCTATCAATGTAATTAAACCCCACAACCTTTGTCTCGCCAAAAATATTTTTAGTTTCCGCATTTAGAATAATTTCAACATTCGGCAATGAATTTAATTTATTAATTAATACCTGGTCAGCCTTAAGCGATGGAGCAAACTCAACTAGAGTAACCGATCCTACTATGCCTGCTAAATCAATCGCCGCTTCAACACCAGAGTTTCCTCCACCGATAACAGCAACTTTTTTTCCTTTAAAAAGAGGGCCATCACAATGGGGGCAATATGCTACGCCTTTGCCACGAAATTCTTTTTCTCCTGGAACTCCTAATTCTCGCCATCGAGCACCAGTCGCTAATATTACTGACTTGCTATCAAGTTTTGCTCCACTCTCAAGTTGCACCTCATAAAAAGGTCCGCCATTTTTAAAAAGTTTTCTTACCTTTTGAAGGTTTATGATATCCACTTCATAATCTTTAACATGTTCTTCTAATGCTGATACCAGTTTTGGCCCTTCTGTTGCTTTGACAGAGATAAAGTTCTCTATTCCAAGCGTGTCCATCACCTGTCCACCGAATCTCTCTGCTACTAACGCTGTTCTAATTCCCTTGCGTGCAGAATAGACTGCCGCTGAGGCTCCCGCTGGGCCACCCCCAACGATAACAACATCATAGGGTTCTTTTTTTGAAATATCCTCTGCAATCCGATCATTGGCGCTGGAATCAATTTTTATAATAATCTCTTCGAGCTCCATGCGGCCTTGACCAAATTTCTCGCCATTAAGAAAAATCGTTGGCACAGACATAATTTTTCTATCTTCTATTTCTTTTTGAAACATTGCACCGTCAATCATCACGTGTGAAATATTTTCATTTAATAATGAAAGAAGATTTAAAGCTTGCACAATGTCAGGACAATTGTGGCAGCTTAATGAAATATAAGTTTCAAAATGAAACAGCCCCTTAATATTTTTTATCTGCTCAATTAAATTTGAACTAATTTTTAGTGGATGCCCCCCTGTTTGAAGAAGAGACAAAATAAGCGAGGTAAATTCATGCCCCATAGGAATTCCAGCAAAAAATACTCTGTGTTTCGAAGCTGGCAACCCAACAGAAAATGATGGCGTTCTGCCATTATGATCAGATTTTTCAACTACAGATATTAAATTTGTTGTTTCCTTTATCGCATACAAAAGACTTAACATCTCTTCTGACTTATTTGATTCGTCTTTGTAAGCAATGATCTCAATAGGATTCTTTATCATTGCCATATATTGTATTAGTTGATTTTTAATATTTTGATCGAGAGCCATTTTAATATCCTGAAAAGATGGGCCAAACAGGTTGGCCCATTAATTAATTAAATTTTTCCAACAAGATCTAATGATGGTGAAAGAGTTTCTTCGCCTGGCTTCCAAGATGCAGGGCAAACCTCACCTGGATTTGCTGCAATATGTTGAGCAGCCTGAATTTTCCTAACCAAATCTGCAGCTGAACGACCTATACCTAAATCATTTACCTCAACCGTTTTAATTACTCCTTCTGGATCAATAACAAAAGTACCTCTTAACGCAAGACCCTCTTCTTCAATCATGACATTAAAGTTTCTTGAGATTGCTCCGGTAGGATCACCAATCATTGGATACTTTATCTTCTTGATTGTCTCCGAACTATCGTGCCAGGCTTTGTGAGTAAAATGTGTGTCAGTAGAAACTGAATAAACTTCAACACCCATTTTTTGTAATTCATCATAATGATCAGCTAAGTCACCAAGTTCGGTAGGGCAAACAAAAGTAAAGTCCGCAGGATAAA
>JAFMCB010000025.1 GCA_017858095.1 Methylophilaceae bacterium | reverse complement strand
CCTTACCTCCTACAGAGACGTTTTTATTTGTAAGATTTTCTAAATTACCAATAACCATATAATCCACTCCTGCTTTGTTTCCAAGACGAGCAACCTCGTTAATATCGTATTGTTTGTTTTGGTATGAACTAAGTTCTTTATCGGATTCGTACTCATACGATTTATCAATCATCGCAAATCTTCTAGTTTGTGTCAGGCCCTCTTCAAGATCTTTTTGCCAAGAATTAATAAATGATATGCTTTCATCATTGAATATATTGTTGTTGATTCTAAATGGAAGTACGGCCAATTTCCTTCGATCTAATTGCTTACTTTTTTCATAAACCGCAATAGTGGCTTTGATTTTTACTTTAAAAAGACCGTCATCAGTTTTTTTCATTTTAAGGATTTTATAGCTTGATATTACCCCTGAGGTTGCTTCACTTATTTTTTTATTAGATGATTTAGTAAGATCCTCTTGATTGTCTTTAATTAATCTCTTAGTTTCTGATAATTTTTCGGCATCAATCTGTTTGCCTTTAATTTGCCCTAAGGCCTCTATAAGCGCATCTTGAACGGCCTCGTTTTCTGTTGCACCATAACCAATTGATGAAACTGTTTTCTCCTGAATACCACCAGCCCATGAAAAAGAAACATTGAAAAAAATAAAAATCAATATAAGCAAAAATTTATTTGGCATCATTTTCTATCCTGTGTATTATTTAAATTATTATGATTGATAAATCCTTTTTTTGGGAGAGTTTAATGAAGTATATATTCTTAGCAATATTTTTGTATGGAATGTCTTTCAGTGTATATGCTCAAGATTCAGATGAAGTCCAAATCAAGGGTGACCCTGAAGTTGCTGGTCTGGTTTCAAAAAATGTGGGTAAAGAGTTACCCGAAGGTATTGGTTGTGAGGCTCTACCTGAAAAAAAAGGTTGTAGTGCTCGATTAATGTGTTACGCACAATCAAAAATATATAACAATAATGCTGCGTCTAAAAGTGAGTCAATTCAAGAAGCAAGAGAGATGGCTCAAGTTGCATATGTAGAATTTATTGAGGGTGTAAAAGTAGATAAAAATAAGAATTGTATTAAGAAGACTGGAAGATTAATGGAGAATAATCAAGCCAAAGAGCGAATTGCTAAGTTATGTACTGATATAACTAATTATTCTACAAGCGGTAAAGCGCTTGGCCTTGAAGCAATTGCAACTAAGGTCGATGCTAAACAAATGGAAGTGACAGTTGTGGTTGGTAGACGATGCGAAGGAATGGATGTAAGGGATGCCATTAAAAAACAGGATCAAAAAAGTAATTCCTCTAATGGAGATGATGATTTTGATAGTGTCGAAGCAACTGAAGGAATTAAATCAAAAACCTATCAACTTGATGATTTTTAAAAGGAGCTTTCAATGGGTTGGATTAAATTAAGTTCGATTTTCTTTTTAATAATTTTTGTTATTTTCTTAACCCTTGGAGGAAGGGAATTTTTTGAATATTTCGATGTAGAGGTTAGTAAAAAAAATTCTACCGAAGAATCTTCAAATTCTGAAACAATTGAAAAAGATAGCAGCAATGAAAAGAACACCAGTGAAGAACTAAATGAAAATAAACCGTCTGAACCTAGCAATGACAATTGGAGTGATTTTAACTAAATTTTTTATAGTTATTATATTATCTACGTTTGTTTCATCACTGCATGCCGCCGGCTATAACTGTCAATATCTCAATGAGGATAAAACTAAACTAATAAAATTTAGGTTTACCATAGACTCTAAACCTCAATTTGGAACAATAGTTCCAATCGAGGTTTTTAATAATGAAGAAAAAGATGATTTGATGATTAAAACCGTGGTTATCAAAGATAAACCATTTGTTGTTTTAACAGATGTTCAAAGGATGAAAAATGAAGATGATAGAATGCTGTTCATTTATATTTATCCAGAGAGAGATAGAATTAAAATATTAAATTTTAATGGTGGAATAGATCCCGTTATCGGAGTTAATCACGCTAAATGTACAAAGCTGTTTGAGTAGATTTTTAAATATTTTAATCTTATCTTGTTATACGAATTGTTATACGAAATGAAGAGGCATTTTGAAACATTTGCCGGAATTGCATGAGAGTAACAATTTTGTTAAACCCTTTTAAATACCTTTATTTACTGTGTTTTTTATAGGAGCAAATACTAGCTGACATGAAAATATACAATCTAAATATAGAACACCTCTTCCGCCATCGAATTCTATTTTTTGGAAAAATTAATTTTCAAGAGAGGTAAAAATTTTCTTTAAAATATTTTCCGCAACAAGCATCCCAATAAGAATAAAAGCACCTAACCCGTTATAGGGTCCGTAGTATTCGATTTTATCCTCAAGAATAAAATCTATAATTATCATCATGATGATCTTTGATCCAAATAAAAGTGCCCATGTAACTAAAATTCTTGCTAGTAGATTTAATAAACCCTCTTTTGATTTAGAGAGAATTTAATAGGTAAGTTATTTTTTTTCATTGGCTACAGATTGATTTAGTAGATTTTTTACAATTTTCTGGCTGGTAAATGGAAAAAAACTAGGAATGATTGCATGAATAATAGAGGTTATTCCTGCATAAATGAGAATAAACCCCGCAAAAAAGGCAAATTTGAAATGTTCGCTGTAACTTTTTCCGGCCTCTGTAAGATGTTTTTTAAACATAGAAGAATTCCCTTATATAATTGCAGGTAACTATAGTTTTTTTTATTTCAATGGTCAATGCGTCATATATATTGTGTATAACGACAACAAGCTCTGTATCGAGCGCTGATGAACTCGCTCTTAAGATTGTAAAGGCAGGGCTTGGTGCTTGTGTAAGTATTAGCCCGATACACTCTGTTTTCTACTGGCAAGATGAAGTCAAAAAAGAATCCGAGTACCAACTTACGATAAAAACAAAATCAAGCCTCTCGGATAAACTACAAACATTTATTAAAGACAATCATTCCTATGATTTGCCAGAAATCATTTTTATTCCTATACTGTCTGGCGACAGTAATTATTTAACTTGGATTCATCAAACAACTAACTAGATTATGCCGAAACAACCTTTTTTTATAGATTACCCTCAAGAGAAAATTCATCCAGATAAAAATGATTATCAATGTAGTATTTGTAAAATAAGTTCACTTAAAATCAATGGGTTGCTTGAAAATCATGATAAAAATTGTAGCTACCGAATCAATCAAGAAAAGTTACACACTCAAAACTAAATTATTTCGAAAGGGAGCACATGAAATTATTTTTCTTTTTTTTACTAACAATTTTATCCTTAAATCTAATTGCTTGTGAATCACTTGAGGACGATGGCCTCAATGATTCTTTACTTTTTAAGGACCATGGCTGCCTAACTTTAACGGCAGATACTCAAGACTTTAAACAGTATTCTTATACCAATCCTAATTTTAATTTATTCGCCTATCAATCCCTCATGATTGAAGATGTAATTATTAATCAAAGACCCGATGATTCTGTTACGCAAGCTATTTTAGATGATATGAAGCAGTCGATTCTTCATTCGATTATTGAGCACATTGGCAACACACGTAAAATTGTGACAGAAATGGGCCCTAACACCGCGAAGCTTGAAGTGTCTTTTTCGGGCGCCCGTATCTCCGGAGAGGGCATTGGAATTATTGATCTCTTGCCGGTAAAGGCATTATGGAATTTAGGTAAAAAAGCGGCAGACAAAAATACGAAGGTCCCAGTCATGATTGTGGAATCAAAATTGACTGATAGCGAAGACAGCAGCCTACAAAGAGCGAGAGTAATAGTAGTTCGAGGGGAGAGTTTTGTTGATCGAGCTGTCACCCGTGATAATTTTGTCGGCATGGCAGATATGACGGTTAAAAAAGCATTTGAAACGTTTTAGATGAGTAAAGACGCTTGTATTAGGGCGATTGATTTACTTTTAAAGGATGAGTGGGATGCCGCGCATCATATTGTGCAAGACCTCTCAGATAGCCACGCGCAATGGATTCATGCGGTGATTCACAAAATTGAGGGTGATGCTGGCAATAGCCGCTACTGGTACAATCGGTCTGGATTGGAAGTGTTTGAAAGTTTTCAGGACCCCAACGATGAACTTAAATCAATAAGAAAAAAATTGCTTAATATTGATAAGGACCATTAAGAAGTAGGGCATAACTTGTTAAATATGGAGCTATTAAAAATCTGGTTTTTTTAATTTGACTGGCTTGATCGAATTACTTTAGCATCGTTGTTAAAAAACTAGAGCCAGCGTTCATGCAATCAAAGGCATGCAAACCGAGCTCTCTAGATAAGTCTTTATAGGCAGAAATTCCCCGACAGCTATTGCCCTTTTCGTCTAATTTTGGTGAGTATGTGGCAATGCCCATCTGCCTATTTACAATGCCTAGCAAACCACCTGAAACACCACTTTTTGCCGGTATGCCTACATCATTAACCCAATTACCGGTATTGTCGTACATACCGCATACGTACATAACTGACATCATACTTTTTATTGCATCAATACCAAAAACTTCTTTTTTGGTAATTGGGTTTTCGCCAAGATTGGCAATTGTTGCGGCAATACAAGCAAGATCGTGACAATTGACAAGAATTGAGCATTGAGCAAAATATACTTCCAAAATTTGCTCAACGTAATCACTAATCACATTAAAATTTAAAAGTAAGTAAGCGATTGCACGGTTTCGATGACCTGTTGTGAATTCTGACCAATAAACTTCTTTATCAATTTCCAAAGAGCGACCAGCAGCAAGGCTAAATTTTTCAAGAATAAAATCGATAGCATTTTTACCATACTTATCAAATAACATTGCTGAAGCTGTAATGGCACCAGCATTTACCATGGGATTAAAGGGCCTATTTGTATCAGGTTCCAATTCAATTGAGTTAAATTTATCACCACTAGGCTCAACATTTATTTTTTTAAAAACGGCTTCTTCACCAAAAGTTTCTAACGCCATGCCATAAGTCAGCGGTTTAGATATTGATTGGATAGTGAATAAATGACCAGTATCGCCACACTCGAAAATTTGTCCATTGGTACTTAATATTGCAATACCAAAATGCTCTGGATTAGCTTTACTTAGTTGGGGAATGTAGGTTGCGACCTCCCCATCTTGTTGCTGGGCATACCTTTTATGTATCATTTCTATTAAATTTTGTATTTCATGCTTTTCGGTCACAAGCCTAAAACCCCTTATTAACTAATGCGAAAAAATAAGTTCCACTATAGAAAAATCGTCCACAAATGGCCCCTTATCATTTTTTAATTCTTTTATTTTTGAATATATCTCTTTTGATTGAAGTTTGGTGGTGGCATTAAAAGATTCTTGAATTAATTTGGTGAATTCTTCTAATGTCATTTCTTCATTTTTTTTATTAGTAATTTCATAAACACCATCACTAAAAACATAGAGTTTATTATGTTTTTTTAATTCAACTTTGCTTTCAGTGTAACTGACATCCTCAAAACACCCGATAGCCACACCTTTTGTTCCAAGTTTAATTAGGTCCTCCTTATCTTGAGCATTGTTGCTATTTAGAAGGATTGCATGCGGATGACCAGCCGATGCATAACTTAAGGTTTGATTGGATGGTGAGTAAACACCATACCAAATCGTAAAGTATTTTAAATTTTGTTGCTCCATCGGGAATGCGCGATTGAGACCATTTAGTACGGAAGCAGGACTTGTAAAATCTGTTTTTGTTAGTGACTCAGACCTAATAGAATTTATGGCAGAAATGCATAACATTGCCGCCCCAACTCCGTGTCCACAGACATCAATTAAAAATATAGCCATATGGTCATCATCTATCCAGTGATAACCAAAAGCATCACCTCCCAATGATGACGATGGAATATGTTGCCATGATGACTGTATACCCTCATTTGCCAAAGGCTTTGGCAATAAACTTTGAATGTAAAGCGCAGCCTCTTGAATCTCTTCTGATAATGCTTGCTGGCTCTCGACTAAAGCTCTTTTTTGTTGATATAAATCAATATGTGTAGCAATTCTTGTCAATGCAATAGGGGGGCTTACAGGCTTAGTGATGTAATCAACAGCACCCATTTTTAAACCTTTTTCTTCATCTTGCGATTCAGCTTTTGCAGTCAAAAAGATAACTGGAATTTCAACTGTTTGAGGGTTGGTCTTGAGGACCTTACATACCTCATAACCATCCATTTCAGGCATCATGATGTCAAGTAAAATTAAGTCAGGTTGTGGTTTTAGCGCAGCAATTTCCAGACCCTTTTTGCCTGTTGTGGCTGCTTTGATCTTATACTGATCCTGTAATAGACCACTCATTAAGGATATATTCGCCGGGGTATCATCAATAATTAATATTGTGGCCTTATCTGTGTTAATCATGATTCTTTATTTTGTTCAATTAATGAGTTTGCCAACTCAAAATCAAAATTTTGAATAGCATCGTTGATATTAGAGAAAACAACTTCGCCCCATAAGTGCTTGAAAAGCTCAGATGACTCCTCTAAGACCTGAATTGCTTGCGTATCATTTTGCACAATTAAATTGATCAAATTATTTAGTACGGGTTGAATGTTTTCTAATTCAACTTGATTCATTTGTTTTTCTGGTAGTAATGAATTCGATTGGTGCAAGGTATTTTGAATATTTGAAATTACGCTCACTAATTTTTCTTCGCATGTAGCTATATCTTGGGCAAATATATCCTGGTCGTACGGTTGACTAAAATACCCCTCTATTTTTCCCGCTAATTCCTGAATCTCTTTGGCACCGATACTTCCGGCAGTACCCTTTAAAGTATGTGCTAATCTTTTTGCTAAATCATTATCATCATTATTTATTGCAATCTTTATTTGCTCAATCGCATTCGCCTGATCAGAGGTGAAGGTGAAAAGCATTTTTTTTAATAACGATTGTTTACCAGCGGCGACATGCAATGCAGCTTCTATATCAAGCCCTGCAATGATGCTTATAGTATCCTCAGTTTTTTTGATTTTTTTATCTTCTGGGTTATGGTCATCAGACGAAGTTTTGGGCTTGATCCACTTTACAAGTTCTGATAACAAAAGCTCTGGATCAATCGGTTTTGTAATATGTGTATTCATTCCGGCCTGTTGGCATTTTTCTCGGTCAGCATCAGAGGCGTTTGCTGTCATGGCCAAAATTGGAAGCTGTGTTGCGGTAAATGTTTGGCGAATTTTTTCTGTTGCCTCAAGCCCATCCATTTCAGGCATTTGCATGTCCATTAAGACCACGTCGTAGTCCTGTTGCCCTGTCATGTGTAAGGCTTCCTTACCGTTATTTGCAACCTCAACAATAAACCCTTCATCCTGCAAAATTTCACAGGCAATTTGCTGATTGAGCAAGTTATCTTCAGCCAATAAAATTCTGGACCCTTTGATTTTTTTAATACCTTCCAAATGAGTTTTAGTGGGTGCTGGATGAGAGTTTTTCCGCTCTAAATCTTGATCAATATTGAAGGCACTTAATATTGTTTCAAATAACAGGGATGCATTAACTGGTTTTGCGAGCACATGCTCAATGCCTTCTAAATTGGCCTCGTTAATAATTTCATCTTTTGCATAACTGGTAAAGAGGATAAATGCTGGAGGGTGCTTTAATTTGAAATTTTTACTTGCTTTTGCTAACTCTATTCCATTCATACCCGGTGGCATATGCCAATCAGTTAGGATTAGATCGAAGGCATTTTTTGAGTCTGCTGCAATGATTTTTTCAAGCGCTAACTCGGCTGTATTAACTGATGTAACGTTTAACGACATTGCTTTTAACATCTCCGCCATAATTTCTAAAGCTGCGTCATTGTCATCTACAACCAAGACATTTTTTCTTTCCAAATCTTTTTTTAACAACACTTTCTTCTTGCTACTGTGGTCAATACCTAATTTTGCCGTGAACCAAAAAGTACTTCCTTGACCATAAATACTTTCAACCCCAACATCGCCATGCATTAATTCAGCAAGTTGTTTTGAAATTGAAAGCCCTAATCCAGTACCACCAAATTTTCTTGAAGTCGATGAATCTGCTTGCTGGAAAGATTGAAAAAGTTTTTTCCTTTGCTCCTCTTTAAGGCCAATACCGGTATCAGACACACTAAATTTGATTAAAAAATCATTCTTTGCCTCATTTATGACCTCTGCACTGACGATGATTTCTCCCTTTTCAGTAAACTTCACGGCATTATTAGCATAATTGATTAAAATTTGACTCAACCTTAGTGGGTCACCAATAATCTGACTGGGTATATTTTGCGGCATCCTAAAGATCAGTTCCAGATTTTTTTCAGCACATTTTTGATTGATGATATTTGCCACATTGTCCATCATCTCATCAAGATTGAACTTGATTTCTTCAACATTTAATTTTCCAGCCTCAATTTTTGAAAAATCTAAAATATCATTAATTACCCCTAACAAATGTTTGCCAGCTTGCTGTATCTTATTTAAGTAATCCTCTTGCTTTGGGGATAAATCTGTCTTGAGTGCTAGATGTGTCATACCGATAATCCCATTCATAGGAGTGCGAATTTCATGACTCATGTTAGCTAAAAAATTACTTTTAATTTCAGCAGCTTCCTCGGCTAACTGTTTTGCGCGATGCGCTGCAGTGATATCGTAAAACCAGGCGACTACTACATCCTGATCAAGGTAACGTAAGTGATGAAAGGAGCCCATTACTTGTAAAGGCTTGCCGGACAATGTTTTCATGGCAAGCACTTCATCAACAATATTTTCTTGCTTTTCTATTCTCAAGCTTAGTGCTTCAAAATCTTCCTTTTTTTGATAGACTTGCAGCGGTGTTAGTGTCTGCAAATCCTTTTCTTTGACCTCAAACATATCCATGTATCTGGGGTTTGCAAAGGTAATGTGTCGATCTGAGAGCCGCATTATTCTGAGCGCAACTGGACTGTGTTTTAAAATAGCTAAGATATCGGACTCAAATTCTTTAAGAATATCGAAGATAATTTTTTGTGCTTGTTCAATGCTAGGCATGATTAGTAGCTTTTTGGGTAAGTTTTTTTTCTAAAGTGAGTTGATTTTTATCATTATATCTCTTGTAGAATTGAGTGTCGGTCATACTCTTAATTAAATGGATACCTAATCCTCCTATTTCACTTTCCTCAATTGAGGTGGAGAGGTCTAATTTAGTCTGAGCTGATAAAGGATTAAAAGCAATACCGTTATCTTCATAAATAATGGTGAGTAAATCCAACTTAACATCTAAGACAATATTAATTTGTACTACTTCACTTTTACCATAGTTAATTGAGTTGGAATAAAGTTCTTCTAGAATTAAGTTAACAGGGTTGATTAAAAACTCATATTTTTTTGTAAAAAAAAGAGTTAATTCGTCAGTAAGTTTTGCAAGGTCACTTAATTTATTCTTAAGCTGAATTTGAGTTTTTTTGATTTCATCCATTGAAGCATTTAAATATTAGCGATGGCTAACTCTTCAGTTTCATAAACACCAAGCATCGCACCAAATCCACTAATCTCCAATACTTCTTTTACGCCACTTAAAGGACTACAAAGCCCGAATTTTCCATCCAAAGATTTAATTTTTTTTGCAGTGGTTAACACCGAGCGTAATCCCTCTGAACTAATATAATCGAGCGTATTAAGATTCAATATAACTTTATTTTCCGTTGTTGAAACCATACTTTCTATTTCGTCCAAAAATTGTTTTGATGTTAAACCATCTAACCGTCCGGAAATAGTGATGATCAGAACCCCTTGCTTATTTTCTTTTTTAACTGCTAGCATATTTTTCCCGTTTATTTAAAAATTAATTTTTTATTTTACATTTTTCATTTAATATAAACTATACGCTTTTTCCTATTGGAGCGAAATCTGTGAGTAAAGAAAATCAATTAAGATATGAGCGTGACGAAAAGCCTTCTCACTTGCTATCAGCTGGTTTAGGCTTGCAAGTCACAATTATGATTGTTACTGGAATTATGATAACTCCTTTAATAGTCGGACGCGAGGCAGGGTTGCCTGAGGGGCAAATTAGTTGGTTAGTTTTTGGTGCACTTTTGGCATGCGGGTTTTCAACTTGGTTACAAATCAGTCGGATTGGTATAATCGGCGGAAGATACCTTTTGTTTGTTGGATCCAATGTTGCCTTTATAACGGTTGCTATTTCAGCATTAGAGCTAGGTGGCACTTCATTGCTCTTGACTTTAGTCACTATTGCTTCATTAGCCACTTTTATTTTTACTTCACAAATGGGTGCCATGCGCAAGATCCTTACCCCTGCTGTTGGAGGGGTTGTCTTGATGTTAATGGCGCTAAATGTAGCACCCGTGGTTTGGTCTATGCTAAAAAAAGTTCCACAAAATTTCATTGGTGATATTTCAGTTCCATATACTTTTTTAGCAACACTGGTACCCATTCTTCTTATCTCTATTTATGGAAAAAAAATTTTTCGCTTGTGGGCACCTTTGGTAGGTATTTTTGTTGGTACCGCATACGCTTACTCTTTCGGATTGGTTGACTTAACAAAATTTAATAATGCCGTATGGGTTGGTTTACCAGAATTTCATTGGCCAGGCCTTACGCTAAATTTTTCTGAGGACTTCTGGGCACTATTGCCTGCCTTTATTTTGATAACTTTTGTGGGGTGCATTGAAACTTATGCAGATGGTATCTCTGTGCAAAAGCATTCTTTCCGAAGAACTCAACCCATAAATTTTAGCTCAATCCAGGGTGCGATCAATGCAGATGGTGTTGGAAGCTTCATCGCCGGTATTATTGGCTCGGTACCTAACACAGTTTACTCAATGAGCATTGGGGTTATGGAAATCACACGTGTCGCCGCTTTAAGGGTTGGAGTGTGGGGTGGTTTATTTATCATCTTATTTGGATTTTCACCTAAGTTGGTCGCATTAATAAGCAGCATTCCTAACCCAGTAGCTGCCGGATATATTCTTGTAATTATTATTATGTTGTTTGGTCATGGTTTGGAAATGGTAAATGAGTCCAAGTTGACATCAGAGGCTCTTTTGGCAGTTTGCTTCGGTTTTTTTGCAGGCGTGGGCTTTCAGGGTGGTTTTTTATTTAACGAAGTGTTTCCAGAAGGTGTGCAAGTATTTTTGTCTAATGGGACAACATCGGGTGGGATATCCGCAGTTCTTATAATGTACCTCCTGTCCTTAAAAAGGCGGTCTAAATTTAATATATCTGTCCCACTAAAAGTATCGAGCTTAGTTAAAATTAAGGATTTAATTAGTCGCTTTTCAATTAAACATCAATGGGATAGTTCAGAGGAAAATCGTCTTATGCTGATTGCCGAGGAGGGCCTTAATTTTCTTATTCAAAACCAAGTAAAGAATAAAGAAAAAAATTATATACATATAAAACTATTTCAGGAGGCTGGTAATGTCGAGTTAGAGTTTATTTCGGCGCCCACCGGAGTTAATGCAGAATCAGCTGCTGTGGCATTAAAAGATATCGGTGAAATTGATTTTGATAAAAAACTTTCTCTAAAACTACTTTATGGTTTGACAAATGAGATCAAACATTTGCAGTATCATGGCATTGACTATCTCTTCCTGAAAGTTGACCCAACGATGAAATTGGGCAAACAATAAAATAGAAAAAATTTGAATAGAGCCAAAGAGAAAATCTTCTTGAGAAAGATAATTTAAGGAGTCATGAAAAGAAAGCTTTGTTTCAGA
>JAFMCB010000024.1 GCA_017858095.1 Methylophilaceae bacterium | reverse complement strand
GAAGAATAAAAAAAAGAGTGAGTAACCCTTATTAAAATTTGTGAATTTTTCCTACATCAATCCGTAGTAAATAATTTTATAATTTAATAATATCAAAAATTTATACTAATAATTTTAATTATATTTTTGATATAAATTATTGTTTTAATTGATTAAAAAAATGAAATTTTTATTTAAATATACAGAAGATATTGATTTAAAATGGATGCTTATCCTATCTTTTTTAATGCATTTTTTAGTCTTTCAAAATCTCCATATCGATCCAAAACCTATCGTTAAAAAATTAGACCTCGAGCTTATTATGGAGATTGTTAAACCCAAGCCTAAAGAATTACCACCACCAAAACCGATTGTGAAAGAGCCACCGCCACCACCACCAAAACCGATTGTGAAAGAGCCACCGCCACCACCACCAAAACCGATTGTGAAAGAGCCACCGCCTTTACCTAAACCAGTGATAGAGCAGCCATTACCACCACCCTTGCCTCAAGCAAAAGAACCAGAACCGATTAAGGAACTTCCGGTATTGCCCCCAGAGGATATAGTGCCTATTGACATGCCTAGAGAGGAAACCGTCGCACCAAAGATTGACCCGTTGCAAGAAGCTAAAATAATCGAGGATTATGGACAGCTATTAGCTGCACATATTTCTCAATTTAAACGCTACCCGCGCATTGCACAGCGACGTGGCTGGGAAGGAGAATTAACATTAGAAGTTAGATTAGATAAACATGCTAACATATTGAATATAATGATATTAAATAAAAGTAATTACGATGTATTAGATCAAGAAGCTATCAAAATGATCGAACGATCCAAACCGCTGCCTAAACCTACTGATTTAACCAGTGAGACATTTACGGTCTTTATTCCAATTAAGTTTGGGTTGCAATAATTACTTCCAGTTGTCACGTAATGTGACGGTTCTATTCATGATGATATTTTTGCTCGATGAGTCGGGATCACAAATAAAATATCCGTGCCGTTCAAATTGAAATTGATCCATGGGTTTGATGTTAACTAAGTTTTCTTCCAGCTGAACTGTGATGCTGGTCAATGAGCTTTCATTAATATCATCAAGGTAGGATTCAGAATTCGCCCCGGGATGTTCGACTTTAAATAGACGGTCATAAAGATTGACCTTCGCCTCAACTGCATGTTTGCATGAAACCCAATGAATATTGCCTTTTACTTTCACACTATCCGCGCCAGCGCTTCCTGATTTGGTGTCAGGCAGGTATTCGCAATAGACGGTTGTCACCTGACCCTTTTTATCGACATCATAGCCGGTACAATTGACCACGTAGCCGTAACGTAAGCGAACCTGATTGCCAGGGTACAAACGGAAATATTTTTTTTCGGGTTCAATCATAAAGTCTTGCCGCTCAATCCAAAGCTCGCGCGTTAATTTGATGACACGTTTGCCGCGTGATTCGTCTTGTGGGTGATTGGGAGCAAAACAATCTTCGACTTGATCCTCGGCGTAATTACTAATCACCAATTTAATGGGGTCCAGCACCGCCACACGGCGATCACAGCTGGTATTTAATACCTCACGCATGGCATCCTCCAGGGTCACGTAATCAATCCAAGAATCCGCTTTTGATACCCCAATACGATCTGTAAATAATTTGAAACCTGCAGGTGTGTAACCGCGGCGTTTTGCCCCCACCAGCGTAGGCATGCGAGGATCATCCCAGCCACTGACATGTTGATTTGTAACCAATTCAATTAAGCGTCGTTTAGATAGCACCACATAGGTTAAATTCAGACGCGCAAACTCATGTTGTTTTGGTAATGGATCAGTAAGCAGGCCATTGTTTTTTAGTTTCGTCAGCAACCAATCATAAAATGGACGCTGGTCTTCAAATTCGAGGGTGCAAATGGAATGAGTAATCCCTTCCAAGGCATCTTCAATCGGATGCGCAAAGGTATACATGGGGTAGATACACCAATCATTTCCAGTCCGATGGTGTTCTGCGTGTTTAATTCGATAAATGGCAGGGTCACGCATATTAATATTGGGTGAGGCCATGTCAATTTTGGCCCGCAAGACCATGGCACCATCCGGTTGTTTACCTGACTTCATGGCAGCAAATAAGGTAAGATTTTCATCCACGGTTTGTTGACGATAGGGAGAATTTTTTCCTGCTGCAGTTAATGTGCCGCGATTTTCACGAATTTCATCGGCTGTTTGTTGATCAACGTAAGCATCACCGGATTGGATGAGTGAGAGGGCCGCTTCGTGCATAAAAGAAAAATAACTGCTGGCATAGTAGAGATTATCCTCATCTTTAAATTTCCAATCAAAGCCTAACCATTGCACGTTATCGATAATGCTGCGCACATACTCTTCATCTTCTTTTTCTGGATTCGTGTCATCGAAGCGCAGATGACAGGCACCTTTATAATCTCGCGCTAAGCCGAAATTCAAAAAGATACTTTTGGCATGACCGATATGCAAATAACCATTCGGCTCAGGCGGAAAGCGCGTGCGAATTTTAGCACTATCTAAGGGTGCGTTAGCATGATGGCTTGCCCCACCGGGTGACCCAATCCATTTTTTATTTTGATAAAGATTTTCGTTTAAATTTCTATCAATGATGCTGCGAATAAAATTGGAAGGTAAATCGTCTTTTATTTCATGATCTGACATAGGCGCCATTTTACACTGTTTAAGGATGAATTTTGATTAAAAATACCATGGTATGATTGACTTTATTATTTTCTAAAATAACGTATGTCAAACCTTCTTTTTTCAATATTAGCGGATCTGGCGGATGGTCAATTTCACTCCGGTGAAGCAATCGCTAAAAAATACAATATTTCGCGTGTTTCTGTTTGGAATGCTATCGGCGAAGCTGAAAAAATCGGTGTTGATATTTTTTCCGTGCGGGGCAAAGGCTATAAATTAACGCAACCGATCACTTTATTGGACAGTAAAAAAATCAAACAAGCAATTGGTGAAGAGGCCAGTTGGTTTCATATTGAGGTCATTGATGTGGTCGACTCGACCAACACGCTGATGATGCGGAAGGCGGCTACTGGCTATCCGCATGCAGCTTGCTTGGCTGCCCATATTCAAACAGCAGGTAAAGGCCGACGCGGTCGGCGATGGATTTCAGCGTTAGGACAAAATCTTACTTTTTCTTTTTTATGGCGCTTTAAGCAAGGTGCTGCCATGTTATCGGGGTTGAGTTTAGTGGTAGGCATTGCCCTCATTCGTGCGTTTCAAAAAATTGGTCTTCAGCAGGCGCTATTAAAATGGCCCAACGATATTCTTGTCCTAGATAATGGCCTGTATCGAAAATTAGCCGGAATTTTAATTGAATTGCAAGGTGACATGGAGGGCCAGAGCTTAGCTGTCATTGGCATAGGCATTAATCTTGATATCTCGAAGAAACAAATTGAAAAAATTGATCAACCGGCAATCGACCTGCATAGCTGTTTAGATGCAGCAATCAATCCAAACGAATTGCTTGCGATCATCATTAAAGAATTAGCAGCGGCACTCTCACAATTTGAAAGTGAGGGTTTTGCAGGCATGAAAGAAGAGTGGAAAAATGCACATGCATTTCACGATAAAATGGTTGCCTTGACGAAGGGTGACGGACAAATTATTCAGGGCCGTGTGAGTGATATTACAGATGATGGCGCACTGCTTATTCATACCGAAAAAGGGGCGACCCCTTACTCATCGGGCGAGATTTCTATTATAAAAAATTGGAATAATGCATGAATTTATTGATCGATATTGGTAATTCTAGTGTGAAGTGGAGGCTGGTTAATAATAAAAAAATAATTATTAATAATCAGTGTTTTATAAAAGATTTTGAATGTAAAAACTTACCATCAGACAGCACCATAACGGCAGTGTTAATCGCTAATGTGAACCATGCGTCGTACGCCCAATCGATCCATGCCTGGTATCAAAAACAATCTGTGGTTGTTGACATATTAAGCCAAAAATCACATCCCAATTTAATCAATAATTACCAAGAAAAAGAGCGACTCGGTATTGATCGATGGCTAAATGCATTAGGCGCTTGGAATCATTTTCAGCAATCGGTTTTTGTTATTTCTGCCGGCACTGCCATCACCATCGATTTTGTTGAACAAAGAGACAATGACACTCCAGCTTATCAAGGTGGTATGATTTTACCCGGACTTACGACCGCCCTTGGTGCTTTGAATCAATCGACGGCTAACGTTAATGCAAGCATGAATGCAGATATTAGTTTCCCGGCAAAAACCACGAATGCGTCGGTATCGACAGGTATTACTTATGCGGTTATGGGGGCGGTCAATTTAGTCTGTCGAACCCAACCGGCGTCAGTCCCGTTGGTAATTACTGGCGGTGATGCCGATTGGCTATTAAGTCATGCAGATCCAGCGTGGCAATCACGCCTCACAGCACAGAAAGATTTAATTTTTGAGGGAATGCTAGCTTATCTTTAAGGAGTCCGTTTTTTGATATACAGATCCGTGATGGTACCTTCTTTGATTTCTGCCGCCATGGCAACCGATTCAGACAGTGTTGGATGGGGATGAATCGATAAACTAATATCATGTGCATCAGCACCCATTTCAATCGCCAATACTGTTTCGGCAATAAGTTCGCCAGCATTAATACCGACAATCGCTGCACCAATGAGACGTTGGTTTTTTTTATCAAAAATTAATTTAGTCATGCCCTCCGTGCGCGAGGTGGAGAGGGCGCGACCGCTTGCGGCCCAGGGGAAGACAGCTTTTTCATAATCAATATTTTGGGCTTTTGCTTCTTCTTCTGTGATACCCGCCCACGCTATTTCTGGATCGGTGTAGGCAACCGATGGAATGGTCATGGCTTGAAATTCAACCTTCTCGCCGGCGATCACTTCGGCGGCAATTTTACCTTCATGCGTTGCTTTATGAGCCAGCATGGGTTGGCCGACAATATCGCCAATTGCATAGATGTGATCGACATTGGTTTTCATTTGTTTATTGACTGGGATAAAGCCGCGCTCATCGACATGCACACCGGCATTTTCTGCTTTAATGAGATGGCCATTCGGTTTGCGGCCCACCGAGACAAGCACACGGTCATAGACTTGCGGTGCTGGCGCATTTTCTCCAGAAAAAGTAACACTAATCCCTGCTTTGGTTGCTTGCATGGCGGTGACTTTGGTATTGAGCATAATGGCTTCAAAACGTTGGCTCATCCGTTTTTGCAACGGCCTGACGATGTCACGATCACAGCCTTGGATTAATCCATCGGTCAGCTCGACTATGGAAACCTTACTGCCTAATGCGTCATAGACGGTTCCCATCTCAAGCCCGATAATGCCACCACCAATCACCAGCAGGCGTGTCGGAATGTCATGTAATTCGAGGGCACCCGTGGAATCCATAATGCGGGGATCATCCGGGGCATCAGGCATTTTGATGGGTTGTGAGCCGGCCGCGATAATACAGCTGGCAAACTGTACGGTTAGTTTTTTATTGTCAGGAGTGGTGACGAGGACATGATTGGTGTTACTAAATTCACCGTAACCTTGGATTACCTTAACACCCCTTTGTTTTGCCATCTGACCTAAACCCAGTGTCAGCTTATTGACCACATCATTATTTTTCCACTGCTTAATTTTTTCCAAATCAATATTTGGACGATTAAAACTCACACCATGCTGTGAAATTTCTTCAGCATCAGTGATAACTTTGGCGGTATGCAAAAGGGCTTTGGAGGGAATGCAGCCCACATTCAGGCATACCCCACCAATCGCGGCATAGCGCTCAACCAGAATGACGTTTTTGCCTAAGTCTGCTGCACGAAAAGCGGCGCTGTAACCCCCCGGGCCAGAGCCGAGAACCAAGACGTCACAGCTATGATCCGCACGGCTATTTTTTGCTACCGTTTTCGTTTGTTCTGTTTTCTTAGGCGCAGACACCAAAGCTTCAGGCGCTTGTTTTTTTGTTGCGGTCGATACCGCAGATGACGCCGTTGCATCGGTCGTTGCGAGCGATAAAATGAGTGAGCCTTTTTTGACTTTATCACCGATTTTAATGTGTAAGTCTTTTACTGTGCCTGCTGTGGGTGCGGGAATATCCATTGACGCTTTGTCAGATTCGAGCGTGATTAAGGCATCCTCAACACTAACTTCATCACCAACCTTGACTAAAATATCAATCACATCAACTTCAGCAAAGTTGCCAATATCTGGCACCGTTATTTTTGTTAGTTCTGCCATAAACTCAAAGTAAAAGTCGTCTTACGTCAGATAACATGGCACCAAGATGGCTGGTAAAACGCGCACCATCAGCACCGTCAATGACACGGTGATCATATGAAAGTGAGAGCGGTAAAATTAATCGCGCTTCAAACGCTTTGGAATCTGGATTATAAATCGGCTGCATCGATGCACGCGAGACACCTAAAATTGCCACTTCTGGACAATTAATGATCGGCGTAAATTTCGTGCCGCCGATACCGCCTAAACTGGAAATGGTAAAACAACCGCCTTGCATGTCTTCCATTTTCAATTTTCGTTCACGTGCTTTTTTTGATAATTCTCCTAAATCCTGTGCAATATCTAAGACATCTTTTTTGTATACATCTTTGACGACAGGAACAACTAAACCGTCAGGGGTGTCGCAGGCAAATCCGATATGGTAATAATTTTTTAATATAAGCATTTCTCCATCGGAAGAAAGCGAACTATTAAAGGCAGGATAAGTCCGTAAAGCATTAACACAGGCCTTCATTAGAAAGGCAAGCAAGGTTAATTTTGCACCGCGTTTTTCTGCTTCTTTTTGCATGGATTTTCTAAATGCCTCAAGATCCGTAATGTCGGCATTATCAAATTGTGTTACGTGCGGTGCTGTGACCCAATTACGATGCAGGTTAGCCCCTGAGATTTTTTTAATTTTAGAAAGTGGTTTGGTTTCAAACGTGCCAAATTGAGAAAAATCAATGTCCGGCATCGGGATAGGCGCAAATTGACTGCCCATCGATTCACTTTTCGGTTTTGCTAATTCACCCTTAACAAAGGCCTGGATATCTTCTTGTAGGATTCGGTTTTTCGCCCCAGAACCGTTGACTAAGGCAAGATTTACTCCCAGTTGGCGAGCAAATTTTCTTATTGAAGGGGAGGCGTGACTATGTTTACCTTCACTGACCAAGACACTCTCACCAATCGGCAATGGATTTTCAGTCGGTTGAATGGTGGCTGGCGGTTCAGGAGCAGGGCGCGTCGGTTCAGGAATAATTTTCTCAACGACCTTTTCAATCTGAACTTCTTTTTCAATTTTACGCTCAACGGGCTTGCTTGCATCCGCTTCCGTTTCAATGACAGCGACAAGACTCCCTTCTTTGACTTTATCACCCACCTTTAATTTAATTTCTCTAATGACGCCAGATTTCGGCGCGGGAATATCCATCGAGGCTTTATCAGATTCAACGGTAATTAAAGAGTCATCCGTGCTGATACTGTCGCCCACATTAACCAACACATCAATGACGTCAACGCTCTCAAAGTTGCCAATATCAGGTATAAGAATTTGCTCAGTTGTCATTTTTTTTGTTACACACTTACCGGGTTGGGTTTTTGTCCATCAATCTTGAATTTTTTAATTGCACTGATTAACACCGTTTTGTCAATTTGCTTGCTATCCACTAAGGATTTCAATGCTGCAATAACGACATGGTAGCGATCTACCTCAAAGAAACTTCGTAATGCTTCGCGGCTATCTGAACGTCCATAACCGTCGGTACCAAGGGCTATAAAAGGATTAGTTAAAAAGCGTGCAATTTGTTCTGGATAAGATTTCATGTAATCCGTTGAGGCAATAATAGGGCTTTCTCTATCCTGAATGACATTTTGAATAATGGCATTCCTTTCTTTCTTATCCGGGTTAATTCGATTCCAGCGTTCAACGTCCAGTGCATTGCGGCGTAATTCCGTGAAGCTCGTCACACTGTAAACATCAGCAGCTATATTAAAATCCTTCTCTAGCATGTTCGCTGCTGCAATAACTTCACGTAAGATAACCCCACTGCCCATGAGCTGCACTTTTGGCCCTTTAACTTTAGATGTTGAGAAAGAATAAATGCCATCGATAATGCCTTGTTCGATACCTTTTGGCATATCGGGGTGATGGTAATTTTCATTCATGACCGTGATGTAGTAATAGATATCCTCTTGATTCTCAATCATACGTTTGAGACCCTGCTGAATTATGACAGCCAGCTCGTAAGCAAAGCAGGGATCATAGGATACACAATTAGGGATGGTGGCAGACAGTAAATGACTATGGCCATCCTCGTGTTGTAAGCCTTCACCGTTTAATGTCGTTCTTCCGGCAGTTGCCCCTAATAAAAAGCCCCGAGCTCTTGAATCACCAGCCGCCCAGGCGAGATCGCCAATACGCTGAAAACCAAACATGGAGTAAAAGATATAAAAAGGAATGGTTTGAATTCCGGTATGGGTGTAGGAAGTCGCCGAAGCGATCCAGGAGGAAAATGAACCAGCTTCAGTAATACCCTCTTCGAGAATTTGCCCATCTTTCTGTTCTTTATAGAACATGACCTGATCCGAATCTTGCGGTTCATAAAGCTGGCCGACGGATGAGTAGATTCCTAATTGGCGGAACATGCCTTCCATCCCAAAAGTTCTGGCCTCATCGGGCACGATCGGGACGATATATTTACCCAATTCTTTATCACGTAGCAAGGTACTTAAGATCCTGACAAACGCCATAGTCGTTGAAATCTCACGATCACCGGTGCTTACGGTCATGTTGGAGAATGCGTCCATCTTCGGCACGGTTAATTGATTGCCTTTACGACGTCGGGTAGGGACAAAACCACCTAACTCTTGTCGACGTTCCATCATGTACTGCAGTTCAGGTGAGCCCTTTGCAGGTTTATAATAGGATAAGCTCTCGACCTCTTGATCACTGATCGGTAAATCAAAACGGCTACGGAATGCCTTCAACGAGGCGATATCCATACTCTTTTGTTGGTGCGTAATGTTTTGTCCCTCACCAGCGTCACCCATGCCATATCCTTTGACTGTTTTCGCCAATACAATGGAAGGTTGATCTTTATGCGCCACTGCGGCGGCGTAGGCCGCAAAAACCTTGTGCGGATCATGACCGCCGCGATTGAGACGCCAGATATCACTGTCCGACATCGCAGCAACCATTTCTTTTAATTCGGGATACTTACCAAAAAAATGCTCGCGCGTGTATGCGCCACCTTTGGCTTTAAAGTTTTGGAATTCGCCATCAACACATTCTTCCATGCGTTTTTTTAAGAAACCCTCTTTGTCCATCGCAAACAAAGGATCCCAATAAGAGCCCCATATCACCTTCAGCACATTCCAACCGGAACCGCGAAAGTTTGATTCTAATTCTTGAATAATTTTTCCATTGCCACGCACAGGACCATCAAGGCGTTGTAGGTTACAATTCACAACAAAAATAAGGTTGTCTAATTTTTCCCGCGCGGCCAATGAGATGGCGCCTTGTGATTCTGGCTCATCCATTTCTCCATCACCGCAAAACACCCAGACTTTACGATCGGACGTATCGGCAATACCCCGGTTGTGCAGGTACTTTAAAAAGCGTGCTTGATAAATTCCCATGATAGGCCCAAGCCCCATCGACACGGTCGGGAATTGCCAGAAATCTGGCATCAACCAGGGATGTGGATAGCTGGATAACCCGTTGCCACCGGTCTCCATACGAAAATTATCCAATTGTTCTTCTGAGATTCGGCCTTCTAAAAATGCACGCGCATAAATTCCAGGGGAGGAGTGACCTTGAAAGTAAATCAAATCCCCATCAAATTTATCATTTGCCGCACGAAAGAAATGATTAAACCCAACGTCATATAGCGTTGCTGATGATTGAAAGCTGGCAATGTGACCGCCAATACCAGGGGATTTCATATTGGCACGTAACACGGTCATGACCGCATTCCAGCGGATAAGCGCACGAATACGTCGCTCCATATCTGGATTACCGGGATGGCGCTGTTGTAAATGTGTGGGGATAGTATTGACGTAAGCGGTGGTGGCATTATAGGGTAGGTTGGATCCGGATCGACGTGCTTGGTCGATCATCATTTCAATCAGGAAATGCGCCCTTTCTGTACCATGTGCCTCAATGACAGAATTTAGTGATTCAAGCCATTCTTGCGTTTCTTGTATATCATGATCAGGAAAAAAATCCATGTATCGCTATCCTTGAGATGTAAAGGTAAATATATTGGAATTAATAATATATTACCGAGTCAATTGATGAGACATTATAATAGAACTTCACGGTTGTTAGTCGATTTTAGATAAAAAATATTCACCTTGTTTTTTATAAGTTATTAATTATTAATAGAAAAATAGGATAAAAATGAAAACAAAAATTCAATTTTTTGAAAAAAAGTTAACCGAAAAGCAATTTACTGCTAAGGCGCACTATCTTTATTTAACGGATACAGAAAATAAAGCCATGCCTTTCTATAACTTAGTTTCAGCAAAATTAAATCGCAACCAAAAAAAATTCAATGAATTATCCAAAAGCGCAATGCAACTGGATTTGCCCAACGGCAGCTTGATGAGCCTGGTGAAGGTTGAAAAAGATGAAACTGTCTTTAACAATCAGACGAGATTGCGAAAAGCAGTGATGCCTTTGCTCACAGAAAAACCTAAACAACTGCATGTTATTTTTGACGGCAGTTTTGATGAGCAGGTCATACAAAATGCTATTTATGTTGCCCTTATCAATGCGCAAACACTGGTCTCGATGAAGAAAGTGGCAGTGAAAAATTATCTAGCAACACTGACTATCTATGGGTGCAAGAAAAAGCCGCAACTGCATAACATTGAATCGTTGGTGGAGGGTAACACCTTAACAAGAAATTTAACCTTAACACCACCGAACAATCTCACGCCAACCATCTATAGAAATGAAGTGAAGAAATTTGCACGCGCCAATAAATTGGTCTGTAAAGAATTTACCATGCCACAGTTAAAAAAAATGGGGGCAGGTGCATTTTATGCGGTGGGACAAGGATCGGAACCACTCGATGCGGCGATTATGCATGTAACTTATAACCCAAAAGGGGCGAAGAAAAATATTGCATTGGTCGGCAAAGGCATTTGTTTTGATACCGGTGGACACAATTTAAAACCGGCAAAATACATGAGTGGCATGCATGAGGATATGAATGGTTCGGCCGTGGCGTTAGGTATTTTGCAAGCTGCAGTGAGAGCTAAATTAACTGTTAAAATTGATTGTTGGTTGGCGATTGCGCAAAATCACATTGGCCCTAAAGCTTACAAGCAAAATGATGTGGTGAAAGCATTGAATGGAATTAATATTGAAATTGTGCACACCGATGCGGAGGGACGGATGGTGTTGGCCGATACGTTAACCCTAGCCTCGCGCAAAAAGCCCGATGCCATTATTGATTTTGCAACACTCACCGGTTGCATGGCAGTGGCGATGGGCGATCGTTACAGTGGGGTTATAAGCAATCGACCTGAATTGGCGTGTATGGCGGTCGGCGCTGGCGCAGAAGCGGGTGAAAGAATTGCAGCATTTCCTTTCGATGAAGACTACGAAGAAGATTTAGACAGTCAAATTGCTGATATCAAGCAATGCACCCTTGAAGGCGGCCCAGACCATATTCATGCGGGTCGATTTTTGGGTCGCTTTATTGAACATAACGTCCCATGGTTACATGTCGATTTATCATCCAGCAATCGTAAGGGCGGCTTGGGTGCAGTGAGTTCCGATGTCAATGGTTTTGGTGTTGGTTTTGGCCTGAAAATGATTCAAAAATTAATAAGCAAAAATTAAGAATTTTCAATCAACTGTTGCAGATCTTCCTTTATCTCCAAAGCATGCTTACTGGGAGATACGCTGCGGTATACGCGTCTAATCAGACCCTCTGGATCAATAATAAAACTTTGCCGTTTGGCAAATTTAAAAATGAGAAAATTATTTAACGCACCATATTGTTTAGCAACATTGCCACCCTCATCGGCTAGCAACATAAAAGGTAAATTATGTTTTTCTTTAAATTTTTGGTGTGATTCTGATGAGTCAACACTAATCCCAACAATCGATGCATTCAATTTTTTAATGTCGTCAAAGTTATCTCGAAAAGAACATGCCTCTGCGGTGCACCCAGGTGTATCATCTTTAGGGTAAAAGAAAACTACTAGCCACTGACCCTGAAACGAGGCAAGGCTAACGCTTTCTCCTTGTGAATTTTTGAGATTAAAATCGGGCGCGACTTGACCTAATAATTTTGCTTCATTTCCAAAAGCGGGTTTTTTTAATACCAGCACGATCAGAAAAATAATGGCAATGACTAAAATAGCTTTCATAGAATTAATTTACTACAAAAATTACAAGAAGAAAAATGACAATAATTACATAACCAATTTTTTCAATAAGCTTTTTAATTATTGCATCAATGTTTTTATCGAAAATTTTAGTCAAGTAAGCAACAAGAAAGAAACGTCCGCCTCGGCCGATAATTGAGCCTAATATGAATGGGAGCAATAACATATTTAATGAACCTGCGGCAATTGTGAAAACTTTGTATGGAATTGGAGAAAATCCGGCTATTAGGATCGCCCAGAATCCCCATTCGCCAAACCATGATACCGCTTGATTATATGATTCTAGGTATGAGGAATTTATCAGGTAAGGTTCTATCACATTAAAGGCAAATTTGCCGATAAAATAACCAAACAGGCCACCCAAAACTGAACTTAAAGTTGTTAAAAAAGCATACCAATAAGCTTTTGCTGGAACGGCAAGACACATCGGCATTAGCATCACATCTGGAGGTATTGGGAAAAAAGATGATTCTGCAAAACTAATGCCAAACAAATATTTACTTGCATGGCGGTGCTTGGATAAATCTAAGGTTTTTTTATAGGTATTATCTAAGACACCTGATATTTTTTTTAAGATCATCAACGCATTCTATTCGATTTTTAATAAATAATTAAAAAAGTTAGAATGATCTTTT
>JAFMCB010000044.1 GCA_017858095.1 Methylophilaceae bacterium | reverse complement strand
TCCCAAAACTCATACCATTTTGATTCAATATCTTTTGGAGAAAATGATTTAGATAGTTCTTTTTTCATGAATTTTTTATCTTAAAGAGAAATTTTAACACGATGCAATAAGTCTCAATATAACTTATGCACAGACCCTGCACTTTGGGTCTTTTTTAAATTTTATTTCACTCCAATGCATATTTTTTGCATCATAAATCAATAACTTTCCTATGCTTGAGGCGCCAATATTTAAAAGTAACTTAATAGTCTCAACCGCTTGGATAGATCCAATTACGCCAACAACTGGAGACAAGACCCCATGATCAGAACACCTTTGTTCGCTATCAATTGATGAATCTGGAAATAAACATTGATAACATGGAGTTTTGTTATCTCTAAAATCATAAATACTTACTTGCCCATCAAATTGAATTGCTGCGCCAGATACCAGAGGTTTTTTTAGAGAAAACGCAATTTCGTTAAGTCTATATCTTGTTTCAAAATTATCTGAACAATCCAAAATCACATCAACATCATTTGCTAAATTTTTTACCTCACGGACATTTAATTTTTTTTCAACAGGAATAATTTGAATATGAGGATTTGTTTTAGTTAATGTTTTTTTTGCGGAAACTGCTTTATTTAAATTGATAGACTCGTCTTGATGCAAGATCTGTCGTTGTAGATTAGAAATATCAACCTTATCAAAATCGCATATAGTTATTTTACCAATTCCTGAGGCAGCTAAATAGATTGCTGCTGGTGAGCCAAGTCCACCAGCACCAATAATTAAAACGTGGCTGGCTGTTAATTTATTTTGGCCCGAGTAATCAATTTCTGGCAATAAAATATGCCTGCTGTACCTTATTAAGGTTTCATCTTTCATGATAAAGAAAAATAATTATTTAAAAAATTCATATTAGAGTCATAAATATACCGCAAAATGCAAAAATGTATTGTTAGCTTCGTTTACCTAGAAACTAGTTTTGCATAAAGCTTCTTTTATTTAGAAGCTTTTATTAATTTTCTTGGAATAAATGGGGTGGCTGATGGGGTTCGAACCCACGACAACAGGAATCACAATCCTGGACTCTACCAACTGAGCTACAGCCACCATTATTGGCCTGCCCGACAGGAATCGAACCTGTAACCCCCAGCTTAGAAGGCTGGTGCTCTATCCAGTTGAGCTACGGGCAGCTAACTAATCAAATAAAGCAATTGTTACCAGGCGCTCTTTATTTGGACAATAAATGGTCGGGGTGGAGAGATTCGAACTCCCGACATCCTGCTCCCAAAGCAGGCGCGCTACCAGGCTACGCTACACCCCGAACGCCGCAATATAGCCTAATTTCATTGATTGGTCAAATCTGCATTTTTTATTCTTTTTGTTCACTTCTTCCATTTTATTTTTCTGTTAGAATCGTTTTTTTTAATACAAAATTATAAATAATCTATGACAGCGCAAATCATTGACGGCAAAAGAATTGCCACAGAACTTTTAGAAAAAATTAAAAATGAAATTTCAACAAGAGCATCAAATGATATTAGAAATCCATGTCTTGCAGTTATCTTAATCGGCGATAATCCAGCCTCGCATGTTTATGTGAAAAATAAGAAATTGGCATGTGAAAAAGTTGGCATAAAATCCATCTCATATGATTTTGACGCATCAATTAGCCAACAAGAATTACTACAACTTGTTGGTGAAATAAATTCCAATTCAGATATTGATGGCATATTAATACAATCACCCCTTCCGGATCATATTGATGAAGATATTATTATTAATGCAATTGACCCAAGAAAAGATGTTGATGGTTTTCATCCTTTTAATATTGGCTTACTAGCAATCAGACAACCAAAATTACGCTCTTGTACGCCTTATGGTGTCATCAAAATGCTTAAAGCTTCTAATATTAACTTAGAAGGGTTAGATGCAACTATCGTAGGTGTTTCAAATAATGTCGGACGACCAATGGCATTAGAATTACTTCTTGAAAAATGCACCATTACTTCATGCCATAGCAGAACAAAAAATTTAGAGGAGAAAGTAAGAAAAGCTGATTTGGTTGTGGTCGCTGCAGGCAGGCAAAATTTAGTTAAAGGGGAATGGATTAAAAAAGGAGCGATTGTTATCGATATTGGTATTAACCGTGTCAACGATAAATTAGTAGGTGATGTTGAATTTGAGGTGGCGAGCAAAAATGCTGCCTACATTACCCCTGTTCCAGGCGGCGTTGGTCCAATGACGGTAGCGACATTAATGGAAAATACGCTGCTTGCTCAGAAATTATTTTAATACTTTTCATCTAACTATAAAAAGTGTAAACTCCCCGCCTTAGAATTGTTTAATTAGGATAAAAAATGGCTGAAAAAAAATCTTTAATGGAAAAAGCGATGGCTGCTGCTAAAAAGGTTATGAAGAAACCCGTAGCGAAGAAAGCTGCTCCAGCAAAGAAACCCGTAGCGAAGAAAGCTGCTCCAGCAAAGAAACCCGTAGCGAAGAAAGCTGCTCCAGCAAAGAAACC
>JAFMCB010000043.1 GCA_017858095.1 Methylophilaceae bacterium | reverse complement strand
TTTTTATTAAAGGTATAACAAAATTTATTTTATTAAGCTATGTTTTCTTATCTGCCAAATCAGTCGCTCAAAAATTCGTGTCAGCAAAAATAAGGCTTTTTGCTCTTGGTTGGATAGTTTTTTATTTTCCATTAGTTGATCTCGAATTTTGTCCATCAACGAGCCTTTGTCTGAAGTAAGATTTTCAAGGATTTCATTATCCTCGGGTGATGATTGAGATTCTTGCAACAAGGTCAGAATCATATGCAAACTCTCTACAATTGAATTGGATAGCGTTAATTTTTTAACGTCTAATTCATTGGCAGTGCTGACAAAGTTTTGCAAAGTTATTAAGAGGCTCTCAATAGATTCGTTTTTGCTTTGTATTTTAAGTAGATCTGCCATTTCATTTTGTGGATTAAGTGTAATAACGTCATCACTAAAGTTTTTAATATTTTTACAAAGGGTCATATAACCCTCATGCCTCTCAGATTGGGTGAGGCTTCCTTTGTTATTTTCCCTTAAACTCTCCAGATAATCTGGCATCATGGCAAGGAGTCTCGATTGCTCTTGAATAATTAAATTTTTTGCAATTGTCGAATTCGAAATTGCCTCGGGGTAAAGATACTTGGGTTTTGCAATTAAATCACGTTCGTTTTCTGGCAACCATTTGGTTAAAAATGAAGATAATGATTTTTTAAAAACATCACAAAAAATTGCCCCTGCTAATTGCAAAAGTAGGTAAACCATAGCCAATTGTATAGCTAGATTTTTCGCATTATTTTCACTCGGCTCACTAAGGACTAATTCAGCATTGATAATTAATAGCATGAACAAAATAAAAGATCCTGAACACTTATTTATTAATTGAAAAAATAAAACTCTTTTTTGCTGTCCCTCAAGGTGCGTGTGAAAAAGGACAAGCGCTATGCCTGAGCCCAAGTTGCTACCAATTACCATAAAGGCAGCTGACTCAATTGGAATAACAGATGAATAAACTAAAGCAATCACAATCATCGTGATGGATGAAGCTGATTGTGTAGCTAAGGAAAAAAATAGACCCAAGACCACAGAGATAAGAATTGTTTCTGATGCAAATTCAAAAAATTCATTCACCCAAAAAAATTTACCAAAACTTGCTGTACCAAATTTCATAAGGCCGAGGCCTAAAAAGATCAAGCCTGTTGCAAAAATTAGGGGGACAAAGAGAAGCATAATTTTCTCTTTTGATACGTTGAATAAATATGCCAGCCCAATTATGCTAAGCAACAAATAGCCAACAAACTGAATATCGATTGATGCTAAAAAAACGAGTATTGACGTACCCATACCAGACCAAGCTAAAAGCGAAAGTGAATCTTTAAACTTAACCACGTTAGCTTGCAATAAACCCATGATGAAAAAAGTTGCAGCAGATGTGCTCTGCGAAAGCGTACCGACCAAAGATCCAATAAAAGCCCTATTAATTGAATTACTTGTCAAGCGAGAAACAAATTTGTTAAAACTACTGCCTGTAAATGATTTGGTAGCCTCTCCCAAAAAGCTTAACCCAGTTAAAAATAAACCCAGTCCCGCCAAAGCAATAACAATATTATTCATGTTCTAAAGGTCTTTTGAATCAAGTTTTAATATCCTGTAGAGTTTTAAAAGGATAAAACTCATAGCTAAGGCCAGGGTCACTAACAAAAAGAAACGAATTTGTTGGTACCTCTGACTAACCAATTCCACAAACTCATTCTGTTGGTTTTCAAAAAGGATATTAACCTCTTGTGTAACCTGAAAAAACTGATTTTGTAAATCGCGATCGATCCCTCTGACGTTAGCATCGATTGTTTTGTAACCTTCAACCGACATAAGCTCTTCCAAATTCAGATTTTTAAAATAAACAATTTTAAGACTTTCATGCGCCTCTTGGAGAGTCTTTATACGATTACAATCGATTAGAGTTATTGATGAATTACATTTCTCATAGGCACTATTAATTTTATCTTGGGTGATGGCATATTTTATATTAAAATCAAATTTGTACTTTTTATAATCTTTATTAACCTGCCCTCGTATTAGGATATTTTTCCAGGCCTGCACTTGAGATTTAAAATTGCTGTCTGCAGACTTTAGAAATGAATTAATCTCTGAAATTTTGTATAACTTTTCACCCTCAATCTGGACTATTTTATTAATAGACCATAAAGAAAAAAGGGCAAAAATTTCAATGGCAATCAGTATAAAAGTCCAAGTCAGTACAAAATTTAATAATATTTTCTTAACATTTTTTATCTTGATATTTTCCATAATTATTTTTTCATTCTTATTTTTTGGTTGACCAATGTAAGCTGCATTTGTACTGACATATTACCAGTGAGGATTGGTTTTTTTTTACTTTTTGTTTGTGCGGTGGCTACTCCTGTAAAGCCTTTACAACGTTCCATCATCTTATCTATCGGATAATCTTCTTGATTGGCATCATAGAATAGTCTTCCTTGGTAAGCATTTGATTTGCTAGGTTCATAAAATACTGATTTGGAGTCACTTGCCATTACAGATATTGAGATAAAGAGAAGT
>JAFMCB010000042.1 GCA_017858095.1 Methylophilaceae bacterium | reverse complement strand
CTGATGACTTTATTGATAGCTATATCAACCTCAAAATGGCTGATGTCACCAGAATTCGTATGACTCCGCATCCTATTGAATTTGAGATGTATTACAGCGTTTAATATTCTTGGGTGGGATGAAAATCCCACCCTTTTTTTGAACAAAAAAATTTAGCACCAATCTTGTGCGAGTTTGAGGACAACTATCTTTATGGCGCCACCGGTAATCCAAGGTGAATTTCGAGGTTTAGAAAACCTTGCCTGCGGCATTATTGTCTGCAATGCTGAGGGGGCGATAAAGTATATAAACCCATCTGCTGAGGCCATATTAGAAATAAGCCACGATCAAGCTTGCAAACATAACATAGACCTTTTTTTTCAAGACAAAAACTTTTTCCAACAACTGAAAAAAGATATGCAACATCATAATGTCTTTAGAGAGAATGAATACTTTATTAAAACAAAAAATAACAAAACGGTCTGTTCGACACTTACAGCAAGCTCTATTTCAAATTCAAAAAATATCCTAATTGAATTAGTGCCAATGGATCAACACCTCAAGATTACCAATGAAGAGAGGATGATTATACAACAGCAAGCCAATGCAGAATTATTGAGAAATTTAGCGCATGAAATAAGAAATCCTTTAGGTGGTTTAAGGGGGGCAGCTCAACTGTTAGAACATGAACTCGAAGATAAAAGTTTAACTGAATACACACAAATCATTATTTCTGAGGCTGATAGGTTACAGAATCTTATGAACAAATTACTGTCTCCCTATCATTTACCCACATATGAACTAACAAATATTCATGAGCTTATCGAGCGGGTAAGAGGACTCACAATCTCCGAATTTGGTAGCGAAATTATATTAGTAAGAGATTATGATGTTAGTCTTCCGGAAATTGTGGCGGATCGTGAGAAACTCATTCAGGCTTTTCTCAATATCACTCGAAATGCAGCGCAAGCTTTACAAGCTTACAATCATGAGCCCAAAAAAATCATAATCAAGACACGGTCAGATCGCCACATGTGTGTGCATCAAAAAAAATATCAAACGGTAATTCGGGTCGATATTATTGATAATGGTCCAGGAATTGCAAAAAATATATTGGAGAAAATATTTTATCCTCTTGTATCAGGCAATCAGAATGGGGCCGGTCTTGGGCTATCACTTGCTCAGGATTTTGTCTCGCTGCATAAGGGGATGATTGAAGCGACAAGCAAAAAAAATAAAACGTGTTTTTCAATTATTTTACCTATAAAAAATGATTTAAATAATAGTGAGGTTAAACTAGATGAATAGTGTTTGGATTCTTGATGATGACAAATCTATCCGCTGGGTATTCGAAAAGGCGCTTGCAAAAGCTGGCCTGCCCTTCAAAACCTTTTCTAATACCAATGAGGCGATAAATCAATTTAATCACGATAAACCCTCTGTCATCTTAAGTGACATAAGAATGCCTGGAGAATCAGGATTAATTTTTCTAACCAAAGTGAAAGAAAAATTTCCCCATATTCCCATCATTATCATGACCGCTTACTCTGATCTAGATACTGCGGTAGCTTCCTTTAAAAAAGGTGCTTTCGAATATATCGCCAAGCCATTTGATATTGACAAAGTATTAGAGGTTATTCACAAAGCATTAGACTTAACCACTGCAACATCAAAAGAAATAGAAATTGATAGCTATCCAGATATCATAGGACAAGCTCAATCCATGCAAGAGATTTTTCGTATTATTGGCAAGTTAAGTCAATCAAATGCAACGGTCTTAATTAATGGTGAGTCAGGTTCTGGCAAGGAATTGGTAGCCCATGCGATCCATAAAAATAGCACCCGTAAAGATAAACCATTTATCGCAATCAACACAGCTGCTATACCCAAAGACCTCTTGGAGGCTGAATTATTTGGTTATGAAAAAGGTGCCTTTACCGGAGCAAATCAGCGCCAACTTGGCAGATTCGAGCAGGCAAACGAAGGCACTTTGTTTCTTGATGAGATTGGTGATATGCCAGTAGAATTGCAAACAAGATTACTGCGAGTGTTAAACGATGGGCAATTTTATCGTATTGGCGGCCAAGAATTGATCAAAGTTAAGGTCCGGGTAATCACAGCAACTCATCAAAATTTACAGCTTTTAGTTAAGAGTGGTAAATTTCGAGATGATTTATTTCATCGCCTGAACGTTATTCGGATGAATGTTCCGCCACTTAGAGAGCGAATTGAAGACATACAAATTCTCAGTCAATTTTTTTTGGCCCAGAGTGCAAAAAAATTACAAACGGAAGTTAAAGTTTTATCACAAGATGTCATTGAATTTTTTAAAAGCCTCTATTGGCAAGGCAACGTAAGGCAGCTTGAAAATGTTTGCCATTGGTTAACCGTTATGTCTGCTGGAAAAATTATTCAGATTTCTGATTTACCAGCTGAATTAAAGGATGAGCCTATCCATGACACTGAAATTTCTCATGGATCGTGGCGTGATCAATTAAAGCGTGAAGTCAGCAAGAGTTTAATTGCAGGAGAAGCCAATATTTTTGAACAGTTCGTAAATGAGATCGAAAAAATCTTAATTATGGAAGCTCTTAAATCTACAAAAAATCGCAAAATCGATACAGCGAAAGCATTGGGTGTTGGAAGAAATACGATTACTAGAAAAATCAAAGAACTTAAAATATAAAGTAAT
>JAFMCB010000023.1 GCA_017858095.1 Methylophilaceae bacterium | reverse complement strand
GTTGATAAAATTTACGTTAATAAAGCATTAAATAAAAATCCTGCCCTAAAAGCTGTCCATGATGCAGATCATACAAGAGCCGGTTTTAAAGTAATGCTTACAAACTGGGTCGTTGAAAGAACTGGCGGTCCTGCAATTTATGAACCAGATGAGTTTGGTCGAGGCAAGTCAATGAAAGACTCTCATCCGCATTTAAATATTACGGATAGAGAGTTTGATATTATTATGATTGAGTGCTTGCATACCTTTTATGCATTCGATGTACCTGATCATTTAATTAAAGCAATAATGGCTGATCTTCAAAGCTTCAGAGGCGATATTGTAACTAATCCTATCGCTGGCTATACAAGTCCATACAATAGTCCATATACTGGTCTGTAATAAATTATCGTATAAAAAAAGCTAACCCTTGGGTTAGCTTTTTTTTAACCCAAAATCTATTTGCAATAATTCATTTTTAAATCATTAATATCTTCAGGGTTTATTTCCATATTATCCGTCAAATCATAGAGGCTAGCCTTCAGCGCATTAAAATTTTTTTCTGATAAATGAGTTTTGCAAGCCACCTTATGCTGAATTAACGCGACAGACTCTTCCAAATCAATACCTTTTTTTGTTAATTTGATATTAATGATTCGTTCATCATCTTTTGAGCGTGAACGTGTGATAAGACCCATATTTTCAATTTTTCTTAATATAGGGGTAATGTTAGGTAGATCCAGTTTAAGCAACTTTGCAATGTCAGAAGCATTTTTACAATCCGATTCCCAAAGCGTTATCAGCACTAAGTATTGCGGGTATGTAATGCCAATTTCTTTTAAATAAAAACGGTAATAGCGAATAATCGAATTCGTGGCTGCATAAAGCGCAAAGCAAAGTTGATTATCAAGAAGAAGATTTGGGTACTTACTCATGCGTATATTATATGCATAAAATATAAAAAAAAGTGGTAGGGTGTGCGCGGATCGAACGCGCGACCAACGGATTAAAAGTCCGGTGCTCTACCAGCTGAGCTAACACCCCATAATTGGCAAAACGCGATTATCTAAGATTAGTTCCGGCAGGTCAACCCTTAAAAAAATAAAAAGCTAACGAATTCCAGGTAAACGCCCTCCAAGGCCTCGCATTAGTTTTCCAATGCCCCCTTTAGAAAACATTTTCATCATTTTTTGCATTTCTTCAAATTGCTTTAATAAGCGATTTACATCCTGAACCTGCACTCCTGAACCTGCCGCAATTCTTATTTTGCGTTTTGCTTTGATAACTTCTGGTTTTTGTCTTTCTAGCTTTGTCATTGAATTAATAATGGCTTCAGTTTGATTTAAGGATTTATTGCTCTCCTCAGGATCGACATTATTGGCAGCATTCATTAATTCTTTTGGCATCTTATCCATCATGGCTCCCATACCACCCATTTTTTTCATTTGAGCAATCTGGTTCTTGAAATCATCTAGATCAAAACTTTTTCCAGATTTGACTTTATTTGCAAGTTTTTCTGCCTCTTTAATATCAACATTTTTTTGTGCCTCCTCAACCAAGCCAACAATATCCCCCATGCCAAGAATTCGGCTTGCCATACGATCCGGATAGAAAGGCTCTAAGCCACTGGTTTTTTCACTCACACCGATAAATTTAATTGGTTGTCCAGTAATGTGTCTTACTGAGAGTGCAGCGCCCCCACGGGAGTCACCATCCAATTTTGTCAGAATAATCCCCGTGAGTGGTAAGGTGTCGCCAAAAGCCTTGGCTGTATTAACGGCATCCTGACCTTGCATTGCGTCAACAACAAACAGCGTTTCGATCGGTGTTAACGTTTTATGAAGAAGTTTGATCTCCTTCATCATGGCGTCATCAATACCTAAACGTCCAGCAGTATCAAAAATAACTACATCAAAAAAATGTTTCTTTGCATAAGCCATTGAAGCTGTGGCAATAGCGTTGGGTTTATCTTTAGGAGTAGAGTCAAAACATTGGATCGAGAGACTTTCTGCTAAGGTTTTTAATTGATCTATGGCTGCGGGTCGATAAACGTCGGCACTAACGAGCAACACTTTCTTTTTCTGTTCTGTTAAGATTTTTCCTAATTTGCCTGCAGTGGTTGTTTTTCCCGAACCTTGCAGACCAGCGAGCAGAATAATGGCGGGGGGTTTGGTTGAAAAATCTAACTTCGCATTTTCCTCACCCATGAGCTCAGTTAGCTCATCTTGCACGATTTTGATAATGGCCTGGCCGGGACTAACGCTTTTTAAAACTTCAGCACCAATTGCTTTTTCTTTAACACGATCAATAAAATATTTCACCACTGGAAGCGCGACATCTGCCTCAATCAAAGCAATTCTGACCTCCCGCATCGCATCACTGATATTCTCTTCAGTAAATCTTGCTTGGCCACGAATAGTTTTTATTACCGATTGCAGCCGATCTGTAAGATTCTCTAGCATAATTAACTATTATTTTTTATTGATGAATATCTATTATAATTGGGTTTAACTTATATATAAATTATTCCGATGGATTATTGGCTAGCATATTTTTCAACAGCAATTTTATACATCATTCCATGTATAGGGCTGTTATCAAAAAAACAATTATTTAAAGCAAACAAAATATCTTTTTTCTTAATTTTAGGTTTATTAAGTCATGCTTATTTCGCTTATTTAATTATTTTTAATCAGGGCATTAATCTCAATTTTTCCAATGCACTGCTTATTATTGGCTTAATAACAGTCCTTATTTACACTGTATTGAATTTGCGAGGAAATTATCATCGTCTAGAATTTCTAACCCTTATTCCCGTGATTGCCATTATTTTATTTAATCCAATCATCCAGAACGATCACTACATCACCCAATATTTTTCCCTAAATGCATTAATCCATGTTTTAACAGCTTTGGTGGGGTACAGTTTTTTAGCTTTTGGGGCAATTTTTTCCATATTTTTAAGGTTTATTGAAAATGATCTTCATGAAAAAAATGACGGTTCGTTTTTTTCAAGTAACTTGTCCATTCTGGCTATGGAAAATCAACTCTTTACCATCTATTGGATAGGCTTTATTTTGCTAAGCATAACAATGCTATCGGGCTCATATTTTTCAGAAGAATTATTTGGGGCTGCATTTGTGTTAAATCACAAATTTTTGTTATCTTCGTTAGCATGGCTTTTATATGGTGGCTTGTTAATTGGGCGAGCACAATTTGGTTGGCGAGGAAAAAAGGCGATCAATCTGTCACTTTCTGCCTTTTTAATTTTAGTATTAGCCTACATTGGCACAAAATTTATCTTAGAAATTGTTCTAGCGTAGACTCATAATTGGCCAGTTATTTTTTTTTGCCTCAGTATTGAGTGTGGCGTCTGGATTAACTGCCACAGGATGACTAACAATCCTCAATAAAGGTAAATCATTTTTTGAGTCACTGTAAAAAAAAGTCTTGTCAAACTGCGCCAAAGTTAAATGTTTTTCATCAAGCCATTGATTCAGTCTAGTAACTTTTCCTTCTTGAAAAGAAGCAACCCCTTTTATTTTTCCGGTAAATTGATGATTAATTTCTTCTAAATCTGTACCAATCAGTTCTTCAATACCAAATAATGCTGCTATTGGCTTGGTAATAAAACTATTGGTGGCGGTAATAATGAGCAATTGATCGCCCTGAGACCGATGTTCGTTGACTAAATCCTTTGCTTTTTCAGTGATCATAGGACGAATAATAGTTGCTACATATTCATCCCTTAAGTCATTCAAAAAAAACCGTTCATTTTCACGCAGAGGCTTAAATTGAAATTCCGCATATGCATCGATGTCCAGAGAACCTGTCTGATAATCTTTAAAAAACTCTTCATTTTGTTGTTCGTAGATCGATTGGTCCAAGATACCTTTTTTGATTAAGAATAAACTCCAATTATAATCTGAGTCACCGTTAAGTAACGTGTTATCCAAATCAAAAATAGCAAGATTCAATATTGCAACCTTAAACTTGAGGGTGTGCTCTTTCGAGCCTAGAGAATAATTTATTTAAAGCATTGATATATGCTTTAGCAGAAGCAATGACAATGTCTGTATCAGACCCTTGGCCATTAACGATGCGTCCTCCTTTGGCCAATCTTACCGTCACTTCTCCTTGCGCATCGGTACCCGTGGTAATGTTATTTACCGAGTAAAGTAAAAGCTCTGCATTGGAATTAACAATCGATTCAATAGACTTAAATGCTGCATCTACTTGGCCTCCGCCTTCAGAATTAGCTTCAAACTTTTCTCCATCAACCAATATTACAACAGATGCAGTAGGCGTTTTATTGGATTCCGAAGACGCTTTTAAAGAATTTAATTTGTAACGGTCTACAGAAACCTCAACATACTCTTCACTGACCAAAGCATGAATATCTTCATCAAAAATTTCTGACTTTTTGTCGGCAAGATTTTTAAAACGACCAAAAGCAGCATTTAACATATCATCAGAATCAATCTCAATACCAAGTTCTTTTAAGCGTGATTTAAATGCGTTGCGTCCTGATAATTTTCCGAGGGAAATTTTATTAGCACCCCAGCCTACGTCTTCTGCTTTCATTATTTCATAGGTTTCACGATGTTTAAGAACACCGTCTTGATGAATGCCCGACTCATGTGCAAAAGCATTTGCCCCCACAATCGCTTTATTCGGCTGCACAGGATAGCCTGTAATGGTTGAAACAAGCCTGGATGAAGGGACAATTTGCTCCGTATTAATAGTGGTCTCTAAATTAAAAATATCTCGACGGGTTTTTACAGCCATCACAATTTCTTCAAGGCTGGCATTACCCGCTCGCTCTCCAAGTCCATTAATAGTGCATTCCACTTGCCTTGCACCATTGATTACTGCAGATAATGAATTGGCTACAGCCATACCCAAATCATTATGACAATGAGTTGACCAAATGACCTTATTTGAATTGGGGACCTGCTTAATTAACATGCCAATTCTCTCTCCCCAGGCATGCGGAATTGAATAACCTACAGTATCAGGCACATTGATAGTTTTTGCTCCCGCTTGAATCACCGCATCAAACACTTCAACAAGAAAATTCATTTCCGATCGTACTGCATCTTCAGCAGAAAACTCCACGTCATCTGTATATTCGCGTGCCCACTTGACCGCTTGAACTGCCCTTTCAAGCACTTGGTTTTCGGTCATGCGTAATTTATTTTCCATGTGAATCTTGCTGGTAGCAATAAATGTATGGATCCTCTTCGATTTTGCCGCTTTCACCGCATTGCCGGCGCGTTGTATATCATTTTCAACGGCACGTGCTAAAGAGCAAACGGTGCTGTTTTTAATTGTTTTTGCTACAGCCTGAATGGCATCAAAATCACCGAGGCTAGCAGCAGCAAACCCTGCTTCAATGACATTCACTCCTAATTTTTCTAATTGGCGGGCTATCCTTACTTTTTCTTCTTTTGTCATGGACGCACCCGGGCTTTGCTCTCCATCACGCAAGGTGGTGTCAAATATAATTAATTGATTATTTGAAAATGTCGACATCTAAAAAACTTTTTTCATTGTTAAATTTATTTTTAAAATAGATAAAATAGCCTGATAACGCATACCCCAACGAAACAATAAAAATTATTTCGGCTGGATTGTGAGAAATCACTGCAAAAATAAAAATAATTGCCAAAATAGCAATAAAAGGTTGGCTGTGCCTTAAATTAATATCTTTGCCACTGTAAAATCTCAGATCTGTGGTCATTGATAAAGCGGCAAAAATAGTCAATAACAATGCAAACCATTGCATAGGGAAAAACCCGAGAAAAATATCATTACCACTAATACCGTTATCAAATGAAATCCAAATGAAGCTGGCCAAGAGTGTCGCTGCTGCCGGTGAAGGCAAGCCAAAAAAATATTTCTTATTATCTATGTCTAATTTTACATTAAACCTTGCAAGTCGGATGGCTGCGCATGCGCAATAAATAAAAGCTGCAACCCAACCCAAACGACCCAAAGGTTGTAAGGCCCATACATACATAACAAGCGCGGGCGCGACACCAAAAGAGACCATATCTGACAGACTGTCGTACTCACCACCAAAAGCGCTTTGCGTTTGCGTTAGTCGAGCTACTCTACCATCTAAGCCATCCATAATAAGGGCAACAAAAATAGCAATAGCGGCGTGGTCATAATGCCCATTCATCGCCTGCACAATAGAATAAAATCCAGCAAATAATGCGCCTGTTGTAAATACATTCGGCAAAAGATAGAAACTCTTTTTTCTCACACTATCTACTGATTTTGTTTTTTTTACTTTATCAACCATTACTAAATTCTATCCTAGAATGCAACAATATTCATCGTTATGCCTTTGAAAAAAACTTATAATGCTCAATTAAATAAATAAACTCAATAATGCAATTTGAAATTCTAAATTCAGATGGTGAAGCACGTGCAGGGACTTTTTTTACCACGCATGGAAAAGTAGATACGCCGGTATTTATGCCCGTGGGGACTTATGGGGCAGTAAAGTCATTAAGCCCGCATGACCTGCTAGACATAGGTTTTGAAATAATTCTTGGCAATACTTTTCATCTTTGGTTACGCCCCGGCATGGATACTATTAATTTACATGCAGGATTGCATAAATTTATCAGTTGGAATAAATCAATGCTGACTGACTCGGGTGGTTTTCAAGTATGGAGTTTGGGCAAGATGCGAAAAATAACGCAAGAAGGCGTCGTCTTTCAGTCGCCAATAAATGGTGATGCATGTTTCTTAAGTCCAGAGGTGTCAATGCAAATTCAGGAGCAATTGAATAGTGATATTGCTATGATTTTTGATGATTGTACGTCTTACCCAGCTACTCTTGAGGAAGCAAAAAAATCCATGCAATTATCAAAAGAGTGGGCTTATCGTAGCAAAGAAAGTTTTCGCTCAAAGAAAAATTCGCTCTTTGGTATTATTCAAGGAGGAATGTATGAAGAGCTTCGCCTTGAATCATTAAACAACTTAACAGACATTGGTTTTCATGGCTATGCTATCGGGGGTTTATCTGTTGGTGAACCGAAGGCAGAAATGGCTAGAATCGTTAAATTTATTACCCCAAAAATGCCAAAAAATACTCCTCGCTATCTCATGGGTGTTGGTACACCCGAGGATATTATTGAAGCAGTCACCCATGGTGTTGACATGTTTGACTGTGTAATGCCTACGAGAAATGCGAGAAATGGATGGTTATTTACCCGCTATGGCGACGTTAAAATTAAAAACGCACGTTATACAAATGACAAAAACCCAATTGATAATTCATGCGGCTGTTATACCTGTAAAAATTTTTCTCGCGCTTACTTACATCATCTCTTTAAAATTGGTGAGATGTTAGGGTCGAGGTTAAACACCATACATAATCTTTTTTTCTATAAACAAATGATGCTTGAGATGCGAGAAGCGATTCTCAATAATACTTTTGATTTGTTCAAAAAAACCTTTTTAGAACAAAGGATAGCAGATGAATAGAGGCCGCTCTTGTGATAGAATTTATGCTTTCAAATTAAGGAAATTCAAATGAATGAAGGTTTGATGGGGTTTTTACCCTTTATTGTTATTTTTGTCTTATTTTACTTTATGTTAATAAGACCACAAATGAAACAAGCAAAAGAACATAAAGCCATGATAGCGTCACTCAAAAATGGTGATGAAATTTCGACTGGTTCAGGTATTTTAGGAAAAATTACAAAATTAAATACGCACTATGCAACTATTGAAATTGCTAATGCTGTGGAAATTAAAATCCAAAAACAGTCTATTCAAGCCCTTCTTCCAAAAGGCACAATTAAATCCATTTAATTTTTTTTATTAACCTATGAATCAATTTTCCAGTTGGAAGTATTTTGTAATAATTACCACGATAATATTAGGAATCATATATACAATTCCTAATTTTTTTGGCGAGTCCCCTGCTATTCAAATTATGCCTACCAAAGCGGGTGAAAAAATTGAAGTTGCGACCTTACAAATTGTTGAAAACGAACTTAAAGCCGCAGGAATTAAAACCATCGGCACAATAGTTGAGCAAAATAATCTTAAATTCAAATTTCAAACTGCTGAACAACAAATTGCTGCGAAAAGTGTTAGTGAAAAAATATTAGGCAATGAATTTGTTGTTGCTTTAAATTTAATATCTAACTCTCCCCAATGGTTATCAAGTTTTGGCGCTTTACCGATGTATTTGGGTTTGGATCTCAGGGGTGGGGTACATTTCTTAATGGAGCTGGATTTATCAAAGGTTTCTGAAAGGAAAAATGATGGTTTATTGAGCGATCTTAGACGCATGATGCGAGAAGAAAAAATTCAGTATTATGATTCACAAATTAACGGTAGTACTATTCAGATTAAATTTAAGCAAAAAGGTGACCTTGATAAAGTAAAAGATATTGTAAGGGATATGGGCAGTGGTCGTTCTATTTTTGGGGGCAAAGGGCCAGCCAAGGAAACGGAAGCTTTTACTTTTTTAGAAACTGAAAATGCTGGTGAACATATTTTACAAATTCGCCAATCCCAATACGCAGATGAAGACACTGTCAGTTTTGCACTTAAACAAAATCTAGAGACGCTTCACAATCGAGTCAATGAATTAGGCGTTGCCGAGCCTATTATCCAACAACAAGGTAAGGATCGTATTGTGATTCAATTGCCTGGTGTGCAAGATACAGCAAAAGCTAAAGAAATATTAGGTCGAACCGCAATCTTAGAAATGAAGATGTTAAGTGATGATCAATCCCCTGAAATATTAGAGCGAGCTGAATCTGGTAAAGCCCCAGCAGGCACTCAACTTTATAAAGATAGAGATGGTGTCCCGATGCTAGTGAAAAAAGAAATAATTCTAACAGGGGAAAGAATTATTAATGCCGGTCCTGGGGTTGATCAAATGACTGGTCAATCAATTGTATCAATTACACTTGACGGTTCTGGAGCTAATATTTTTAAACAAGTAACAAGAGAGAATGTTGGTAAAAGAATGGCATTAATTCTTGTTGAAAAAAATTCTGCTGAAGTGATTACCTCCCCCGTAATTAAAAGTGAAATTGGTGGTGGTCGTGTGCAAATTACTGGTATGGAAAATACCCAAGAGGCAACCGATATAGCTTTATTGCTGCGTGCTGGGTCACTTGCTGCACCAATGGAAATTGTTGAGGAACGGACAGTGGGGCCTAGTATGGGTAAGGAAAACATAGAGCGAGGAGTCAATTCAACGTTATGGGGATTTGTTGCTATCATGGTTTTAATGTCAGTGTATTACATGACTTTTGGAATAGTCTCGGTAGTTGCATTGTCCTTTAATCTATTATTTCTAGTGGCATTATTATCTGCAATTCAGGCAACATTAACATTGCCTGGCCTAGCTGCCATCGCACTGACGCTGGGAATGGCCATTGATGCCAATGTTCTTATCAATGAGCGTATTCGAGACGAAATAAGGAATGGCAATACACCCCAAGCCAGCATTCATATGGGTTATGAAAAAGCATGGGGTACGATTTTAGATTCAAATATAACTACCCTAATTGCCGGTTTAGCATTATTCATGTTTGGCTCAGGCCCCATCAAAGGTTTTGCGGTTGTTCATGTATTAGGTATTTTAACTTCTATGTACAGCGCTATATGGGTATCAAGATCGATCATCAATTATATTTATGGTAGAAAGCGAAAAATTAATGCGCTTTCAATTGGTGAAATTTATAAGATTGAAAATAATTAATTATGGAAATATTTAGAGTTAAAAAAGATATCCCCTTCATGAGTTATCGACGCTTGTCGGCGATAATTTCAATATTAACTTTTGTTTTAGCAGTGTCTTTTCTGGGTTTAAAAGGCTTAAATCTTGGTGTTGATTTTACCGGTGGCACCATCATGGAGGTCAAGTACGCTGAGCAAGCTAATATTCAAAGCATAAGAAATACTTTAGCAGAGATAAATTTACAAGACGCGCAAGTACAGAACTTTGGTACAGCCAAAGATGTACTTATTCGACTTCCACTAAGAAATGATCTTTCTATTGCTGAGCTATCAGAGAAAGTATTAGCCAGTTTAAAAGAAAAAAATTCTTCAGTTGAAATAATGCGAGTTGAATCCGTTGGCGCTCAAATTGGTGAAGAGTTATATGAAGATGGTGCGTTGGCGATATTGTTTGTTTGTCTAGGTATTGTTTTATATTTATCATTTAGATTTGAATGGCGCTTTGCTATCGCAGCAATTATTGCAAATATGCATGATGTCATTATTATTTTAGGATTCTTTGCATTTTTTCAATGGGAATTTAATTTGACGGTATTGGCTGCAGTATTAGCTGTTCTTGGTTATTCAGTGAACGAGTCTGTGGTTGTTTTTGATCGTGTTAGAGAAAATTTTAGAAGGATGCGAAAGGCAAAGGTAGAAGATGTGATCAATAATGCAATTACAAGAACAATGTCACGAACGATAATGACGCATCTATCAACGCAAACCGTTGTAATATCGATGCTTATATTTGGTGGGGAGATATTGAATAACTTTGCCCTAGCCCTTACCATTGGTATCCTTTTTGGTATATATTCATCAATTATGGTTGGATGTCCGCTTGCAATGTGGCTTGGGACAAATCAGAGTAACCTTGCAAGAACTGAGGATCCAAAGAAAAAAGAGCCAGAAATTATTTAATTTAAATTATTTTGATTAATTTTTCTCTCACACATCAGCTATTTCTCCTCGCAACACTTTTAGTATTGTCAGGATTTTTTTCCATTGCTGAAACCAGCTTAATGGCTGTCAATCGATACCGGCTTAAACACCTTGCTAAAAAAGGCAACAAAGGTGCTCTGCTCGCGTCAAACTTACTCAATGAAACTGACAAATTATTAAGTGTCATTCTTTTATGTAATAACTTCTGTAATGCAGCTTCAGCGACGTTAGTAACCGTTATTGTTGTTCATTTTTATGGAGAACAAGAATTCATCATTATGATAGGGACGGTAATAACCACATTCTTAATTTTAATTTTTAGTGAAATTTCACCCAAAGTAATAGCGGCCGCTCATGCAGAAAAATTAGCTTTGAAATGTAGTTTTGTTCTTTTTCCATTATTAAAAATTCTTTACCCCATTGTATGGTTCGTAAATCTTTTTGTTCTTGGCCTGCTAAAAGTTTTTAATATCAAAACAAAATTTAATCAAAATCATTTAATTACGATGGATGAACTAAAGAGTATTATCAGTGATTCTGGTCAATTTTTGCCAAGTAAAAATAAATCTATTTTCTTAAATCTGATTGATTTAGAGAAAGTGACCATTGAAGATATTATGCTGCCCTACACGCATGTTGAATCCATTAATCTCGGTCAAAATTTAGATGAGATTTTAAACAAAATTTCAAACTTTCACCATAACCGAATTTTAATAAGACATGAAAACAATGAATCCATTTTTGGTGTTTTAGAAACACAAAAGTTATTTAAATATTTATTAAAAAATAAAAAAGAAGATTTAAATATTGAGACTATAAAAAATTTATCCGATGAACCCTATTTTATTCCAAATGGCACAACCCTCTACAAGCAAATACAGCATTTTCAAGATAATCAAGAAAAATTGGGGTTAATTGTTAATGAACATGGCGAATTTCTTGGCCTAATTACCTTAGAAGATATATTAGAAGAAATAATTGGTGAATTTAATATCGAGTTGCCAAGTAAGTTATCGAATGTAACGTTTGACGGCGATGGTTGGATTGTCGATGGAACAATCACATTGCGAGAATTGAACAAAAAACTTAAGCTCAATCTTCCAGTTAATGGGCCAAAAACATTAAATGGTTTAATTGTTGAATTTTTTGAAGAAATTCCTGAGCCCAATACAAGTTTTAAAATTCATAACAAAACTTTTGAAGTTTTAAGCAGTCAAGATAAAACAGTTAAAACTGTAAAAATTTATAATAATTAAAATATCATGGCAGACACTAATCATTCTGAAAATTTAAAACTTAAGCCAAGTAAAATAAAACCAAAACTTCCAAGTCTTTATAAGGTCCTAATATTAAATGACGACTACACCCCCATGGAATTTGTCGTTCATGTAGTGCAAAAAGTTTTTAATAAATCACATGACGAGGCAACGCGCTTGATGCTTAAAATTCATACAGAGGGTATGGGGGTATGTGGCATGTATCCGCTAGAAATTGCTGAGACTAAAATGAATAAGGTGCTAAATCTTGCAAAAGAAGAACAACACCCCTTGCAATGTATTATAGAAAAGATATAGTTTAATTATGATCGCACAAGAACTAGAAGTAAGTTTACATATGGCATTCATGGATGCTCGACAAAAGCGTCATGAACTTATCACGGTTGAGCATTTGTTATTAGCCATGCTTGATAATCCATCTGCCTCGGAGGTTTTAAAGGCGTGTGGTGCAAATCTTGAAAAGCTCCGTTCCGATATCGCCGAGCATATCGAAGAACATACGCCGATTGTTGGTGGAGAAAATGAAGTTGATACACAACCAACCTTGGGTTTTCAAAGAGTCATACAAAGAGCAATGTTACATGTTCAGTCTTCAGGAAAAAAAGAGGTGACAGGGGCAAATGTTCTTGTAGCAATTTTTGGAGAAAAAGATTCTCATGCTGTCTATTTTCTTCATCAAGAAGGTATTGCTAGACTGGACGTGGTTAATTTTATTGCCCATGGAATTTCTAAAATTACTGAAAATGAAAATAAGGAACCTCAAGTTGATGATGGTGAGACTGAAACTAAGTCAAATAAAAATTTAGAAACTTACACCATTAATCTTAATAAATTAGTACTTGAAGGAAAAATTGATCCTTTAATTGGTAGAGAATCTGAAGTTGAAAGAGTTGTTCAAATTCTTTGTCGAAGAAGAAAAAATAATCCCTTGCTTGTTGGTGAAGCTGGAGTTGGAAAAACGGCTATAGCTGAGGGTCTAGCTAAGAAAATAGTTGATAAGCAAATTCCAGAAATTCTTCAAAATTCAATTATTTATTCTCTGGATTTAGGTGCCTTAATTGCTGGTACAAAATACCGAGGTGATTTTGAACAGCGCTTAAAAAATGTGCTCAAACAGCTTAGTGAAAATAAAAATGCGATTCTTTTTATCGATGAAATTCATACAATTATAGGTGCTGGATCTGCTAGTGGTGGTACGCTGGATGCCTCAAATCTTTTAAAACCAGCGCTTGCCAATGGAACGCTAAAGTGTATTGGTGCGACAACATATCAGGAATTTAGGACCGTATTTGAGAAAGATCATGCACTAACCAGAAGATTTCAAAAAATTGATGTTGAGGAGCCTAGCGTTCAAACAACTATTAGTATTTTAAAAGGCTTAAAAATTCATTTTGAAAAACATCATAATGTTAAATTCTCCGCAAATGCATTAATAAGTGCTGCAGAATTGTCCTCCAAGTTTATTAATGATAAGAGATTACCCGATAAAGCTATTGACGTCATTGATGAAGCGGGTGCTGCACAAAAAGTACTTCCAAAAAATAAACAAAAGAAATTAATTGGTACTAAAGAGATTGAGGATGTTGTATCCAAAATTACTCGTATTCCTCCACAAAATATTAATAAGGATGACAGGAATGCTTTAAGAACTTTAGATAGAGATTTAAAAGCTGTTATTTTTGGCCAAGATAAAGCAATTGATTCACTGGCTACTGCTATAAAAATGGCTAGAAGTGGTTTGGGTTCTGACAACAAGCCTATAGGTAGTTTCTTGTTTAGCGGCCCAACAGGTGTTGGTAAAACTGAGGTCGCAAGACAACTTGCTTATACGCTAGGAATAGAGTTAGTTAGAATTGATATGAGTGAATATATGGAAAGGCATTCAGTCTCAAAATTAATTGGGGCGCCGCCAGGGTATGTTGGATTTGATCAAGGTGGAATATTAACTGAGAGTATCAATAAAAATCCTCATTCAGTACTACTGCTCGATGAAATCGAGAAAGCTCATCCGGATGTTTTTAATATCTTATTACAAGTAATGGACAATGGCAGCTTAACTGATAGTAATGGCAGAAAAACAGATTTCCGAAATGTCACATTAATCATGACTACAAATGCAGGAGCCGAAACGCTTTCAAAAACTACATTCGGTTTCACTGATAATAAGCAAGTTGGTGATGAACAAATTGAAATTAAAAAAATATTTTCACCAGAATTTAGAAATAGATTAGATGCTACTGTTTCCTTTGCACCTTTAAGTAATGACATAATTTTGAGAGTTGTTGAGAAATTCTTAATTCAATTAGAAAACCAGTTACACGATAAAAAAGTTGATGCAACGTTCACTGATAAATTAAAAAATTATCTTGCTAAAGAAGGCTTCGACCCGCAAATGGGAGCAAGACCTATGGCAAGATTAATCCAAGATACAATTAGGAAAGCACTTGCAGATGAGTTACTTTTTGGTAAGCTCATTAATGGTGGTGAGGTAGAGATTGATATCGATGATAAAGATCTTATACTTTTAAATTTTATTAATAAAGAAGAGGTTTCGGTTTAATCTTAAATTAGGGTTTTACCATTATCTTTTTGAATAAATCTAAGTTAATCAAATAAGACAACCAAGCTTTGGTCTTGTCATAATTTAAATCCTGAAATGCTTCTAAATCTACATTACTAAATTGTCTTATAAAAGGAAAAATTGCAATATCTGCATAAGTAATTTGATCTTTAATTAAAAATCGATAATTTGATAATTGTTTCTCTAAAATCTCAAAAAAAAATAAACAATCAGCTCTCCAGTTTTGCTTTGTTTTTTCTGGATATCTAATATGATATTTGTAATGATCTAACGCGCTTTTAAATTCATTGTCGTTTTTTTTGATCAAAGCATTAGCAAAATCTATTTCACT
>JAFMCB010000006.1 GCA_017858095.1 Methylophilaceae bacterium | reverse complement strand
GTCATGTGGAAGAAGAAATGCGGAATTATCCAGTCCTTTAAGTAATCCTCGCCATTTTTAAATTTAAAGGTATTGGTACGAATCGAAAATTCAATCGGTTTTTCCTCTGCGCCTTGCATGTCCTGCGGTTTAATTTTTTTTAAAAATAAAATGGTTTTTTGAATACGCTTATCGAGCTCCGCAAAAGTTTTTTCATTGTCCTTAAAAGATGGGGCTTTCTTATTTGACATCCGAGCCATGCCTAGCCTAACCATGTCTGTTGCAATTTGTATTTGTCGCGTCAATGGAAACATGTCTGCTATTAAACGTGAATTTATAAGAACATCTTTATCAATCTTCTTTTTTTCCGCATACCTCTCACCTTTCTTAAGAATTTTTGCGAGCATATCAAAGTGGTGAATAAAAAGTGGCACAGAAAAATTATAAAGATTATTTGCCATGGTTTACCTCAAATGAATGAAAGAAATATTATATACATAAACATCAATAAAACATTTTTACTGTACTATTTATGTAGTCGAAAAAAAATAAAAAAGTCGAAAGTATTTTCAAGCATGATAAAGCCACTCATCCATCTTACTGAAAAAGGCTTGCTGCCTGATTGTTTCATCAGGGCAGGCATTCGCTATTTATTGTCAAAGAGATTGACGAGCTTAATTAGCGCTAATGCGGAAGTTAATCAAGAGAGAAAGCAAGAATTTATTGCCGCCATGGATAATGCACCGATTGCGCTGGTTCCCGATCTGGCCAATGCGCAACATTATGAAATCCCAGCAGCGTTTTATGATTTATGTCTTGGCAAGCACAAAAAATACAGTTCCTGCTACTGGAATAAATCGACGCAAACTTTAGGCGGTGCGGAAGCACTGGCGCTAAAAAAAACCTGCACACACGCCAGGCTTGCTGACGGGCAAAAGGTATTAGAGCTGGGTTGTGGTTGGGGTTCATTAACGCTATGGATGGCAAGCAACTATCCGAACGCATCCATTACCGCCGTCTCAAATTCTGCCTCGCAAAAAAAATATATCCTCGCACAGGCTAAAAAAAGAAAGCTAAAAAATGTCGAGGTTATCACCTGCGATATGAACGACTTTCACTTAAACCAAAAATTTGACCGTGTGGTCTCTGTTGAAATGATTGAACACATGCGTAATCACCGCCAGTTATTTAAAAAAATTGAACAATGGTTAAACAACGATGGTCTTTTCTTTATGCATATCTTTGTGCATCAATCGCAACCGTATTTGTTTGAAGTGGTGGATGATGATGACTGGATGAGCAAGTATTTTTTTTCGGGTGGCATGATGCCAAGTGAAGATTTACCCTTATTTTTTCAAGATGAGCTGAGCATAGTAAAGCAATGGACGTGGTCTGGCGTGCAGTATGAAAAAACCGCAAATGCGTGGCTGAATAATTTAGATAGTAACCGTGCTGCGGCAATCACCACCCTTGCGACAATTTATGGTGCCGCGGAAGCCAAACGCTGGTTGCAACGCTGGCGCATATTTTTTATGGCGTGCGCCGAACTTTGGGGGTACAACAATGGGAATGAATGGCGGGTAGCACACTACCTCTTTAAAAAATGAAACAAAATATAATTAACTTTTCTTTATTTCAGCTCGGCTGGTTTGTCTGTATTCTTGGCGCGGCACACAATTATGTTTACGAGGCAATTTTTATTGCTTTGGGCTTGATTATTTTTCATCTAAAAGTGACACATAAAAAAGGTGCAGACGTCAGGTTATTTATTTACGCAGTTCTTATTGGGAGTGTTTTTGACGGCTTTTTACAGTTCCAACAATATATCTTGTACAACAACCCAGGTTGGCCTTACCCCCTTCCCCCGTTATGGATTCTAATCATGTGGGGAATTTTTGCAATGACGCTCAACCATAGTTTGAAATGGATGCAAGGTCGGATCGTTATTAGTATTTTATTTGGGCTCATCGGCGGGCCTCTGGCCTATCTCGCCGGCGAAAAGTTAGGTGCGATTACCATCCTGTCAACTTCGTCACTTTACATACTCGCGCTGGGCTGGGCGATAATTACACCTTTACTGATGGGATTGACGAAGAAGCCATGCTAGAGATCTACCCTGCTATCGCGCTTAATCTTGTTATCTTTGCCCTTTTAGGTTGGCTCTATAGCCTATTCGCCAACAAAGTGACCCATGTGGATAGTATGTGGAGCCTTTTTTTTCTAGTTGCCTACTTGACAGGCCTCTGTTACCTAAATGAAATTAGCAATGTGCAGCTCGCAACTTTAGTGGCCCTAGTGATCTGGTCATTACGACTATCGATCCATCTGACGATAAGAAATTGGGCTAAGGTGGAGGATATTCGCTACCAACATATCAGGGCCAATAACGAACCTTTCTTCAAATGGAAAAGTAGTTACATCATTTTTTTATTTCAGGCATTACTGGCGCTGCTCATCGCACTGCCACTCGTTAGTATCAGCCAACAGGCGATAAGCTACGATGTATTCACCAAGATCGGTTTAGCCCTGTTTGCTGTCGGGTTTTTAATCGAGCTATTGGCTGACAGGCAGTTGCAAACTTTTTTAAAATCAAATAAGACACACGCTGTGTTAAACACTGGACTTTGGCGCTATAGCCGCCATCCTAACTATTTTGGGGAGTGCTTAATATGGTGGGGGTTTTACATTATTGCTATGCCGAGTAGCAGTATATTTATCCTCATCTCCCCCATCCTGATGACGATTTTATTGGTAAAAATCTCTGGGGCAGACTTAATGGAGTCGACAATTACAGAACGCCGACCTGGCTACAAAGCCTACGTCAATTCAACGTCAAAATTTATACCATGGCCGCCAAAAAATTAATCTTTATCTTGCTTTGGTGTGTTGTCGCCACAGGCCACGCAAAGGAGCTCATGTTTGACGTCTTTATGGATGAGGATCCGGTGGGAACGCACTTGTATGAAATTGAGAATAACAATGTGGTTAGCAAGGCAAATTATCGAATTAAAGTTTTATTTATGAATTTCACCTACAAGCATGAATCTTTTGAAACTTATGATGATGGCTGTCTAACGGCCATTCACAGTATGACGAATGACGATGGCGACAACTACAAGGTATCAGGTAAAGGCTCTGCGCAAGGCATGCAAATCACGGCAAACGGTAAAGAAATTAGCCTGCCGGGTTGCATATCAACGTTTACCTACTGGGATGCTGATGTTGTCAATAAAAAGCAGCTGCTCAACGCGCAAAATGCCGAATGGCTTGATATTGAAGCAAGCCGCATTGGGGATGCGGTCATCTCTGTTCAAGGCAAGGCTGTCAAGACTCAGCATCATCGACTCAAAGCAAGTCTGAAAGGTTATGAAAAATTCATTATCGAACTATGGTACGATGAAAATGGTAACTGGGTTAAGCTGTTATCACCAACGGCGGCTGGCGATCTTATCTATAAATTACATTAACTGAATCAATTAAATGATTAATTTTAAACGTTTTATTTTATTTATTTTATTTCTTACAGGATGTTCTATGCAGCAAACCAAGGTACCTCTCGTGACGTCGGTGGATATGGATCAATTTATGGGTGATTGGTATGTCATCGCCCATATCCCAACCTTTATAGAAAAAAATGCCTTCAATGCCGTGGAGTCGTATGCATTAAATGCAGATGGCACCATTGCAACCACCTTTACGTTCAATGAGGGAAGTTTTGATGGGCCGCAAAAAATATATCGGCCAAAAGGTTTTGTGGTACCAGCAACTGGCAATGCCGAATGGGGCATGCAATTTATCTGGCCCATCAAAGCGCAGTATAAAATAAGTTACTTAGACAGTGATTACAGCCATACTATCATTGCCAGGGATGCATTGGATTATGTTTGGTTAATGTCAAGAAAGAAAGAATTGCCGCATGATGACATAGTAAAATTTACCGAAATGATTAAAGCCATGGGCTACAGCATTGAAAACTTAAGGATGGTACCGCAGCAATGAAAAAACTCTTAATGCAAATCTTGGGTTGGTTCGACAATAAGGTTAAAGAGAATGAATACCAAGCGAAAAACTTTCCTGCCAAAGAAATTGACTGGCCCAGAGTTATTCCCTACCTAGGCCTTCATTTGGGCTTGATTTCTCTCTTCTATGTTGGTTACAGTCATATCGCCCTTGCAGTATTCCTTTTTATGTATGTTTCGCGAATGTTTGCTATCACGGGCTTTTATCACCGTTACTTTTCGCATAAAACGTTTAAAACGAGCCGCCTAATGCAATTCTTTTTTGCTTTAGTTGGTGCCTCGGCTGTGCAACGTGGGCCACTCTGGTGGGCCTCGCATCACCGTCGCCACCATGTGCATTCAGACAGTGACGAGGATCAACATTCACCGAAAGTGCATAGCTTTTTCTGGAGCCATACCGGTTGGTTCCTAACCAAAGCAAACTTTTTGACTGAGACTAGGTGGGTAAAAGAGCTCTCACGTTTTCCAGAGCTCCGCCTCATAGATCGATTTGATAGCCTTATCCCCATACTGACCTGCGTCATGCTCTATGGCTTAGGCGAAAGTCTAGCCTATGTCTACCCAGCAACTGAGGTAACGGGTTGGCAACTGGTTGCCTGGGGATTTGTGTTTTCAACAGTAATTCTTTACCACTCTACCTTTTTAATTAATTCTGCCTCTCATCTTTGGGGCAAAAAACGCTATCAAACCCAAGACGGCAGCAAAAATAATTTTTTCTTAGCCCTGCTGACATTTGGCGAAGGTTGGCATAATAATCACCATCATTATCCCGGCTCAGCGAAACAAGGTTTTTATTGGTGGGAAATTGATATCACCTATTATTTGTTAAGGATCCTGTCCCTCTTTGGTATCATTTGGGATTTAAAAACAGTCAGCTCAAATGTTCGTGAATCGAATAAAATCAAACTCAAGTAAGCTGTAATGAAAATAGCCATTGTTGGTTCAGGCATCGCCGGAAACACCATTGCCCATCTTCTTTATCGTCAACATGATATAACGGTCTTTGAAAAGAATAGCCGTATCGGTGGGCACTCACACACCCATCAGATCGAGCTTGAAAACAAGCAAATTAACGTCGATACCGGGTTTATTGTATTCAATAAAAAGACCTACCCCCTTTTTACCAATCTGATGGATAAGCTGGGTGTTGCCTATGAAAATAGCAACATGAGCTTCAGTGTTTTTTCAGAAGAAAATAATGTGGAATATAATGGCACGTCCATTAACACGCTGTTCTCACAAAGAAAAAATATATTCAATGTAAACTTCTTAAAGATGATTTTCGAGATTGTCAGGTTTAATCGCCAGGCGCCAAAATTACTCAATACGGATGTGGAAATTTCATTAGGTGCTTATTTGAGTAAGCAGCGCTATTCAAATTATTTTAAAAATTATTATATTTTGCCGATGGGTTCCGCCATTTGGTCCTCCAACATGCAAACGATGCTTGATTTTCCGGCTAAGTTTTTTATCCAATTCTTTCATAACCATGGCATGTTGTCGGTTAATAATCGTCCCCAATGGCTTACGATTACCAACGGTTCGAGTCATTACGTGGATAAATTAACCCAGCCTTTTAAAGCAAACATTAAACTCAATACCAGCATTAAAGAAATTACACGGGCGAAAGAGTCGGTAAATATCCGCTACGATGGAATAAAAGAGCAATTTGATTATGTATTTTTCGCCTGCCACAGTGATGAAGCGCTAAAATTATTAGGCGATGTCTCTTTAGCGGAACATCAGATCCTAAGTGCAATTCCTTATGCAGAAAACAATGTTGTCTTGCACACCGATCGGAGTTTATTGCCCAAAAAGAAATTATCTTGGGCTGCATGGAACTATAATATCGATAATGATTTGCAGACACCAATTAAGTTAACCTACAACATGAATATTTTACAAAACATCGATACTGTAGACCCGCTTCTTGTCTCACTCAATTCCATTGCCCAAATTAACAAAAATAAAATTTTAAAAATCATTCACTACCATCACCCGACCTTTACTTTGCAAGCAATAGCTGCACAAAAACAGAAAAATAAAATATCAGGGGTCAATAGAACATTCTATGCCGGTGCATACTGGGGCAACGGTTTTCATGAAGATGGCGTTAAAAGTGCCTATGATGCGGTAGATCAATTCAATCATCTTATCGCATAATTATGCATGCTATTTTTAAAGGCCAGGTTACGCATCACCGAGTCAAACCAAAAAAACATTCTTTTGCATACGACGTGAGTTATTTATTTATTGATTTAGAGCAAATACAGACCGCCTTTACAGGAAATTTATTTTGGAGCTTAGATAAATTTAATTTAGCTGCTTTTCATCGTAAAGATTATCTGGGTGATGCAAGTGAGCCATTGATCGACGCTGTTAAAAACCTTATACGGCAAGAAATTAATATTGGCATAACCGGTAAAATATTTCTCCTCACCAGCGTTCGGTATTTTGGATATTGCTTCAATCCTGTCAGCTTCTATTATTGTTATGATGATAAAGAAAAGCTTATCGCCATTATCTCTCACATTACTAACACACCCTGGAATGAAAAATATGCCTACGTGCATGATTGCAGAAACCGTACATTTAAATCGGAAGGTATTTCCTTTAAAAAAAACTTTCACGTCTCACCCTTTATGCCAATGAATATTGACTATAAATGGATCTTTACCGAGCCCAGAGATTTTTTATATATCTCCATGGATAATTTTCAGAACAAAGAAAAAATTTTTAACGCAGGACTTAAATTAAAAAAAAGCGCTTGGAGTAATTGGGAGCTAAACAAGATTTTATTTCTAACCATTCCCATGTCAATTAAGGCCATAATCCTGATTTACATGAACGCCTTGCTCCTCTTTTTGAAGCGCGTAAAATTTTATCGACATCCGTAATGATTAGAAATTATATTAATAAGCTTGCCAGAAATATTGTTAGCCACCAGTTAGCAAAAATACATCACGGTCAGTTACTTATCACTGAGAACAAAAAGGTTTCAGTATTTGGCACACGTAATCGCATTCGCGCAGACATTAAAGTTTTAAATCCTAATTTCTATGCTTATATTCTTTTCGGCGGTTCAATTGGCGCGGCGGAATCATACATGCGTGGTGATTGGCGCAGTAAAAATTTAACGGACGTAATCAGACTGATGGCCGTCAATAGTGCGGCAATGGATAGCATGGAGGGGTCTTATAAGGTATTGCTGCAACCTTTGCTCAAGATCATTCACTATCTAAATAAAAATACAGTAGCAGGCAGTAAGAAGAATATCGTCCGTCATTACGATTTGAGTAATGATTTTTTCGCCCTATTTTTAGACGCTTCCATGATGTACTCATCGGCCATATATGCAAATACGAAAATGAATTTGGAAGAGGCTGCGATCAATAAAATAAAAATTATCTGTGAAAAATTAAAATTAAAAAGTACCGATCGCTTAGTAGAAATTGGTTCAGGCTGGGGTGGCTTTGCAATATACGCTGCTCAAAATTACGGTTGCCATGTGACGACGACAACCATTTCAGAGCAACAATTTCTCTATGTTAAAAACAAAATAAAACAGCTAAAGTTATCAAAAAAAATAACGCTGGTTAAAAAAGACTACCGACAATTAACAGGAAAATACAATAAACTGGTATCCATTGAGATGATTGAAGCAGTTGGCCATCACTTTTATGACACGTATTTTAGTAAGATTGCAACTTTACTTACCGATGACGGCGACGCATTAATTCAAGCCATCACCATCCGTGATCAAAGATATAAAGCGGCGCTTAAATCAGTCGATTTCATTCAAAAATACATCTTCCCCGGTAGCACCATTCCCTCCGTAACAAGCATGCAAGAGAGTTTGACCCGTGCCACAGACATGACTATTTTTGATATCCAAGATATCGGCAGTGATTATGCAAGAACACTTAATGCCTGGAAGGTAAAATTTGTTGCAAATAAAGCCCGAATTAAAGAGTTAGGCTTTGATGCAGAATTTATGCGTATGTGGTTTTTCTATTTTTGTTACTGCGAGGGAGGGTTCAAAGAAAAAGTGATCAGCGATATTCATCTGCATCTTACGAAACCACTCTATCGAAACTGATATGGATCACATAAAAAAAGCCAAAGAACACGAAAGTCATGGTCGCTATGATGATGCGATTGCAAGTTATTTAAAAGCACTTGAGGCTGACCCGAAAAATTATTTTATTCAGATAGAAATAGGCAATCTTTATGCGTTAAATAATAACTTTGAGGAGGCATCTGGCTACCTTCGTCGGGCGCATCGCTACTTTCCTGATAATGCTGCACTTAAAAATGGTCTAATTTTTTGCCTAAACGCCATTGGCAATGATTACCATAATGGAAAGAAATATGAGTTAGCAGAAGCTGCATTTGAGGAGGCTTTGAGTTTTGATACCATGCGCGCCGATATATTATATAACCTGGCAAATGCCTGTTTTGCACAAAAAAATTACAAGAAAGCCCTGCCGCTCTACCAGCGCTCATTGGCCATTGAGAAAAGTGCTGATACACACAATAACCTTGCAAACACTTACCGTCATGTTGGAAATTTTTTGAAAGCGCGGGAGCACTATGTAGCCTCGTTAAGCCTAAAGAATAATACGCACACCTTGGTTGAATTAACTCACCTTAAACAAAATATTTGCGATTGGGATAAGCTTGATGAGTATCAGTCCACCATCGCAAATGAGGTGCGTAACAAAAAAGGTAAAGTGTCTCCATTCACTGTGTTATCAATGCCTAACTTTACCGCGTCCCAACAATTAAACACATCTAGCTTGTGGGCTCAGCAATATCAGTTACCTGCTTTTAAGAAAAAAAATCACGGGAACAATGCGAAGCCTGTGATTGGCTATTTATCAGCAGATTTTAGGCAGCACCCACTGTATTCGCTTATTTTTGATGTTTTTAAACATCACAACCTGGATGACTTTACCGTCAAACTTTTTTATTCCGGCTTTGAAGAACATTCAGCGGAATATAAAAATTTTCGCCAACTCCCCTTCGGCATGCATGAAGTTAACACAAAAACTGATATAGAACTCGCCACATTAATAGAGGAAGAAAATATTGATATATTGGTCGATCTGTCAGGGTTTACACAAAACAGTCGGTCGATGATTGCCGCCCTACGGCCCGCACGATTTCATATTAATTGGCTGGGTTTTGCAGGCTCATTAGGTTATTTTAATCATGAACCAGTGTGTGATTTCATTCTCGCAGATGAGTATCTTATTCCGCCAACTGAGGAAAACAATTATGCGGAAAAAGTTTTAAGGATTGATGGTTGCTACCAGCCAAATATAAGTCATCGGCCTCAACTAAAAAAAATAAAAAAAGTTGATTTGGGATTTCAAGACGATGATTTTATTTTTGCATCTTTTGGTCAGTCCATAAAGATTAGTCAAGAGAGATTTGATTCTTGGTTAAAAATTTTAGCATCGGTACCTAACGCAAAATTATGGCTGCTTGAGTCAAATACCGAGTGTTCAAATAATCTATGGAGCTATGCGGAAAAACAAGGTATCGCTCCTGAGCGCATAAAATTTGCACCAAAAGTAGACTATGACGCGCATATCAACCGTCATCAAATTATTGATATTTTCCTTGATACTTTTCCCTATAACGCACATACATCAGCATCTGATGCTCTTTGGACAACATGTCCTGTCATTACAAGGTCGGGCACTACTTTTGCCAGCAGGGTCGCAGGGTCAATTCTGACATCCATGGGTTGTGAGGAATTAATATGTCCATCCGAGGAGGATTTTATTAAAAAAGCCATTTATTTGGCTACCCATCGAACCGAACTTAACTTACTAAAAGTGAAGATAAAAGAAAAAATAGAAACCAGCGACCTCTTTAAACCCGCGCTCTTTACCCGGCGCCTGGAGTCACTTTATAAATCCTTACTTTCGAGTGGATATAAAAATACCTAAAACAATAAATATGCCACCCAATAAATCTTTCCAGCCAATCATTTCATTAGCCAAGAAATAAGCAGAAACCCCAGCGACAATAATTTCAAACAGAAATATTGGGCTCGCAGTGACTGCTTTTACGAGCGTTAATCCGTATTGAACAGTAAGGGTGGTCACGAGCAGCGTTAAAGCAATAATTGCGATTAACCCCAAAGAGTTTGAAGCTGTATGTGGCGCGACATAATGTAATTGAAAAAGAAGGATCGTTATTACCGAAACGACAACAACACCAAGCCAAATGGCATAGGATTTTTCTTGCACCGACAAGAAATTATAAAATCTTGCCATCACATTAGTTAATGCAAATCCAATACCAGCGATAATTGCAAAGGTATCGCTTAGGTTTAGCGGTTGGTTGAATAGGTTCTCATGCCAAAGAATGATAATTGCACCGAGCATAGCCAATAATGCTGCAATAATATTTTTGTTATAAATTTTTTCTTTCAGTAAAAAAAAGGACATGGGAATTGTCCATATAGGCGATAAAAAGAAAAGCAGCATGACTCTGACTACCTCACCACTGATCACAGCAAGCACATAACTTATATTCGTAATTCCACCTATGGCAGCATAAATCCAAAATTCTTTTTTCAGAAAAGAATGCGTATTTTTTAATCGATAAAGAAATACAGCCAATAGGAGTGCGCCAATAAAACTATACAAGCTGGCATAAACGCCGTTGATGCCATTAAAATCTAAAAGGCGGTAAGGGTACCATAACAAACCCCACGTGATGGTACCAAATAATAAACAGCAGATCCCTTTGAATGCATGCATTAAGAATCCATAAACTGAGATATCTTGTCATGAACTTTAATTGTTAATTGCTCATCAAATGGATCAACTACCTCAAGCTTATCCATTTGTCGCAACCAAGTAATTTGGCGTTTGGCTAATTGCCGTGTGGCAAAAATTATTTTTTCACGGAGCGTCTCTTTTGAAATTTGATTATTTAAATAAAGATAAATCTGCTTGTAACCAACGCAACGCATTGCTGGATGGCTGTCATCTATATTTTTGAATAACTTTAAAATTGTTCTAACCTCCTCAATAAAGCCCTGCGCAAGCATCTGGTCTACTCTGAGCTCAATGCGTTCATGCAGTAATTTTCTATCGGTTGGCATTAAAGCTAACTTTAGGATATGGTCACTTTCAGCGACTTTTTGTGGCTGCGTGTGAAAAGAGGAGAGTGTCTTATTTGATAGATAATTTACCTCTAGCGCCCTTAATATTCGTTGTGTATCCGCCTGGTTAATTTTTTTTGCATATTCCGGGTCAACTTTTTTTAACCGCTCAAAAAGTGACGGTAAGCCTTCATTGGCTAATAAGTCATTAAAATAGTCCCTGCTCTCTTTAGTTGAAGCCGGAGTCGCATTCATTGGTTTAGAGAGGGCATTAAAGTACATCATTGTTCCGCCCACTAGAAAGGGAGACTTACCATTTTGATAAATTTCACCGATATGCTGCTGGCAATCGATGAGAAATTTTGCTACCGAATAAGATTGATCGGGATTGATAATATTGATTAATCGGTGAGGATAACAATGCAATTCATTCTTATCCGGCTTTGCTGAGCCAATATCAAAGTAATTATAAATTTGTGCTGAGTCAACACTAATAATTTCAAGAGAAAAATGATCCATGCAATATTTGGCTAATTCAGTTTTACCAGATGCGGTTGGGCCCAATAAATAAATTTGTTTTTTATTTTGACTCAACTAATGTTTTTCCAAATAAAATGCAATTGATGGCTGAGTATGAATATAATTTTTGATGCCCAACAAAATACTTTTTGCCAGTTTATTTTGAAACGCTGTTGATCGAAGGTTTTTTTCTTCTTCCGGATTGCTAATAAAAGCTGTTTCAACCAAGATCGAGGGAATGTCAGGTGCTTTCAAAACAGCAAAACCTGCTTGCTCCACGTATTTTTTATGTAAGTTATTTACCTTCTTGATTTCCAATAAAACTTGTTTACCCAAACGCAGGCTATCGTTAATTGTTGCCGATTGCGAGAGATCCAGTAATGTTTTTGCTAAGATGGGGTCCTTGTCATCGATGCTCACGCCACCGATAAGATCAGCTTCATTTTCTTGGTTTGCGAGAAATTTTGCAAACGCACTGGATGCACCTCGATCAGACAAAGCATAAACGCCAGACCCACTTACACTGCGCTTTTTAAATGCGTCCGCATGAATAGAAACAAAAATGTCTGCCTTTGCTGCGCGGGCTTTTTTTACCCTTGTTGCAAGAGGAACAAAGTAATCACCGTCGCGAATTAATACCGCTTTCATATTTTTTTCAGCGTCAATAAGTGCTTTTAGTTTTTTTGCAATTTTAAGCACCACAACCTTTTCTTTAGTTCCACGCTTTCCTCGGGCACCTGGATCCTCACCACCATGGCCTGCGTCAATAGCGACGATGATAGGTTCGGGCTTAGGTTGTTTATTGATCCCAGGCTCTGGTTTTACTTCATCTTTCGTTATAACCTCATCGGATGCTTGATAAGTCTCATCTTCCAACTGCTTTAAAAGCGATGCGAGTGCATCATAATTTTCTGGATAAACATCAATGACAAGACGATGTTTATAGGGCTCAATCGGATCCAAAGAAAAAACTTTAACTTTTGCAGTGCCCTTTAAATCAATAACGATACGGGATACTTTAGGATTAAATTGGCCGACACGTATACTTTGTATACTTGGATCCTCCTCTTTGACTTGCGAGGTTAGATCTTCAAGCGCCTTACCTAAATAAATATTTTTTAAATCAACAACTATCCGCTCTGGATTTTGTAAGATCATTTGTTCATACTGCAACAATGTCGCTGACTCGACAGTAATTCTTGTATATTCGGGCGATGGCCAAATACGCGTAGCAACAATATCATCTGCAGCGAAAGCTGGTAAGTTACAGAGGAGCAAAAAAAAGAAGAAGCTTAGCTGAGGTATTGTAAACATTCATCCCCTCGTTTAGATAAGCTGCTTATTGTCATATTTCTCGATAGGTCATCATGATGAAAAAAATTTAGTAACAAATCAGGTCCGGGCAATATTCCTTTGGCCATTTCAGGCCACTCTATAATTGTGACATCCTCAGTATTAATAAATTCACTAAAACCTGCGTCTTCCCATTCTTGCGGCGACTTAAAACGGTATAAATCAAAATGATTGACAGTAAAATCAAATTCGTATTGTTCAAACAGGCTGTAGGTGGGGCTCTTCACCTTGCCTTCAAAGCCCAAGCCCTGAAGCATGGCTCTTACGCATGTTGTTTTGCCACTGCCGAGGTCACCGCTTAAATAAATCAAATCACCTGGTTTTAGCAACGCGCTTAATTTTTTTCCAAAACTATTTGTTTCATTAAGATCTTTTAAGAATATTGTTTTTTCAATTGCCATGTAATTAGTTTATTATTTTTTTCTATGAATGATAAATTAAACTCAGATGATTTAAAGAAAAAAATTCGATTTTGGGCAAAAGAATTAGGTTTTAATGCAATAGGCATTTCAGATACAAAATTGCAAGCGCAGAAAAAAAATTATCATGATTGGCTTGCCAATAATTTTCATGGTGAGATGGGCTATCTTGAGCGGCATAAAGAATTCAAATTTCATCCCGAAAAATTAATGGAGCAAACAAAAACAATAATCGCCTGTCGCCTAGATTACCTTCCCATGCAAGAGAATTTATTGCAAATGTTAAAAAATAAAAAACAGGCCTATGTATCAAGGTATGCCCTAGGTCGTGATTATCACAAGGTATTAAAGAAAAAACTAAAGCAGTTATGTCTTAAAATTGAAGCGGAAGATCATCATGAGGTCATTAAAACACGCATATTTACTGACAGTGCCCCTGTTTTAGAAGTTGGTGTAGCAGAAAAAGCAGGTCTTGGTTGGCGTGGCAAACATACCTTATTACTAAACAAAAATCATGGTTCTTGGTTTTTTCTCGGTGAAATCTACATCAACGTAAAACTACCCGTTGATTCAGCTACCAGCAACCACTGCGGCAGTTGTTCAGCCTGTATTGATATCTGCCCCACGAAAGCCATTATTGCGCCTTACAAGCTCGATGCAAGACGATGCATTTCCTACTTAACTATAGAACATAAAACGAGTATTCCATTGGAATTTAGAAAGGCCATAGGCAATCGAATATATGGCTGTGATGATTGCCAGATAATTTGTCCATGGAATAAGTATGCAAAAATTACCAAAGAAAATGATTTTCATGTGCGAAATAATTTACACCAACTTTCATTGGAGGATTGTTTTAAGTTCAGCGAAGCAGAATTTAAACAGTTTTTTTCCGGCAGTGCTATTTACCGTATTGGTCATGAACGCTGGTTAAGAAATGTTGCCATTGGATTAGGTAATGCCCCCAAATCACACACTATTTTAACGTTACTAAAAAAACGACTCCCATCAACCTCGGCGCTTGTTCAAGAGCATATTTTATGGGCAATTGAGCAACATAAATGAATTAAATTTTACAATAGTTTGCTACAATAGCGGTTCTAAAAAATTATTACAGATATATCTGAATGACGGCAATAACAGACAGTACTGCTTGGAAAAAACTAGTCGAGCACCACCAATCTATTCAAGCATCACACATGCGAGACTTTTTTGCTCAAAACCCTCAGCGTTTTGATGAGTTGCATCTTAAATTTAACGATATTATTGTTGATTACTCAAAGAATAAGATTACCAACGAAACATTAAAATTATTAATCGACCTGGTGAACGAGGCAAACTTGACGCAATGGCGTGAGAAACTCTTTACCGGTGAAAAAATCAACTTTACTGAAAATCGGGCAGCGCTGCATACCGCACTCAGAAATCAATCAAATAAACCCGTTTTAGTCGATGGTGTTGACATCATGCCTGCTATCAAAAAAGTTCGCGCGCAAATTACGAATTTTTCCAATGCTGTGCGTAGCGGAAAATGGCAAGGTTTTACTGGCAAAAAAATTAAAACCATTGTGAATATTGGTATTGGTGGCTCTGATTTGGGACCGGCGATGGTTTGTCAGGCACTCAAAGCCTTTGGACATCCTGAATTAACCCCTATTTTTGTTTCCAACGTCGATGGCGCAGACATCGCACAAGCTTTACAGCAATGTGACCCTGAAACAACTCTGTTTATTGTTGCCTCCAAAACATTTACCACACAGGAAACCATGACTAATGCAGCAACGGCGCGTGAATGGCTGCTTACACATTTTGGTAATGATAAAGCTGCCATAAGAGCGCACTTCGTCGCTGTTTCGACAAATAAACGTGCCGTCAGTGAGTTTGGTATTGATGTGGAGAATATGTTTGAATTTTGGGATTGGGTAGGTGGTCGCTACTCTCTATGGTCAGCCATTGGCTTAGCCATAGCCGTGTATTTGGGCATGGATCATTATGAAGCGCTCTTATCAGGTGCGCATGAGATGGATCAACATTTCCTTGATGCGCCACTTGAGAAAAATATCCCTGTGCTATTGGCCATGATTGGTATTTGGTATATTAATTTCTTTGAGTACAACACACTTGCTATCCTGCCGTATGACCAAGGCCTATCATTATTACCCTCATATTTACAGCAAGCTGATATGGAAAGTAATGGTAAATTTATCGGGCGAGATGACGAACATGTGTCAGTGCATACTGGTCCAATTGTGTGGGGAGAGTCCGGCACCAACGGTCAGCATGCCTTCTATCAATTAATACATCAGGGTACAGATATTATTCCCACAGACTTTATCATGCCGATAAAATCCCAATATCGCCCTAATAGCGACGCAGATAAGCATCATAAAGTATTAATCTCCAATTTCATTGCACAAACAAGAGCGCTGATGATGGGTAAAACTGAAGACGAAGTGCGCAGAGAGCTTTTTCCAACTGAAGAAGATTATGGTGAACTGGAGCATTTAGTAAAACATAAATCTTTTCAGGGTAATCGTCCCTCAAACTCAATTATTTTTGAGGAATTAAATCCAAAAACACTTGGGTCCCTGCTGGCTATCTACGAACATAAAATTTTTGTGCAAGGCGTTATTTGGAATATAAATTCATTTGATCAATGGGGTGTGGAATATGGCAAACAAATCGCCAACTTGGTACTTCCAGAACTTAACGTCAATCGTGACACAACCGCCTTTGATTCTTCAACAAACAATTTAATAAATAACTTTAAAAAAAATAGATAAGTAATTAATTTAAATAATAATTATTAGTCAATAATTTAATCAATGTCGCTTCAAAGGCAAAGCCTATACCGGCACCTAATTTCTTAGCAAAACGATCAGCAAATGACTCGTAAGTGGTAAAATCGACAATATCTTCAAACCCAACAACCTCTTTAGCAACAAAATCAACATTACCCAAACGATCAGCCAGGCCTAAATGGATGGCGCGTTCGCCGTTCCAAAAAAGTCCAGAAAAAACATCATCATTCAGTGACAATTTTCCGGCCCGCCCTTGTTTTACTACAGTAATAAATTGTTGATGCACCTCAGCCAACAATTCTTCCAAATGTTTTTTATGGTTTGGATTCAATGGCAAGAATGGGTCGAGCATTGCTTTGTCTTTTCCTGCAGTTATCAACCTTCTATCAATATCAAGATTAGCGATTGCCCGGTCAAATCCAAATTGATCGAGTCTTACCCCAATTGAACCGACAATGCTTGCCTTATCAACAAATATTTCATCTGCTGCAACAGCAATGTAATAGGCACCAGATGCACAAATATCCTCCACAACAGCATAAACCGGAATTTCTGGCCTTAAGCTTTTATATTTTTTGATCTCATCATTAATCATGCCAGATTGAACAGGGCTGCCTCCCGGGCTATTAATTGCCATAATTATTGCCTTCGTCCCAGGGTTAGCATAAGCGTTTTTTAAGCTAGCTTTTACATCATTTGCATTTATTTCCATTTGATCACTAATAATACCGTTCATAGAAATCAAGGCGCTAAATTCTCCCGTAGCTTCAGCTGCTGGGTCCGCGCCACGATAAAAAATGATAAGCAATAAAAAAAGATAGGCAAAAGTTAATGTTTTAAAGAAAATACCCCAGCGACGACTGCGTCTTTGCTCAATGAATGCCGCTTCAGCAAATTTACTCAACACTTTTTGTTCGTTATTTTCTTTTTTTTGTTCGGCCACGTTAATTTAATCCTCAAGGTTAATAATGATCTTGTCAGAAGTTTCAGTATATGCAATTTTTTTTAAGTGCGCACCTATACAAGGTCCTGAAATACATAATCCAGAACTCGGTTCATAGAGTGCGCCATGGGTAGCGCACACTATATACTTTTTTTCTTCCTCAAAAAATTCGTTTTCCTGCCAATCAAGCTCGACTTCTAAGTGTTGGCACTCGTTTAGGTAAACAAAAAATTGCTCATCTTTTTTTACTACAAAACCAGATTTTTTTTTATTATTCATGGCGAAATAAAATTTTACTGTAGCGGAATCATGCAAAAATTGCTCTTTTAAAATTTCAATGCACTCAGCCATGAATTCTCAGCCAATCAAATAAATCATGTGGGTTATGGATAATTTGTCTCGGATGGTAGTTTTGTAATTCTGCAGGTTCTTGAGAGCCGTAAGCTACTGCAACTGAATCAATACTTGCATTGCTTGCCATTTCAAGATCAAAACTTGAATCACCAACCATAAGTGCTTTCTCTTTTTCGATCATCAGTTGATCCAAAATCTCATTGATCATCTGTGGATGCGGTTTGGAAAAACATTCGTCCATCGTTTTAGTGACCGAAAAATAATCGGTTAGATTAGCCTTACGAAGCGCATTATCTAAACCTCGTCGACTTTTTCCTGTCGCCACTGCAAGTTTAAAGCCTTGATGATGAAGCATTTTAATTCCACTGACCACGCCATCAAACAAAACGATATTATCAACCATGGTTAAGTAAGCTTCCCTAAATGAATCTTGTAAATGAATTCGATCATTGTCGGATAATGTGTCGAATAATTTAACGAAAGCCTCATCTAAACCTAAGCCAATAATTGAACGCATCGCACCCTCTGAAGGAGTTACTATGCTGCGCTTTTCACAAGCAAGACGAATAGATCTCACTATGGCGCCAGCGGAGTCTGATAGAGTCCCGTCCCAATCAAAGATGATTAAATCATAATGCATTTATAAATTACCACTTTCTAACTCAGCAAATTCTTTTGGCACTGGCGCTGTCAATAAAATATTTTCTTTTGATACAGGATGATCAAAACCGAGTTCCATCGCATGTAAAAACATTCGCTTTGCCCCATTCACTTTTAATTTTTTGTTTAATTCGTAATCACCATATTTTTCATCGCCCAAAATGGGAAACCCTAAATGTGCCAGATGAACACGTATTTGATGTGTGCGTCCAGTAATTAATTTAACTTCAAGCAAACTAAAATTTGATAAAGTTTTTTTAAGAAAAAAAACAGATTTCGATTGTTTCGTTTTTTCATTATTTTCTGGGTTAGCCACACGAACTTTTTTTTGACCCTCACTATTTTTTGTTTCCACTAAGTCTAAATCCACGGTCAATTGTTTTTTAAACCAGCGTCCCATGACCATAACTAAATACTTTTTATGTAAACGTTTGGAGCGGATAATCGCATGCATAGCAACCAATACACTTCTTTTTTTTGCGATCAACAATAGGCCCGAAGTTTCTTTATCAATTCGATGAACCAATTCCAAAAAACGTGCCTCTGGCCGCAGTTGCCGAAAGAGCTCGATAACACCTAAACTAATACCGCTACCGCCATGAACGGCAATACCAGCAGGTTTATTTAACACGATTAAACTGTCATCTTCAAAAATAATACATTCTTGTATATTTTGTTTTTGTACTTGAGTTGCATGCGGTGTCACTGATTTTTTTTCAGTAGAATGGGACAAGGGGGGAATTCTAACTGTATCCCCTAAGCTTAATTTATAATCCGTTTTGACGCGTTTTTTATTGACGCGAATTTCGCCGCTTCTGAGAATCTTGTAAACATGACTTTTGGGAATATTTTTTAAAATCTTTAGCAAAAAATTATCAATTTTTTGCCCTTCGCTATCCTCTTCTATCGTTTCAAATGTTACATTTTTTTTTAGCATGCTGATAATTTTTTTGTTTTCATTTAATCGTTTATATCCTATACTTCAACTATTCAGATATCTTTGGTTTAGAGACAAAGAGAATAATTATTCTGAATTATACATAACGTTAAAGAATTCAAGGTTTGTTCTGCTCACCATTGTGAAGAAGCAGATAGAAAAAAGATTTTTATAAAAGAATTTAATAAATAAATAGGGCCATTTTTTTAAAACAGTAAAAGAATACGTAACCAAATATCAAACGCGGTGATACTAAGTGAAGCGCTTAGTACGCCTGATAGTACCTATACAATTTAGTTAATTCTTTATCGAAATCTTCATGAAATTGGAGATAAGGTAATGAAAAGAATGTTGTTTAATGCAACTCAATCAGAAGAGTTGCGTGTTGCGATTGTAAACGATAACAAGTTAGAAGATCTTGATTTTGAACGCGGAAATCGAGAACAACGAAAAAGCAATATTTACAAAGCAGTTGTCACCCGTGTTGAACCTTCCCTCGAAGCCGCTTTTGTTAATTACGGTGTCGAGCGTCATGGTTTCCTTCCGTTTAAGGAAATAGCCCCGGAATATTATTCTAAAAAGAGTCGCAAAAAAGATGTTGGGATTAAAGATGTAATTAAAGAAGGGCAAGAAATAATTGTTCAAGTTGCCAAAGATGAACGTGGTAACAAAGGCGCGGCCCTAACTAGCTATTTATCACTTGCCGGTCGCTATATTGTTCTGATGCCAAATAATAACGATGGTGGTGGTATTTCGCGCCGTATTGAGGGTGATGAGAGAACACAATTCAAAGAGGTATTATCCCAATTAAAAGTTAATAAAGGCATGAGCGTTATTGGTCGAACTGCAGGGATTGGCGCTTCAGTCGAACAGATTCAATGGGATCTCGATTATTTAGCTCAATTATGGAAAGCTATCGAGGCAGCAGCCAACGCGCAAGATGGTTCTTTTCTTATCTACCAAGAGAGTAATTTGGTGATCCGTGCTATTCGTGATTACTTCCATTCTGATATCGAAGAAATATTAATAGATAAACAATCTATCTACGATCAAGCGCATCAATTCATGAGCCATGTAATGCCAGATTATGCGGCAAGAATTAAGCTCTATGATGAAGATACGTCCCTATTCTCTAAATTTAATATTGAAAATCAAATTGAATCAGCGTTTTTGCGTGAAGTGCAACTTCCGTCCGGAGGATCTATTGTCATTGATCACACGGAAGCATTGGTATCTGTTGACGTAAACTCCAGTCGCTCAACACGCGGAAGGGATATTGAAAATACAGCGTTTAATACCAATGTTGAGGCGGCGAACGAATTAGCAAAACAACTAAGGCTGCGCGATATTGGCGGACTTGTGGTAATTGACTTCATCGATATGGAAAATCAAAAAAATCAACGTGAGGTAGAAAATCAGCTTCGTGATGCCATTCGACAAGATAAGGCAAGAATACAACTTGGGCGCATCTCGAGATTCGGTTTACTTGAGTTGTCTAGGCAACGCCTAAGACCGAGTCTTGGTGAATCCATCAATGGTGTATGTCCACGTTGCAATGGTACGGGTCGTGTCAGAGACATACAGTCAACTGCGTTATATATTTTACGATTAATTCAAGAGGAAGCTTCAAAAGATGAGGAGCAGGTGATATCTGTACAAATGCCCGTTGAAGTCGCGACATTAATACTCAATGAAAAACGAAAAGCCATTAATGAGATGGAAGAGAAATACAACAACGATATTGTGATTATTCCAAATCGTTATTTTGAAATTCCAAAGTTTGAACTCAATCGCTCTACTAAAAAAGCAGGCAAGGTAAGTTACACTGCAATTGAGCCTCCAAAAGAAGAGGCCTTTAATGAAACTAATGAGGGCGAAGAAGAAAGGCTTCAACCGGTTGTGAAAGCTATTGTTCCAGAGTCAAAAAATAAAAAAAATAAATCCAATAAATCTATTTTTGGATTCTTTAAAAATCTTATTACACCAATCGATGAGGTTCAAACAACCCAGGTAGATGAAGAACAAGAATCTGTTACTAATGAAACAGAAGAAAAAGATGCGCGCCCGAATCGTGAGAACCGTCCACGTAATCGAAGATCAAACTTTAAAAAACGCAATCAACGCGACCCCCGTCATGAATCAACTAATCAAAATAATCAGTTGAAACAGGAAAATAATGACTCAGCAGAAACGATAGCCCCTAAAACTGCAGACGAAAGCATTGTCAACAAGCCAATTGAGTTAGATAAAAATAACAGCTCCGCTTTAGAAACAAAGAAAAGACCTGCTCGACGTCGCTCTGCGAAGTTACCCAAGCTTGACCTTAATAAAGCCGGTATCGAGCTAATCGAAACGAAAAAAGCAATTAAGGTAGAGGAAGTACCAACCGACAATAAACCCAAGTCCCGCAAAAAAGCGTCTTGGCAGAATAAAGAAAAAGCATCTGACGATGGTGGCCAAATTGAGTTAGTTGAAACAAAGGGTACGAAGAAATCTATTGCACCAAAAAAACCAAAGGCGCTAAAAAAAACGCCGGCTAAGAAGACTGTAAAAAAAGATTAAGTAAGTAAAACCCGATAAAACATAGAATTAAGGCGCCAATAATGTGTGCAGCAGCGAAGAACAGTGCATGCATGATTGCGCCTTTATCAATAAAATTGAATATTTCGGCGGTGTAAGCTGAATATGTCGTCAAGCCACCGAGCAAACCAACATTGATAATTAATCGCATATCCTCAGAAGCTGAAGAAATACTCTCAAAATAAGCGATAGACATTCCCATTAAAAAGCCCCCAACCAAATTAACAACTAACGTGCCCATTGGTAAGGTTGGAAATAAAACGTGCATAAAAAGACCGGTAAAATAACGTAACCAGGCCCCACAGGCAGCAGCAAAACCCAATAATAAAAATTGTGATACAGGTAGGGTCATAACTTTAAAAAATGTTCGCGATAATACTTTAACTCTTCAATAGACTCTAATATATCTGCTAGCGCCTCATGCTTACCACTTTTTTTAAAGCCTTCTATTAAGTTCGGTTTCCAGCGTTTGGCAAGCTCTTTAAACACGCTGACGTCTAGATTTCGGTAGTGAAAGTATGATTCAAGGTCAGGCATGTGTTTCGCCATAAAGCGTCTGTCTTGGCAGATTGAGTTGCCACACATCGGCGATTTTCCTTTGCCAACATGTTTTTTTAAAAAATCAATTAATTGATTGGTTGCCATCGACTCTGATAATTTTGAGTTTTTTACCCTCTCGATAAGCCCTGACTTGCCATGCGTTGCCGTATTCCAACTATCCATCGATTCTAAGACTTTACTGTCCTGATGAATAACTAATACAGGTCCCTCAGCCAAAGTATTGAGCAGTGGGTCAGTTACGACTACTGCGATCTCTAGAATTTTGTCGCGCTCAACATCAAGGCCACTCATTTCCATATCTAACCAAATTAGATTATTGTCATTCTTGCTCATCATGATTTCCATTATCTTTGCTTAAAAAGATTAAAAAGTACTTACTCTAGAGGCCTTTTTGCTTCAAAATACATACTTTTTAAATCTTGAAGAATTATATGGCATTAACATTCAACTACCTAATCATCGGCTTAATTATCTTTACCGCCCTCACACAAATTTGGCTGGCACGAAGGCACATTGCGCATGTAACCAATCATCGTGGAAATGTCCCCTCGCCATTTAAAGATATTATTAAAATCAAGGATCATCAAAAAGCAGCAGATTACACGGTGGCAAAATCAAAGCTAAATGTATTTGGATTAATTATTGAAGCAATCTTCCTCTATTTCATTACTATTGGCGGCGGCATTGAATGGCTAAATCAGTACCTTACACATTATTCATTTTCGCCAATCATAGCAGGTTCATTCCTAATTATTAGTGTCATGGTGCTGTCTTCAATTGTTGAGATGCCGTTAGGGCTCTACAAAACTTTTGTGATTGATGAAAAATTTGGTTTTAATCGTATGACCCTGCTGATCTTTATTTCTGACCTAATTAAACAATCAATTCTGGCGTTGATAATTGGTTTGCCTGTATTGTATTTTTCACTGTGGATCATAGGTAACCTTGGTGAATTATGGTGGCTATGGCTATGGGTATTTATTAGTGCATTTAATTTTATTATGTTAGCGGTCTACCCAATATTCATTGCACCGCTGTTTAACAAATTTGAACCCATGAAAAATACAACACTGGTGAAACAAATTGAGAGGTTATTAAAAAAATGTGGGTTTGAATCAAATGGCCTCTTTGTCATGAATGGTTCTTTAAGAAGCAATCATGGTAACGCTTATTTCACCGGATTTGGCAAATCAAAACGTATAGTTTTCTTCGACACGCTGCTTGAAAAGTTAACTGGTAAAGAGATTGAGGCGGTTCTAGCCCATGAACTAGGCCACTTCCATCACAATCATGTTAAAAAGCGGATTATTTTGATGTTTATCGTCAGTTTTGTTGGCTTGTATGTGCTTGGCCTGTTAAAAGAAAGTCCATGGTTTTATGAGGGTTTAGGCGTCTCTGGCATGACCGATGCTAATGCCCTACTTTTATTTTTACTGGTCTCGCCTTTATTTGTCTTCTTTATTCGACCGGTCATGGCCTATTATTCGCGATTAAATGAATTCGAGGCGGATCAATATGCCTGTAAATTCTCAAAGGCTGCTGATCTGAAACAATCGTTAGTGAAGCTTTACCGAGACAATGCCTCTACACTAACGCCCGATCCTTTGCATTCGAGCTTTTATGATTCACATCCACCTGCACTGCTTCGTATTCAAGCAATTGATAAACTTTAGACATGGAAATCACTACACGAATGGAGTTTGATGCTGGGCACCGTATCCCCAGCCATAAGAGTAGTTGCAAGAATTTGCATGGCCACCGCTATGCAATTGAGGTGACTGTGCGTGGGGAAATTATTGAAGAGGAGGATAAATCAGACTTTGGCATGGTAATAGATTTTAAAGACGCGAAGGAATTAATCAAAGAGACAATTATTGAGCCGTGGGATCATGCCTTTATTGTTTATGAAAAAGATGATGTTGTTATTCAGTTTTTAGGCAGCCTAAAAAATCATAAGACGGTAATTTTTCCTAAAGTGCCAACCGCTGAAAATATGGCAGAAATAGCCTTACAGATATTGAAAGAAAAATTTGTGGAGAAATTTGCAAATAAGATTAAGCCTATCAAAGTTAGGCTCTATGAAACCCCAAACAATTGGGCAGAGGCTTTCTAAAAATTTATCACCAATCTGTTAAATCATGCTTTTTAATGTAAGCGGTATGATTGTCGATATCCTCTGGCAATAATTGTATAACCTGTAACTTTGATAGGTCAACTTTTTTAAAGACTTGGTGATTATCATCCTCAACAAAATCAATCGAAATGGCTTCTTGCCCTCGAGTCATACCAATAAAAACTTCGCCAAGGAGCTGTGCGTCCAGTAATGCGCCATGCAATGTTCGGGATGAATTATCTATATCAAAAGCTTTACATAAGGCATCAAGACTGTTGCGTTGTCCAGGTCGAATTTCCTTTGCAAATTTCAACGAATCAGTGATGGTGATGGTGTTTTCTTCAAATTTATCTAACCCTAACCGACCTAGCTCGGCATTAATAAAACCTACATCGAATGGTGCATTGTGAATTACTACCTCAGAATTCTGCACAAAAGCGAGGAAGTCATTAACCACATCTTTAAAAAGTGGTTTGTCCTGTAAAAAATCAATCGATAATCCATGCACCTCCTCCGCCGCTGGGTCAATGTCTCGTTCTGGGTTAATGTAGGAATGAAATCGACGATTAGTCGGTTGGCGGTTATTAAATTCTATGGCGGCAATTTCAATGATGCGATGCCCCTGTTTTGGATCAAGCCCGGTGGTCTCTGTATCTAAGAATATTTGCTTTGCCATTAGATTGATTCGACGCCTTTATTCGCAAGAATATCTGCTCGCTCATTTTCTGGATGCCCAGCATGTCCCTTAACCCATTTCCATTCAATAGTCTTCTGCTGCTTAAGTTGATCCAAGCGAATCCATAGGTCTTGGTTCTTCACAGGTTTTTTACTGCTCGATTTCCAACTATTCCTTTTCCAATTAATGATCCACTCAGAAATGCCTTTTTGCACATATGTGGAGTCTGTATAGACCTCAATCTCACCCTCTTGTCCCTGAATCTTTTCCAGCGCCTTAATCACCGCAGTCAGTTCCATGCGATTATTGGTGGTTTCTGTCTCTCCGCCAAAAATCTCAATTGCTTCTTTTTCATGCAGAATTAATGCTCCCCAGCCCCCATTGCCTGGATTACCTTTGCATGCTCCATCTGTATAAATTCTAATCATGTTTTATTTGTCACAGCACGCGTGCTCTTTTCTTTTTTCCATTTTGGTTTAATTGGAGTCATGCCTGGCACATCCTTCCTTGCCAAAATACAGTATACATTTCCTAACAAAGGAAACCAGCGATCGCCAATAGATTCAAAAAATGGCGAATAAAAATCTTTATCATCAAAAAAAATAGGCTGGTAATTAAAAATCTTTGCTTCCTCAATGACAAAACCTCTACTCTTAAGTAATTGCTGACAAAAACTTGAGGACATAAAATTGCTATTCCAGGGAAAATTATTATCAAAACCAACAGAATGTCGAATACCTGCAAAACTAAATGGATTAAAAGACCATAGCAAACAATAACCATTAGGAATAACAATACGGTAGAGTTCATCAAAAAATTGCTGCTTGTCTTTGATCTGTTCCAAAAGATGGGGGCAAACAACAAGGTCAAGGCTGTCACTATCAAAAGGTAATGCCTCAACCAGAAAATCAATATTTTTTCTATTACCATCGCTAAATAAATGATTTTTAATACGTGACGTGCTTAAAAAATTAAATTCAGGAAAATTAATTTGCAATGCATAATAGCCAAACTTCTCTTCCAGAAAGGATTGAACTATTGACGCCTCAAGCTCAAGGAGTGATTTTCCAGCAGTTGAATTGAACCATGTCATAAATTAAAAATATCAGCTGTTTTCATAGTAAACTTTAATACTCAATGATTATAGAACATTCAAGCAATTTAATAGCTAAAATCGAACCAATTAGAGCCTTCCAAGATAATTATATCTGGGCAATCTCTAATAAACAGCTTCTGGTGGTTGTAGACCCTGGCGAGGCTAAGCCTGTATTCGATTTTATTAAAGCAAAGCAGGTGACGCTCTGCGCTATCATGATTACCCATAAACATCATGACCACATCGGAGGGGTCAAAGAGCTATTGCATACCTTTCCTGATATACAAATTTTTGCACCAAAAAATTCTAACCTTGATTTCCCATTTACGGCTGTTAAAGATGGAGATAGTTTTTTAATTGAGAGAATCAATCTTCATTATTCTGTATTAGAAACTCCTGGTCATACCCTTGATCACATTGTCTATCTTGATGAAAAAAATTTATTTTGTGGCGATACATTATTTGCTTGTGGATGTGGTCGCCTGTTTGAGGGGACCTATGAACAAATGTATTCTTCATTAAAAAAATTAAAAAGACTTCACCCCGCAACGAAAGTTTTTTGTGCACATGAGTATACGCTTAACAATATAAAATTTGCCATGACTGTCTGCAAGAACAACAAACTTATACATGAGCGTTATGAAGCATGTAAGGATCTATCATTAACCCTGCCATCATCTATAGAAGACGAGTTAAAAACAAATCCCTTTTTTTTAGCTCAAGACGTTGATCAGTTCAAAGAATATAGGCTAAAAAAAGATGCATTTTAAGATTATTTACCCATTTTATTTATTTCTCATCTTAAGTTTTTCAGCACCCTTGCAGGCGGTAACAAATGCTAAGGGTGATGAAATAATTATCCTTAAGGATGAGGTACTTGTCACCCCCCTTCCTGCATCAATGGAGGCCGAAAAAGAAGAGGCCGATTTAATCGCAGAAAAGGCATTTGTTCCTGCAAAGAGTATATGGAATCGCTTGATAAGTGGCTATAAGCTCACGACCACACCAAGCAAAAAGGGTTTAAAGCGACTGGCACGACATGAAAACTGGTATGCGACGCACCCAGAATATTTTAATCGTATGATTTTGCGATCTGAACGTTATCTTTATCATGTTTTAAATGAAGTTGAAAAAAGAAATATGCCCACCGAAATAGCTCTATTACCTATGATTGAAAGTGCTTACAATCCTCTTGCAAAATCGAAAGCAAAGGCTGTAGGGATATGGCAATTTATTTCATCTACCGGTCGGCTTTATGGATTAGAGCAAGATTGGTGGCGGGATGATCGCCGCAGCGTAATTAATGCAACGGACTCTGCACTAGATTACCTAGAGAAACTTTATGAAGAGTTTGGAACATGGGAACATGCGTTGGCTGCATACAATTGTGGTGAGGGTTGCGTTGGTCGCCAAATAAAAAAAAATAAACGGTACAAGCGTGGAACTGATTTTTACAGCTTAAATGTGCCGATGGAAACACGAAATTATGTGCCAAAATTATTAGCCATTAGCAATATCATCAAAAACCCTGCAAAGTACGGACTTACGAGGCAGGAAATATATGACCAACCCTACTTTGCGGAAGTGACTGTTCCAGATCAGATCGATGTCGAAGTGGCTACCAAATTTGCTGATATTCCATTAGAGGAATTTCAACTTCTTAACGCAGAACACAATCGACCCATCATCAAATCTAATCATGGTGGCGAACAAATAATCCTATTACCTAATTATTCTGTTGAAAAATTTAATACGCAGCTTTATCAAAAAACAGAGCCCCTCTCGAATTGGACAGTCTATAAACCTTCTAAAGGGGAGCGACTCAAATTAATTGCGAAAAAATTTAAAGTTGACGCAAGATTTTTAGCGCGCGTCAATCAAGTAAGTATAAATAAACGCTTTAGCAGTAAACATATTATGATCATTCCAAATCAAGATAATGATGCAACCAAGTTTCCAACCGCCTCTGGGGGGATGATTGATTACAAAACTATTGAAACGCACCGAATTGAAAAGGGTGAAACCTTAAGTGAAATTGCTGGTCTTTATGGGGTTACAGTGAAGGACATAATGGAATTCAATGAGTTAAGGTCAACGCGAATTCGAGCCGGCGACATTCTTGATATACCTAAATAGTATGGTTAATAATAAAATTATTTTTTTTCTCCCCATTATTAGCTTTTTTTTATTAATAAGTTGCTCTAAAGAATCAGACCAAATTATTGATTATAAAGATAATTATTTAACTGAAGAAGGTGGAGAGATCATTAACGCGATGATAGGTGAGCCAAGTAATTTAGTCGCCATGATTGCTGGTGATTCTGCTTCATCGGCGATTGCAGCAAACATATTTAATACATTAATTAAATATGATGAAAATTTAAATCATGCTCCCGAGTTAGCTAGTCAATGGATAATATCCGATGACCAAAAAACAATTACGTTTAAACTGAAAGAGAATCTGTTTTGGGCTGACGGTACACCCTTAACAAGTGACGATGTTTTATTTACTTGGAGATTAGTGACCGATCCAAATACCCGAACTCCTTATGCGTCAGATTATCTTTTAGTCAAAGATGCACAAACACCTAACAAACAAACATTTACGGTAACCTACGAGCAAAACTATGCCCCCGCCCTTGATACTTGGGCCTCACTACAAATTTTACCCAAACATGTGCTTAAAGATGAAGACATCAATAATACTTTTTTTTCAAGGAAACCTACAGGTTCTGGCTATTATCAGCTGGATCAATGGATTAACGGGCAACAAGTCACGCTCAAGCGAAATAAGAATAGTACTCAGGGTCAAGCCCTCATTGAGAAGTTAACTTCCAGGATAATCCCGGACACCTCCTCACAATTTCTTGAACTTATTGCGGATAATATTGATTTGATGAATATCAATCCAATTCAATATCAACGGGTTTTTCCCTCACGTGAAGATTTAAAACAAAAAATAGGCTTATACAAAGAATTGGGGAATGGGTACACCTATCTCGGCTTTAACTTAAAACAAGCCCCTTTTAACGATCCAAAGGTGAGGCAGGCCATGAATTACGCCATCAATAAAGAGGAAATAATTAAGGGGGTGTTATTAGGCCTCGGAGAGGCTATTGCCAGCCCCTATAAACCAGGTACACGATGGAATAATGAAAGCTTATCTCCCTACCCCTATGATCCCAGTAAAGCGCTTGCTTTACTCAAAGAGGCAGGTTATGAAAGAAATCCAGCGGGGATATTAGTAAAAGATGGTAAGCCATTTGAATTTGAGATTTTAACGAATCAAAATAAGCAGCGCGAGATGACAGCGGTATTAGTGCAGCGAAGATTAAAAGAGATCGGTATTGACGTTAAAATAAGAGTCCTTGAGTGGGCTAGCTTTATTAATCGATTTATTAAAACAGGAGATTTTAAAGCTGTTGTTTTAGGATGGAGCTTGTCGCTTGATCCAGACCAATTCAATATCTGGCATTCATCACAACAAGGCCCAGGGCAATTTAACTTTGTTGGTTATGAAAATCCAAGGGTAGATGAATTATTAGAGCTTGGCCGACGTGAGTTAGATAATGATAAAAGAGAGGAAATCTATCATGAGTTTTCAAAATTACTTCTTGAGGACTCGCCCATTGTCTATTTGTATGCGGGTTATGGTTTATCTGCAATCAACAAGCGCGTCCAGGGAATTAAAAAACCCGCACCACCGGCAGGAATTTACCAAAATAGTTATGAGTGGTTTATCCCACAGAGCTTAAGAAGAAATGAGTTAGCGGTCCAATAATGTTTAAATACTTAATAAAAAGAATTTTGTGGATGATTCCTATGCTTATTGGCATTAGTCTTATTTCGTTTTTTATTATGCAGTTAGCACCCGGTGATATTACGTCAAATGAAGCCGCTTTTAACCCAAAAGCCTCTGAGGAATCCCGACAAAAATTGAGGGAGCTTTATAACCTCGACAAACCTGTAATTGTGCAATACGGCTTGTGGTTAAAACGAATTAGTCAGCTTGATTTTGGAAACTCCTTCTCCTCGCACCAACGACCAGTTTTATGGCAAACAAAAGATAAAAATGGAAACATTACCAAAGGCCTCATACAGGAAGCCCTGCCAATAACTTTACTCATAAATTTATTGGGCATCTTTATTATATTCAGTATCTCCATTGTTTTAGGTACGTTAGCGTCTGTAAGACAAAATACTTGGGTGGATCGCTCTATCACCCTTTTTGTGTTTGTTGGATTTGCAATACCTGGCTTTTGGTTAGCTTTGTTACTTATGTATTGGACGGGCGTAGTCAACCAATGGCTTCCCATATCTGGATTGCACAGCCCAGGATATCTCGGTTTAAGTGAATTTGATCAAATTTTAGATTTACTCAAACATTTAATCTTACCCGTTCTCATCTCTTGTTTAAGCGGTCTTGCTGGCATATCACTGTATGTTAGAAATGGCATGTTAGAAGTACTCAATCAAGACTTTATTACTACCGCCCGTGCGAAAGGAATTAACGAAAAGAAAGTCGTATTTGTTCATGCTCTAAAAAATGCAATCTTGCCACTGATTACTATCGTCGGCTTGTCAATTCCAGGACTCATTGGAGGCTCAGTAATTGCTGAGTCTATCTTCGCAATTCCTGGTATGGGAAAACTTTTTTATGACGCCGTATTGATGCGAGATTTCCCCGTAATTATGGGTATCTTAACTATTGGCTCCTTTCTAACATTGATCGGAAATCTTCTTGCCGACCTGGGTTATGCATGGGCTGATCCTCGGGTTAGGAAAGGCTTAGTGCGATGATGATTTTTTTTCGTAATCCTTTGGCGCTATCCGGCCTAATCATTATCATCACCATTTTATTCTTGGCTATATTTGCCCCCCTAATTGCTCCGTATGATCCAAACTATATTGATATTGATTCAATTCTTGTAGCGCCTAATACAAATCATATTATGGGCACTGACGGACTGGGTAGAGATGTTTTCTCAAGAATGCTATTCGGCGCACAAATATCACTGCTGGTGGGCTTTGTCGCGGTCGGCATTGCCACACTTATCGGTATCATATTAGGCTCTGTGGCTGGCTTTTATCGTGGCTGGGTAGATTCATTAATCATGCGATTGGTTGATATCATGTTGTCAATTCCAACATTTTTTTTAATATTGGCTGTCATTGCATTTCTAACGCCATCCATATGGAACATTATGATTGTTATTGGCCTTACTTCTTGGATGGGTGTCACCCGTCTTGTCAGAGCAGAGTTTTTTAGTTTACGGCAAAGAGAATTTGTCTTAGCTGCTGAAACAATGGGAGCAAGCGACTTTAAAATTATCTTCTCACATTTGCTGCCTAACAGCCTAACCCCAGTTATTGTCAGTTCTGTGCTTGGCATTGCTAGTGCCGTGCTAGTTGAATCCGGACTAAGTTTTTTAGGCCTTGGGGTGCAAGCACCAACAGCTTCATGGGGAAATATATTGACGGATGGCAAAGAGTATATTCAATTTGCTTGGTGGTTATCTTTATTTCCAGGCCTAGCAATTTTGTTTACCGTATTGGGTTATAATTTGCTCGGAGAGGGATTAAGAGATATCTTAGATCCAAAGAATAAAAACAAATAGAAAGGCCTATATGAGTTTTCTAAAAAACAAAAAGGTATTAATTCTTGGATTATTGAGTGATCGTTCAATTGCTTACGGTATTGCTCAATCGATGTATGAGCAAGGGGCAGAACTCGCGTTTACCTGTCAAATGGAAAAACATCAAGGGCGAGTTGAGAAATTAGCTGCCAATTTTAATTCCTCTATAGTATTACCTTGCGACGTTGCGAGTGATGAGCAAATAAATAATTTGTTCCCCCTCCTCGCTGAGCATTGGCAAAAATTTGATGTGCTGGTACATTCGATTGCATTTGTTCCAAAAGAAGCCTTATCTGGTGATTTTGTTGAACAAACCACACGTGAAAATTTTAAAATTGCGCATGATATTAGCTCTTATAGCTTTACAGCATTAGCCAAAGCCGCCTTACCCTATCTAAATGAAAATGCTGCATTGTTAACCGTGAGTTATTTAGGTGCTGAGAGGACAATGCCTAATTACAACGTCATGGGTTTAGCTAAGGCCAGTTTAGAGGCAAATGTGAGGTACATGTCACATAGTCTTGGTCAAAAAGGTATTCGTGTTAATGCCGTTTCGGCGGGTCCAATAAAGACACTTGCGGCATCTGGAATTGCAAATTTCGATAAGATGTATGGGTTTAATGAGAAACATGCGGCTTTAAAAAGAAATGTAACTATAGAGGAAGTAGGTAATGCTGCTGCTTTTCTATGCAGTGATTTAGCATCAGGTATAACGGGTGAAATAACTTACGTCGATGGTGGCATGAATATCACAGCAGCCGGCTCAATTGACTAGTTTAACAATTTTGAGTTTATTTTAATCTCAGCTTCAGACCGTAAGTCATCAATGTAGGCTGCCTGCACAGCTTCCTTAATTGCCTTTTCATATTCATCTCGATATAAATCGACTGAAAGCTCGTCATCAACTTTTTCATCAATAACCTTGTTTAACTTGATCACATAGTATTGCCCTTGAGTATCATAAAAACCTTCATAGGCAGGCAATGAGGAAGCATTAATCTGAAAGATCTTGTTTACCAAGGGATCGGACAAGCCTTGTTTATCAACTCGATCTAATGTTAATTTATCTATCCACTCCACTTTCGTTTTCGCCGATTTTAAGTCTTCAACCAGTTGGTTACCTTCCTCAATAATTAACTTTTGACTATCGCGTTTGATTAAAAAAGTTTTAATCTTGTCTTTCACATTATCAAAAGATTCCTGGTCTGATGCTCTGAAATCGACCACACGAGCGGATACAAGATTATTTGGCGAAACCTCTAAGGCAGGAATATTTCTTTTACCATCTATAGAATCTTGACTAAATATAGAGTTAGCGAAGGCATCGTTGTTAAAAAAGCGCCTGGCATCCTCAATTGACAACCATTCACTTGACTGAATCTCTAACCCATATTTTTCAGCAGCCAACTTAAGGTCAGCTGAATTTTCATACACAGTATTATTAAATTCTTCTGCATTTGTCGCATACTCTTCTAGCGCTTTACCATAGAGCAACTCACCTTTAATTTGTGCCTGCACTGATTCAAAGGTAACCTCTTCGCCTTTAATATCAGTTAACATAATAATATGGTAGCCAAAGTTTGTTTCAACCAAATCTGAAATTTGATTTTTCTTCATTGTAAAAACTTTATCTTCAAAAGGTTTTACCATAGCTCCTCTCGAGAAAAAACCAAGATCACCACCACGCTTTGCAGACTCAGGGTCTTGTGACAACTCTTTGGCTTTTGTATCAAAAAGTTTTGGGTTCTTTTTTAAATCATTAAGCGTACTTAGAGCTTTTTCTTTGATTTGTTGTTTTTCATTCTCAGTCATTTCAGATTTGAAAGAAAACAAAATATGTTTAGCGCGTCTTTGTTGATCTCCTTGGTAAAGATCTTTGTTTGCTTCATAAAATTCTTTAGCTTCGCTATCACTTACCTTAGTTTTTGGAACTAATCCTGCCACAGAATAAATAATAAAATTTATTTTAACTTGGTCAGGCCTTATGAAAGAAGATTGGTTTTCCTCATAAAAAGATTGCAATTCCTTATCTGTGGGTTTAATTTTTTCTTCATAATCATCCAAATAGATTTCATATAAGTTGATATCTCTTTTTTGATAAGCTAAGTCCACTAAGGGCTGTATTTCTTCATTAGGAACATACACAAGATTTTTTAAAGAATCTCTAATTTGCTGGCCTGCTAGGTCTGCTCGGATTTTTTCTTCAAGCTGTTTGGGGCTAATATTGTTGTAGCGAACTATTTCATCGTACCTCTCTTGGGAGAACTTACCGCCAATCTGAAAATCAGGCATGCCCACTATATAATCACGCAGTTGTTGATCACTTATGGCGAATCCAAATTCATTGATCGCCTGATTGACTAACTCTGCAGAAATGAGATTTTCTAAAACGGCATTTTTAAATTCTGGACTATCAAAAATAGCTGGGTCGGCATTCGGATCTGCCATCTGCTCGCGAATCGTAGAAAAATTTCTTTGATATTGCTGTAACGATATCTCTTTACCGTTAACTTTGGCAACGTAAGCATTGGTGCCCAACGAGCTTAAGTACGAATCAATGCCAAAGAGAGCAAAAGGCACAATGATTATTGCCAATATGATCTTTGCAAGTTTTGAATCTTTGTTATTTCTAATTGCTTCTAGCATTTATCTTCCATATAACTTCAAGTTACAGACTTCAAAAAAATTGCATAGTTCTAATAAATTAAAAAGGCGAATTGCAATTCGCCTATTTAAATTGGCGGAGTGGACGGGACTCGAACCCGCGACCCCCGGCGTGACAGGCCGGTATTCTAACCAACTGAACTACCACTCCTAACTGGTGGGTGCTGACGGGGTCGAACCGCCGACATTCGCCTTGTAAGGGCGACGCTCTACCAACTGAGCTAAGCACCCATGTGCTTAATTTCGAACACGCAATTTTACAATAATGTTTAGTGCAATGCTAGTAATAATGAGAAAAACTAGTGGGTAATTGACTTATCAACCTGAACAATATTCTTGGGTTTTGTTGTCGGTTTAATCTTATTTTTACTAGTTTTATCTTCAGGGTTTCTTGTCAATGCAACTTCTAAAACCTGATCGATCCATCTTGCCGGAATGATCTCTAAATCTGCTTTTATGTCGTCAGAAATATCAACTAAATCTTTCAAATTTTGTTCAGGAATAATAACTTTTTTAATATTGCCACGGTGTGCGGCTAAGAGTTTTTCTTTTAATCCGCCAATGGGTAAAACTTCACCTCTAAGTGTGATTTCCCCTGTCATGGCTACATCAGATCGAACACTAATTCCTGTGAGTGACGATAAGATCGATGTGGTAATGCCAATACCGGCACTAGGTCCATCCTTGGGCGTTGCCCCCTCTGGAAAATGAATATGAATGTCTTTTTTTTCATGAAAAGTATTATCAATGCCAAACTTCTCTGCCCGGCTTCTGACAACACTTAAAGCCGCATGAATCGATTCCTGCATCACATCGCCCAACTTGCCCGTTAAGATAGTCTTTCCTTTCCCAGGTAAGACCACCGATTCAATGGTTAGTAGTTCACCACCAACTTGTGTCCAGGCCAGTCCTGTTACCTGGCCAATTTGATTTTTTTTCGCTGCAAGGCCAATATCAAAAATCCTTACACCGAGAAAATCATTAATATTTCTTGATGTGACAGAAATTTTACGTATTTTTTTCTTCGTTGACAGCTGTTTAACTGCTTTGCGGCAAATTTTAGCTATTTCTTGCTCTAGCTTTCTAACACCAGCTTCACGTGTGTAATACTGAATAATATCTCTAACAGCACTTTCAGAAATTTTTAATTCCGAATGTTTAAGGCCATTACTTTTTAATTGTTTTGGAATCAAATACTTTATGGCGATATTTAATTTCTCTTGCTCTGTATAACCTGCTAGACGAATAATTTCCATACGATCTAATAATGGTTCTGGAATATTCATCGAGTTAGCTGTAGCAACAAACATGACATCCGACAAATCGTACTCAATCTCTGCATAATGATCTGCAAAGGTATGATTTTGTTCAGGATCAAGCACTTCAAGAAGCGCCGAAGATGGGTCACCACGAAAATCTTGTCCCATTTTATCTATTTCATCTAACAAGAATAGTGGATTATTCACAGCGACTTTCGTCATGTTTTGCAGAATTTTTCCTGGCATTGAACCAATGTACGTCCGTCTATGGCCTCTTATCTCGGCCTCATCCCTTACTCCACCTAAAGCCATGCGTACAAATTTACGATTAACTGCTTTCGCAATACTTTGCCCAAGTGATGTTTTTCCAACTCCAGGAGGTCCCACAAGACATAAGATAGGGGCTTTTAACTTACCCACCCTATTTTGAACAGCTAAATATTCAACTATTCTTTCTTTCACCTTATCTAAACCAAAATGATCTGCATCAAGACTTATCTCAGCATTATTTAGATTTTGATTAATGTCTGTTTTCTTGTTCCATGGGAGGTTTAAAATAGTTTCAATGTAAGTTCGCACGACAGAAGCTTCAGCCGACATGGGTGACATCATTTTTAATTTTCGTAGTTCGGATAAGCATTTCTCTTCTGCTTCCTTTGACATTGAGTGTTCTCTAATTTTTTTCTCAAGCTCTTCAATATCGGCATTTTCATCTTGCTCCCCTAATTCTTTTTGGATCGCCTTAACTTGCTCATTTAGATAATATTCCCTCTGTGATTTTTCCATCTGACGCTTTACTCTGCCACGAATACGCTTTTCAACCTGTAGAATGTCTATTTCTGATTCAAGGATATTCAACAGTATTTCCAAACGCTGTCTAACATCAAATGTTTCAAGAATTTGCTGCTTTTTATCAATCTTCAAAGTCAAATTTGCAGCAATGGAATCTGCCATTCTTCCAGGCTCAGTTATACCTGTAAGCGAGGTAAGTATCTCAGGTGGAATTTTTTTATTTAATTTTACGTATTGGTCGAACTGAGAAAAAATAGACCGCATAAATGCTAAGGTTTTTTTATCTTTTTTTTCTTGCGATTCAATTACGGTTATTTCAGATGTCCAAAACTCACCCTCAACATGTAGCTTCTCAATATTAGCTCTATCAACTCCCTCGACAAGGACTTTAACCGTGCCATCAGGTAACTTAAGCATCTGTAAAATGGTTGCTATCGTTCCCGTATGGTATAGATCCGATGCATCGGGCTCATCTTTATCAGCTGACTTTTGCGCAACTAAGAATATTTTCTTATCGCCATTGTTTGCTTTTTCAATTGCAGCAATTGACTTATCTCTACCAACGAATAAAGGGATAACTAAATGGGGGTATACCACAACATCTCTCAAAGGAAGCATCGGTAATATTTGTGTGATTATTTTTTTCATTATTTTTTTAATTAGTTTTGCTCAATTACATTATGAGGTCGATGTATAAAATTACAAGGTTAATTTTGCTTGGACTGCTCTTTTCTTGATTCAGAGAAAATCATGTAAGGCTCATGTTTTTTTAAAATAACATTTTTGTCAATGACCACTTTTTCAAGATTAGAAACACTAGGAATATCGAACATTATTTGCTTTAGGGCAACTTCAATAATAGATCGTAGTCCTCGTGCACCAGATTTTCTCTCTAATGCCTTCTCGGCAATAGCATTTAATGCGTCGTCTCTAAATTCTAAATCTACATTTTCCATAAGAAACAGTTTTTTAAATTGTTTCGTTAATGCATTTTTTGGTTTGAGTAAAATCTCCATTAAGGCATCTTTATCTAAAGAATCAAGGGTAGTAATCACTGGTAATCGACCTATAAATTCTGGTATTAAGCCAAATTTAATTAAATCCTCAGGTTCAACCATGCGTACTAAATTAGTATAGTTTTTTACATCATTTTTATTAAAAACCTCTGCTCCAAAACCAATGCTATTTTTTTCTGTTCTTTGTTGAATTATTTTTTCTAAGCCATCAAAAGCTCCACCACAAATAAATAGGATATTTGTAGTATCAATTTGAACAAACTCCTGGTTTGGATGCTTACGACCACCTTGAGGAGGTACGGATGCCGTTGTTCCTTCAATTAATTTTAATAAAGCTTGCTGAACACCCTCACCCGAAACGTCTCTGGTAATTGAAGGGTTGTCTGATTTTCTTGAAATCTTATCAACCTCATCTATGTAGACGATACCTTTTTGCGCCTTTTCAATATCATAATCACATTTTTGCAATAACTTTTGCATGATATTCTCAACATCTTCACCGACATAGCCGGCTTCGGTTAAGGTCGTTGCATCGGCAATAACAAAGGGTACCTGAAGAAGATCAGCAAGTGTTTGTGCTAGCAAAGTTTTACCTGATCCTGTGGGGCCAATGAATAGAATATTGCTCTTAGCAATTTTGACCTCATTGAGAGAATCATCCAGATCGAATTCTTTAAGGCGTTTATAGTGGTTATAGACTGCTACCGCTAAACTTTTTTTGGCCTCACTTTGACCGATCACATATTCACCTAATTTATCGAATAATTGTTGTGGTGTGAGGAGATCAAAATCTGTTTTATCGGTTTCAACCTGATGTTGTTTTGATTCTTCAATGATAATGTCATTGCATAAGTCGACACATTCATTACAAATAAAAACAGAAGGGCCTGCAATTAATTTCTTTACTTCGGTTTGATTCTTTCCGCAAAAGGAACAGAAAAGTGATTTCTCTTTATCTTTATCAGCCATATCAACTCGTTTTGTTAAACAAATTAGCGGTTAGCGATAACCTCGTCAACCATACCGTAGTCAACGGCATTTTCAGCACTCATAAAATTATCACGATCAGTATCAATCGAAATCTTATCTAGTGGTTGACCTGTATGTTTAGAAAGAATTGCATTTAATTTTTCTTTAAGGAACAAAATCTCTTTTGCATGAATCTCTATATCAGACGCCTGACCTTGAAAACCCCCTAATGGCTGGTGAATCATGACGCGTGAATTGGGCAGACAAAAGCGCTTCTTTTTTGCTCCAGCAGTCAGCAATAAGGCGCCCATACTTGCAGCTTGACCAATACACAGTGTGCTTACATCTGGTTTAATAAATTGCATCGTGTCATAAATAGCCATTCCAGCAGTTACTGAGCCGCCTGGGGAATTGATATACAAAGATATATCCTTATCAGGATTCTCCGCTTCTAAGAACAGCATTTGCGCGACAACCACATTGGCAGTCATATCGTCTATAGGCCCTACAAGAAAAATTACGCGCTCTTTGAGAAGTCGGGAATAGATATCGTAGGCTCGCTCGCCACGACCACTTTGCTCAATAACCATTGGCACATAGCCAAGGTTATTCGGCGAAAAGTGACTGATAGAGTCCAGATGGTTTTTTTTCATTAAAATTTCCCTGCGAGTGCATCATCAAAGCTAACTTTTTTTGATTCTAGCTTACATGACTTTAGAACCCAATCGACTACATTGTCTTCAGTCGCCAATGCGCGCGGTTCCTCTAGTCTCTTTTGATCCTCATAAAACCATTTTACTGCTTGATCAACATCATCATAGTTTGAAGCAAATTCTTCAACTTTGCCTTTAATTTGATCAGCAGAAGCTTCGAGTTTGTTTTGCTCAACAATTTTCGAAATAATAATACGGGTTTTGCTCATCTGTTTAGCCCGATCTTCAAACATGGCTGGGTTTAATTTAATATCTTTATCCTCCGCACCATTTTGCTTCATATTCTGATAGGTTAATTGTGCTAGACGATTAATTTCAGCATTAATTAGCGATTTAGGCAGATCAAATTTGTGGGCGTCAAGTAAGCCTTTAAAAATTTGTTCTTTAAGGTTTTGTTTAATACGACGCTCAATTTCTTCAGATAATGACTTATTAATTTCATCATTAAGCTGTTTTACATCGCCGCTTTCGACACCTAATGACTTAGCAAATTCCGCATCAATTTTTGGCAACTCCGACTCAAAAACGTCAAGTACTTTAACAACATATTTCACTGTCTTATCAGCCAATTGTTCAGTTTCGTAGTCTTTGGGGTATTTGAGCTCAAACTCTTTGCCATCATCTTTTTTTAAACCACAAATTTGCTCATCAAAAGTTTTAATTCTGGTTGCGTCACCTAAGATAATTTCAAATGGCTCTTTACCTGTAGATTCAGCAATTTTTCCATCTATATAGGATTGTAGTTGAAGATTAACCTTGTCATCTAATTTAGCTGCCCTATCAACAATTTTGAATGTTGCCCTTTGCTTTCTGATCACTTCAATTGTTTTTTCAATATTCTGTTTCGTGATGGTAACGTCAGGTTTGGCTAATTTTAACTTTTTCACATCCTCGAGTTTGAATTCAGGAAAAACTTCAAAGGTTGCTGTAAATTCAAAATCTTTGGTAACCTTCTCGAGTGGTTCGTGCTGGATGTCTGGCATTCCGGCGACACGTAAGTTGTTGGCCTGGATAAATTCACCAAATTTTTGCTCAATAGCCTTTGCATAGATTTCAGATTTAACATCACCGCCATATTGACGTTCCACAACATTTAAAGGTACTTTACCAGGCCTAAAACCTTGAACCCTCGCTGTCTTCATGATTTGTTTAAATCTGTCAGTGATCTCATTTTGCAAAGGTGCAATAGTTACTGTCACCTTGACCCGTCTTTCAATATCACTTATTTTTTCAACTGCTTGTACCATACAAATTTCCTAAAATATTGGTGCGAGAAGAGAGACTCGAACTCTCACGCCTTGCGGCGCTGGAACCTAAATCCAGTGCGTCTACCAATTCCGCCACTCTCGCGAAATCCTTAAAATTAATAATCGCGTATTATAACAGCTTAGTCTATTAGGAAAAGGAATAATTCCAACTATTTTTTGTTATAAAACAAGCGGTTTGCTTTACAATTAAAGCAAATTAATAAATAAACCAATAAACAACTTTGAAGTTAATTATTCCACCTTTTTTTTCATTTTTAATCTATCCAATGATTACGCTTTCACTGCTAATTACTTCATGCAGTTACTTGCCTTATGAGGAATCAAAAGTTGAGATTGAACAAATAAACCAAAAAATAACGTCAGCTAATTATGATGACGAGGAGTTTCTTGTATTCCTTCAAAACAAAAACTATGCAACAAATTCACTTCCATTTAAATCATGGGGGCTTCAAGAGTTGCTGCTTGCTCAAGAATTTTTTAACCATGATTTTAAAATTGCTAAAAAAGAATGGGAAACGATCCAGATTGATGAAAAAATTGCCTTATTAAACCCACCAAATTCAATAGGTATCGCTATAGGCCAAGGGGATAGTAATGAGGAAATTTCAAAAAATCTGTTTGGTGCTGGCTTTTCATTTACTTTTGAGACAGCAAATAAACGAATCATACGGCATGAAATTGCTTTCAATAAGACTCAACTTGCTCTATTAAATTATGAATCAATCAACTGGAAACTAAAAAACGAATTAATTAGAAAGATTTTTAAATTCGCTAAAAACCAAAACCTGATAAATAACTTCAAAGCAGAAGTAAAATTAAAAAAATCAATACTCGATATGCTTTTTAATAGAGTAAATTTGGGTATTGCTTCACGGGTTGATTATGACCTGCTTGCGCTTGAACTTAATGATGTCTATAAAAATTTATCGAATTATCAATTTCAGCAACAAGCACTTAATAAAGAAATTGCAACGTTAGTTGGTATGTCGACCGAGAAGTTTAACTTATTACCAATGAATCATTTAGATTTAGAACAATCATTGGAAAAAGTTACAGTAAATTTTCTTGATCAAAATAAGATTAATGTTATAAAAACTAATGCACTTATTCATAACATTAACCTAAGAAGTATGCTCGCAGCATACGCGATTAGAGAAGCAGAACTAAAATATGAATATGCGAAACAATATCCTGATTTTACATTCTCACCTGCGTATGCTTATGAGTTCGGCAACAATGTATGGCAATTAGGCATCGATTCTTTGCTCACCTCAAGTAACAGAAATGAAGTGTTCATCTCCAGAGCAGAAAAAATTAGAGACATAGAGGCTGCAAAAATAATTAATTATCAATTTCAACTAAATAATGATATTGAATTACTAAAGAATAATTTTTCAAATCTCAAGGATCAATTGGTTCATGCGCGAAAAATAAATTCAAAAAAAAATGATTTAAGTGATCAACTTATGAAGAGGTTTAATGAGGGTTTATTGGATCGATTGGAGCTTGAAAGAGAGTTAATAAATTTATCAAAATTTGACCGACAACTGCATGATGCCATATATAATTTAATTGATCTTGGACTTGAGGCTGAGGCTATTTTTCAAATCAATATCTTTAATTACGCAACTGATTTCTATGAACAATAAATCTTTTTTAATAATAATTACTCAGTCACTCCTGATTCTTGTGCTTATTTGGTTGCTTATTCTTGTTTCTAAAGATGAGTTGTTTAATGAGGAAGAGCTCGAAGACGAGGTCATCGTTGATTACACATTGAATGAAAGTGGCTTAACCTATGTGGTCCTCTCTGAAGCAGTTGAAAAAAATAGTCGTATACAAACCCAGCCCATTACTGCAACGAGTTTTGAAAAAGAGATATCTTCACATGGTGAAATACTTGATACCAACGAACTAATTGAGGCAAGTAAATTAATTAAAAAAAATTATTTTTTATTAAATAAATTAAGTGCGCAAATTAAAGAGGAAAGAGAGCATCTAGAAAAATTTATAAAACTAAATAATGATAATAAAAACATTGCAGATAAAGTGGTCCATGAGCAGGAAATTTTAGTCAATAATCTGAATAATGAATACAGTATCACTGAGAGTGAATTGCAATCAATCAAAAATTCAGTGCGCTATAACTGGGGAGAATATTTCGTAAAATTAATCACTAACGAAAACAGAAAAAATTGTTTAATAATGAATCAATGCTCATTAGCTCATGTAACAATCGATCGAAAGAAGTTTGATCAAAAACTTCCTAACAGTATTTCGCTTTTCAATACCAATGATCAAACGAATTATCAAGGATCGCTGATAGGGCCTTCACCGAAACTAAATCGATCCATCCAGGGAGAAAGTTTTTATTACCTGGTTGAAAATATTTTAGTCCCATCGGGCTCAAAACTGATGGTAAAACTGTCTAGCGAACAAGCTAATACCAATTATCTCTTTATTCCCAAAGAAGCTGTGGTTTGGAGTCATGGTAAATCTTGGGTATACATTCGAGACCCTAACGTTCCTAAATTCTTAAGGAAGCCACTTCAAAACCCTCACGAAACAGAAAATGGTTGGCTTATTAACCAAGAAGATCTTTTAGAAAATGATTTTTTGGTAACTGACGGCGCACAATTATTATTATCAGAAGAATTTAAATATCAAATTAAAAATGAAAATGAGGATTAAGGCTTCATGATGGCTGCTTTAATTCGCTTTTCTATTCGATATCCAGGTGTAATAGTTGGGCTGGCATTATTAATTATTGCTTATGGAATATATCAAATACGCTTAAGTCCATTAAATGTGTTCCCTGAATTCTCTCCCACACAAGTCGTCATTCAAACCGAATCCCCTGGTTTTTCAGCCGATTTAGTGGAAACGTTAGTTTCTAAACCTATTGAGCAAGTCATTGGTGGGACGATTGGTATAAAACAAATAAGATCGCAGTCCATACCAGGGCTATCGGTGGTCACCATTATCTTTGAAGAGGATACCGATATCTACATGAACCGACAATCCATTGCTGAAAAATTGTCAACATTAACAACCTCAATGCCGGAGGGTGTCATCCCAACCATTACTCCGCTCACGTCATCCGCCTCTACAGTATTAGGTGTTGGTATCGTGTCAAACAATAAAAATGGTATTGAGCTTCGAAACTTCGCTGAAAAAGTCATCATTCCACATCTCATGTCAGTGCAAGGTGTTGCGGATGTGAATCGATTTGGAGGCTCAGTTGAACAAATTCAGATTCAAATTGATCCTAATAAATTAGTCAAACATGATATTTCAATCAACCAGGTAATAGATGCAGTAAAAAATTCAACAGGCTTAATTGGAGGCGGCTTCATTGAGAATAACAATCAGCGAATTATTATAAATACAGACGGCCAATCAAAAAATGTTGAGGATTTTAAAAAAACTCCTATTATTAATGGTTCGAATCAAATAATTTTTGTTGATCAAATAGCAAATGTAATTCATGGGGCTGCGCCCTCAATCAGCGCAGTCTCAATCAATGAAGAAGTCGGTGTTTACCTATCAGTGCAAGGTCAATTAGGCTCAAATACCTATAAATTAACTTCTGATTTAGAGGCTGCACTTGGAAGCTTAAAACCCTTACTGGATGAAGAATCTATTCAACTTTATCCTGACTTATTTAAACCTGCAAATTTTATCGACGCATCAATCAAAGGCTTAAGATTTGACATTATTGTGGGCGCCACAATGGTTATCTCAATCTTATATTTTTTTCTTTTTAACATTAAAACTGCATTTATTTCTGCAATTGCCATCCCTATTTCCTTATTATCTGCAATATGTGTCATGAGCTACTTTAATATGGGTTTGAATGTCATGGTACTTAGTGGGCTTGCTATCGCACTTGGGGAGGTTGTTGATGATGCCATTATTGATGTTGAAAATATATTCCGCCGTTTACGGCAAAATAAAACAAAAGCAAAGCCCCTGCCTATCCACCAAGTAGTTTTCAGCTCATCCATGGAAGTGAGGAAATCGGTTGTATTCGCAACAATCATAATAGTACTTGTCTTCCTGCCCCTACTTTCCCTTTCGGGAGTTGCGGGTAAATTATTTGGGCCTCTGGGCATAGCTTACATTTCATCAATTATTGCCTCTTTATTTGTCGCATTAACGGTGACGCCTGCTTTATGTTACTTAATGCTGGGTTACTCAAATATTGAAAGTCAAGATTCCCCAGTAATTAGCGTTATCAAAAGAAATTACGAAAAAATTCTAAGAAAGATTGAAAGCCAATCAAAGCTTATTGTGTTTATCTCATTATTTTTAATCAGTGTTGGGCTGGCCTTCATTCCCTTTCTTAAAACACAATTTATTCCCCCACTGCACGAAGGTCACTTTATTATGCACATGACGGCCTATCCTGGAACCTCAGAAAAAGAATCTATTCGAATTGGTAATTTAGTAACAAATCAACTAAGGCAGATCGATGGGATAAAGTCAGTTGCACAGTGGGTGGGCAGATCACCAATGGGTGCCGATACATTTGGAACGCATTACAGTGAGTTTGAAATTGAACTAGATCCATTAGATGGGCCTAGTCAAGATCGTATATTGGGTGAAATAAACAATATTTTACATGGTAAAGATACTGAAATGAATGGGTTTGTTGGGGTTAATTTTGCTATCAATACTTTTTTAACGGAAAGAATAGAAGAAACCATATCTGGATATAATGCAGCCGTTGTTATCAACTTGTTTGGCAATAGTTTGGACGCTATTGACCAAGACGCACAAAAGATTGCTTATTTGTTAGAAAATATTCAGGGATCTAAAGACATCACCCTGCAATCGCCACCAGGTACACCTGAAGTAAAAATCAGCTTAAACCAAGCTAAAATTTCTCGGCTCGGTATTAGCAAAAGTGAAGTATTAAATACTATTCGAGCCGCCTATGAGGGTTATCCGGGTGCTGTGGTTTATGATGGGGTTACTAAAATTCCAGTGGTGTTAACTCTTGATTATTCCTACAAAGATGACATTTCTGATATTAAAAAACTTCCTGTGCGCGGTGCTAATAATAAAATATTTTCCCTTGATCAAGTCGCTGATATTTCTCAGCAAAATGGTCGTTCAAAAATTTTACATCAGGATGGAAAGCGGGTTCAAACCATTACTGCAAACATAGATAAACGTGATATTGATGATTTTATTGAAGAACTAAAAGAAAAAATAAATGAATTAGACTTGAATGATGGGGTATATTTTGAACTCACTGGCTCTGCTCAAGAAAATGCTAAATCCCGAGAAGAGTTAATTACACATTCGATGTTAGCAGGCAGTGCGGTTCTTCTGATGCTCTACATCGCTTTTGGTTCGCTACGTAATCTAAGTCTTACGGTGCTCAACTTACCATTTGCTTTAATTGGTGGAGTGATAGCCGCTCTGTTTTACGGTGGATGGGTTTCAATCGGGTCGTTAGTTGGGTTTGTTACACTTTTTGGTATCACGCTGAGAAATTCAATTATGCTGATTTCACATTATCAACATTTAATTGAAAATGAAGGCCACTTATGGAATCTTGAAACTTGCATTCAGGGTGCAAAAGAAAGGTTACCGTCAATACTCATGACAGCTTTAGTTGCTGGTTTAGCGCTAACACCTATTGCTCTGGGCTCAGGTCAGCCTGGAAAAGAAATTGAAGGCCCCATGGCAACAATAATTATCGGAGGTCTATTTACGTCAACCATTTTAAATTTACTAATACTACCCACAATACTTCTCAACTTTGGCAGTTTTACAAAAAAAGAGTTTTAGCTAGGAGTTATCTTTCTTAATATACTTAAATTCATCATCATGAGGTGTCCCCATAAATTTATTTTCGGCTTTAGGATCCCAATTCACCAATGCGTCAATTTTTTTTGCTAGGATAATATCTCTATCGGTAATACCCCCTTCGTCATGAGTTGTTAATTTTATTGTTATTGAAGAAAAAGTTAGCATTAAATCAGGATGATGCCAGGCTTGTTCAGCAAGGTGTGCAATAGCATTTGCAAGCATTAAAACACCCTTCCAATTATGCATCGGAATTACTCGAGATATTGAATTGTCATCGATTTTCCAACCATCTAGTAGCTCAAGCTCATGTTTCAACGTATCGCTATCAAGTAACATAATTATCCTCTAAAAAACTCTATGGTCTTCTGAATATTGCCTAGTTTATCTTGAATTTCTTTAAACTCATCATCAACATCAGAGGCAATGGTTAATCCTCCACCAGAGTATACATGGAGCATATTCTCCTTGTGAAGCATACTTCGAATACCAATATTACTATCAAAATTATTATTGAAACTAAAGATGGCAATGCTGCCACAATAAAAGTCTCGTGCATGCGCTTCTAGCTCATCGATTATTTGCATGGCTCTTTTCTTGGGTGCGCCTGTAATAGAGCCACCTGGAAAGGCATCAAAAAATAGATCAAAATTGGTAGATCCTTGTTTTAATTTTCCAGATATGGTGCTAACTAAGTGATATACATTTGGATAAATTTCTAGCTTAAATAATTCATCCACTAATATACTGCCAGTCTCACAATTAATCCCCAGATCATTTCTTAACAAATCAACAATCATTAAATTTTCAGACTGATCTTTCTGGCTATTGATTAAAATATCTTTATTTTTTTTGTCCTCTGCAATACTATTGCCTCGTGGTTTTGTGCCCTTAATCGGTCGTGTTGTTACATGACTATTGTTGCAGGTAATAAATCGCTCAGGTGAGCCGGATAATATCTCAAAATCATCATAGGCCATAAAAGCCATAAATGGAGACTGGTTAATAGAACGAAATTTTTTATACAAATTCCAGCTATCCCCCTCTGTTTCAACCTGCCACTTTAAAGATAAATTGACTTGATAACAATCACCATTGATCAAGTAATTTTTAACATTAGCAAAATTTTTTGTGTAATCTTTGTAATGATCCTCTTTGAACAGATTTCCTTTACACAAAAAAAACTCTTGATCATATGTCTGATTATTTTCATTTAAAGACTTGAGTAAATCTTGCCAAAGAAGCTTGGTATTTACGTCATTTTCTGAGGATATTAAAAATGCCTTCGATAAAAAATGATCCACAACAATAGCCCAATCGTAAATACCAAACATAAATTTAGGAATTAAATTTTTTTTCTTTGAAATAGTATTTCTTTCATAAGATACATAACCAATTGCCCCACCAGTAAAAGGTAATTCTGAATCAACAACCTTAAAGCTGGCCATTTCTTTTTTTAATAGCTTAACTGGATCGGTTGCAATAAAAGTGACTTCATCATTGTTATATAAATTTGCACCGCCATCTTGCTCAATGATTTTTTTAAATGGTTGGGCTGCAATAATATCGTATCTAACCAAAGGATTTTGAGGTAGAGAGGCCTGAAAACAACTGTCAATAAATAATGGCCAATCAAAATGCCTTACTTTTTCATAATAGAACGTAGAGTTCGGATGGTATGGAATATTAATTTGTAACATTAATTTATTATATGTTTTTTTTAAAAAGAAAATAAAAAAAGCACCCTAAAGTGCTTTCTTTATAAACAAAATGGATTATTACTCTAGGTTAGCATGTATCGCGCGCATGCCCTCTTCTGTTAAATCCTTATCAAAGATAATTTCACCTATCACGGACTCTAAGTAAATAAGAGTTGATAGCTCAAACGAGGTGCCCATGGGCATGCCTTTGGTTAATGCAAAAACCTCGTCATTCCCAATCTGAACCGTCAAATCTGCTAAATCAGCCATAGCTGAAGATGATTTCATCGAAATTACAGCAATTTTTGCCCCCTTAGATTTTGCTGTTTCCAGGGTAGGCAGTAATGTTTTTGTCCCGCCTGAACCCGAGATGACTAAAAATAAATCGCCCGACTTAATTGCGGGTGTCACTATCTCACCAACCATATTCACTTGATAACCACTATGAACAAGTCTCATTGCAAAGAATCTTGACACCAGTCCAGAGCGACCTGCACCAGCAACAAATATCCGACCAGCACCATCTACTAAATCTTTTAATTTTTGCGCCTGAGATTTATCTGTTGCCGCGAGGACATCAGAAATTTTATCCATGATTAATTTTTGTGTATCCATAATTTTTCCCTATAAAACTAAATCATATCAAAAAAAAACCCGACATAAATGCCGGGTTTCTAATAATTTCACTAAAATGAAACTTAGTGAGCGATCGCTGTAATTTCAGCAGCCGCAGCAGCTGGATCAGCAGCACCGTAAATTGCAGCACCAGCAACAATAATTGCAGCACCAGCATCTTTAACTTGCTGTGTTGTGTTAGCTTTTACGCCACCAGCAACAGAAATTTTAGCGCCTGTATTTAATGCAGCAATAGCAGCTAAGTCTGCAAAAGGAGTATGGCCAGCAGCTTGAGCATCAAGACCAGTGTGAACACCAATGATCTGAGCGCCAGCAGCAACGCATTCTTTTGCAAGTGCTTCTTTGTCTGCAACGTTAATCATATCAACTTGCACTTCTTTGCCATATTTCTTAGCAGCAGCAATAACGCCCTTGATGGTAGCAATGCCTGAAGCACCAAGAACTGTACAGATATCTGCGCCAGCTTTGTAAAAAGGCTCAGCCTCATACTCACCAGCATCCATAGTTTTAAGGTCAACTAAGATAAGGTTGTTTGGAAATTTTGCACGAAGTGTCTCGAGAAGCTTGATACCGTTATGCTTAATGCATGGTGTTCCAATTTCAAGAATATCAACGTGTGGTGCAACTGTTTCAGCGAGTGCAACGGTTGCATCAAAATCTAATGAATCTAATGCCATTTGTGTTAATGCCATGGTTTAATCTCCCATATATAATACTTTAAAAAAAATCTACGTATTGATTGAAGCGAACAATTCACTTTAACTTACACAGATCGACGATAATATAGGCAGAAGCAATGCTTGTCAATGATTCTGCCCTACTTCAAATTAGAGTTTTTCTGCTAGTGCTTTTTCTAATTTGTTTTGATCAATAACGAAATTTCGGATACCTTCAGCTAACTTTTCTGTCGCCATTGCATCTTCATTATGATCAAATCTGAATTGTGATTCTGTTAATTTTGCTGGCTTATCAGTTTTTGCCCCATTATCAACCAATTTGATTGGTAAATCGCCTTGGGTATTTTCTAATTCGGTCAGTAATGCTGGTGCAATTGTTAGACGATCACAGCCAGCAAGTTCTGTTATTTCGCTAATATTTCTAAAGGAAGCGCCCATAACAACCGTCTTGAAGCCATGCTCTTTATACCAATTGTAAATGTTAGTTACAGAAATGACACCAGGATCCTCAGCACCTTGATAATCTTGGTTATTTTTTGCTTTATACCAATCTAGAATACGACCAACAAAGGGTGAAATTAAAAACACGCCCGCCTCTGCACAAGCCCTTGCTTGAGCGAAACTAAATAGCAATGTTAAGTTACAGTTAATGCCTTCCTTTTCTAGAATTTCACCAGCTTTAATACCCTCCCATGTTGATGCAAGTTTAATCAATACCCGATCATTTGTAACCCCAGCATCATTGTAGAGCTTAATTATCTTTCTAGCTTTTGTGACCATCGCATCAATATTAAAAGACAAGCTGGCGTCCACTTCAGTAGATATTCGTCCGGGAATATGATTTAAAATTTCCAAGCCAACATTCACCGCAAGCTTATCAGCAGCATGAGCAATCTGCTCTTCTTTTGAGCCCCCTTGAGATTTTGCATAACCAATTGCATCTTCAATCATAGATTCGCATTGGGGTAATTGACTAGCCTTAAGCAACAGTGAAGGATTGGTTGTTGCGTCTACTGGTTTAAGCGTCTGGATTGCAGCAACTTCACCAGTGTCCGCCACAATTGTTGTCATTTCTTTAAGTTGTTCTAATAATGATGCCATGAGTCTATGTCTCCGTAAAATCTATTGTTAACTGGAAAAGAACGTACATTCTACCAATATTCATGAATTCTCTGCAATTATTCTGCTAATTTATTTAGATGTCTAATTTTCGCTGCATAGGGTATTTTAATTTTCTATAATTAATGACAAGCACTGACATATTTGGCAGAATTACGATTCTTGATTTCTATTAGTAGTTAATTCCAGTTGAAGGATGATGAATGCCTAAACATGTAATACCTTTTGAAAATTTAAGAAATACAGATGTGGGTAAGGTTGGTGGAAAAAATGCTTCCTTAGGTGAGATGATTTCCCAATTGCATGCAAAGGGTGTACGTGTACCAACAGGTTTTGCAACGACAGCGCATGCATTTAATGAATTTCTTGGTCATAACGATTTGGGCAAACGAATTGAGGTGGAGCTAGAGAATTTAGATGTTAACGATGTTAACAAGCTAGCAAAAGTTGGTAAAACAATTAGGAAGTGGATTATTGAGACGCCTTTTCCAGCCGATCTTGATCAAGCAATCATTGAAAATTATAAACTCTTAACAAAAAACTCTGCTAAAGGAACTACCTTTGCGGTGCGCTCATCTGCAACTGCAGAAGACCTTCCCGATGCTTCATTTGCTGGCCAACAAGAAAGCTTTCTTAATATTGAAGGTATTGAAAACATAAAGCACGCAGTTAAAGAGGTGTTTGCCTCCCTCTACAATGACCGAGCAATCTCATATCGTGTCCATAAAGGATTTATTCATGCTGATGTTGCAATCTCAGCTGGTGTGCAGCAAATGGTTCGCAGTGATCAAGGTTGCTCAGGTGTAATGTTTACGATAGATACAGAATCTGGTTTTCGAGATGTTGTTTTTATAACTGCCTCTTATGGCCTTGGAGAAACAGTGGTTCAGGGCGCGGTTAACCCAGATGAGTTTTATGTGCATAAACCCTTACTTCGTCAGGGCAAGCCTGCCATAGTGAGGAAGTCGATTGGCTCAAAAAAAATTAAAATGATTTTCAGTGATGATACAAAAGCGGGCTTAAGTACCAAAACTATCGATGTTGCTGAGCCAGAGGCAAATCAATACTGTATTTCTGATGAAGATATACTTGAATTAGCTAGGTATGCAGACACCATTGAATCACATTACCAATGTCCTATGGATATTGAATGGGGTAAAAATGGTCTTGATGGGAAGATGTATATTCTGCAAGCCCGGCCCGAGACAGTGAAATCTCAAGCACAAAGTGGTACTGATACCTATAAGCTTCTGGAGACAGGTAAAGCGATTGTAGCGGGGCGTGCAGTAACACAAAAAATCGGTGTCGGTCCTGTAAGGGTTGTTAGCGATCCCTCAGAGATGCATACCGTGCAACCTGGCGATATTCTTGTCGCTGACATGACAGATCCAAACTGGGAACCGGTAATGAAAAGGGCATCCGCACTGGTAACAAATCGTGGTGGAAGAACTTGTCATGCGGCGATTATTGCCAGAGAACTTGGTATTCCTGCCATTGTTGGTAGCGTAAATGCGACCGAACTTCTCAATGACGGTGACCTTGTCACAGTTGCCTGCTCTGAGGGTGAAACAGGTATTGTTTATCAGGGTGAGCTCAACTATGAGGTTACGACTGAAAACAATGGAGAGCTATGCGAACCACCGGTTAAAATCATGATGAATGTAGGTAATCCTGATATGGCATTTACCTTTGCTCAAATACCGAATCATGGGGTCGGTTTAGCAAGGCTTGAATTTGTTATTAATAACATGATTGGTATTCACCCTAAAGCAATTATTAATTATCAAGCCATGCCTGCTGATATTCAAAAAGCCATTAATTACCGTGCGCGTGGTTACAAGAATCCAAAAGATTTCTATGTTGAAAAGATAGCTGAGGGTGTGGCAACGATTGCCGCAGCATTCTTCCCAAACCCTGTTATCGTTCGTTTGTCTGATTTTAAATCAAATGAATATAAAAAATTAATTGCAGGTGATATTTACGAACCAGACGAAGAAAATCCAATGATTGGTTTTAGGGGTGCAGCCCGTTACATTTCGGAGGAGTTTCAAGAATGCTTTGCGCTCGAATGTGAAGCTATGAAAAAGGTCAGAAACGTGATGGGTTTAACTAATGTTCAACTTATGATTCCTTTTGTTCGCACGGTCTCAGAAGCAACCAATGTAATCCAGCTCATGTCTCAATTGGGTTTAAAGCGGGGTGAAAATGAGCTTAAAATTATTATGATGTGCGAAGTGCCTTCGAATGCCATTATTGCTGATGAATTTATGCAACATTTTGATGGATTCTCAATTGGGTCAAATGATCTTACCCAGCTTACTTTAGGTATGGATCGTGATTCTGGTATTCTCGCTGATGGATTTGATGAGCGTAATCCTGCCGTGACCAAGCTTATAGAAATGGCTATCCTGTCGGCTAAAAAATCTAAAAAATATATTGGTATATGTGGGCAAGGTCCTTCGGATCACCCGGATTTTGCAAATTGGTTAGTCAAGCAAGGCATTACCTCACTGTCCTTAAATCCTGATACAGTTATCAGTACTTGGAAAAATCTCACAAAAAAATAAATGGCAAACAAAAAAAAACGGACGGCCTTTTTTATATCTGATGGAACGGGTATTACTGCTGGTTCATTGGGTGGTTTGCTATCCCATTTCCCTGAAACTGAGTTTGAACAAATTCGAATTCCTTTTACTGACTCTGCCAATAAAATTGACGATGCACAAAAAAGAATTGTAAACGCTAAACTCAAAGACGGCTTAAAGCCTATTGTTATTATGACTATTGGTGACCCGAGTCTAAGTTCAGATCTCAAGCAAGTCGATGCATACTACATCGATTTATTTGATGTCTTTATTCACCCATTGGCAAGAGAATTAGATGAAGAGGCACTTACCCGTCCAGGGGTATCTCATAGTATTCAAGGGGCAAATTATGGCAGCCGCATGGAGGCTATTAATTTTGCTCTAGGCCATGATGATGGCATGACACACACTGGCTTAAATCAAGCACAAGTAATTCTTATTGGCGTGTCAAGAAGTGGTAAAACACCAACCAGTATCTATTTGGCGATGCAATTTGGTATTAAAACAGCGAATTATCCATTAATTCCTGAGGATTTTGAGCGTGGCACTCTCCCCCCAATTTTAGACGGGTACCTCGATAAAATTTTTGGCCTCACTATTAAGCCAGAAAGACTTCACTCGCTGCGAAGTGAAAGAAGACCGGATAGTCATTATGCGTCTATGGCAAATTGTCGTGAAGAGATATTGAAAGCCGAAACATTGATGAAGAAAATTGGTATTCCTATGGCGGATTCAACTTCACGCTCCGTTGAGGAGCTCTCCACTATAATTATTCAGCATATGAAAAACTAGTTTTTTAAATAAGGATCTACAAGTTTTTTAAATTCTTTTGATTCTGGTGAAACGGTGCTCGGTAAGACATCAATTTTTTTTGCGCCTGGGGAAACAACGTACTTATAAAAATTCCACATTGGCGCCTCTTTCGTTCTTGCGTAAAGCTCTTGATAAATGGGGTTAGCTTTTTTACCTATCACGCTTGATTTACTCATCATTGGAAATTCGACTGCATAAGTTAATTTACAAAAATCTTGAATTTCCTTATCCGTGGATAACTCTTGGTTAAAATCATTGGAGGGGAAGCCAACAATCAGAAGGTTATTTTTATGTTTGCTGTAGAGCGCTTCTAAGCCCTCGAATTGTGACGTAAAGCCACACTTGCTGGCGGTATTAACAAAAATAATAGGTTTATCTTGATGTTCACAAAAGTTGAAAGATTCTCCTTGCAACGTTGTCATTTGATGGTCATAGAAATCCATACAAGCCGCAAATACTGTGAAAGGAAATAAAAGAAATGTATAAAATAATTTTTTCATATTATCTATGAGTATATAACTTTAATAACGTTCAATGTTGTCTTTTTGCTCGCCATTGCCAAGGAGCTAATGGGTCATCCTCTTTCCATAAGCCTCTTTTGTTTTTTTGAGCCAGCTGCTCATGGTGGCTATATAGAATGCGATCCGCCTCTAACTGGTCTGCTTGATATTTTTTGTAGTGCCACGCAGCACCCGCTTTAATCATTTCCAAATTAATATCACGATCATTTAATAATACTTTTCCAATTAGCCTGCCGTAACGATCTTTGCCATCTCCAACTACGATAACATTTTGTTTTTTAATCAGTCTAGCTAATATCATCTTAGACTCTTCACCAAAGGCTTGTTTTATTTCAGGGGCGTCAATGCCCAGTAACCTTACTTTCACTTTTTTTTTAGTATCCAATACCCATATCGTATCGCCATCTGAAACTTTAACGACCTTTCCAGTAATGTCTGAAAGGCATATACTAGGGATTAATATTAGCAATAAAATTAATTTTAAATTAAACATAACTTATCCCAATGAAAATTCAATACTTCATAATATTTTTTAGTTTATTTATACAAACAAGCTTTGCAACAACGAATTATCAATTTTTTCTATCACCATATTTTTATCAAAATCCAGATTCATTTCAAATAAATGGCTTGATTGCTGTTCGATATAATACGGGTAATCTTTTTGATGAAGCAGCTAAATTATATTCTAATGAAAATGGGCATGTATTAAAAAAATGTAATGCTGGGGAGAAATCTAACTTAATTTATTATCTATATCCACGTTCTTTTTATAATCCTAAGATGACTACATTTTATACTGATCTCGAAGTAAGAGTGTTTGAGGCTCCTGGTAAACTAAAAAAAAATCTCTTAATAAAACATCAAACATTAAAACCCTTGTTCGAAAATCCTGATAGTGACATTATTGAACATTATAAAAATTTGCTTAATAAATTAATTATTGCTACAAAGATTGATGACAATAACTTTAAGCTTGATGGTTCTTTCTGCAACATTCTTGATTAATTAAATTAAATGGCGGAAGGGGCGGGATTCGAACCCGCGTTAGGGAGTTCACCCTAAACACG
>JAFMCB010000022.1 GCA_017858095.1 Methylophilaceae bacterium | reverse complement strand
ACGTGCGGTTTGGTACGCTCAAATTTACCTTTAGCCATAATGTTCTTCCTTGTTTTCTTCTAAATTATTGTTTATTAATTACAGCATCAGCGACATTTCTGGGAGCTTCGGCATAATGCTTAAACTCCATCGAATATGTAGCACGACCCTGAGATAACGACCTTACAACAGTTGAGTAGCCAAACATTTCAGCTAATGGAACCTCAACACGAATTACTTTACCTGTGGCATTATCTTCCATCCCCTGCACAATACCTCGTCTTGATGAAAGATCTCCCATTACGTCACCCATATATTCCTCAGGTGTCTCTACTTCAACCGCCATCATGGGTTCAAGTAAAACTGGATCAGCTTTTTTGCATCCATCTTTAAACGCAAAGGAAGCCGCCATTTTAAACGCATTTTCATTTGAGTCAACGTCATGATAAGAACCATCGTAAAGTGCAACTTTGACATCTTCAATAGGGTAACCAGCTAATACCCCCGCTGTAATGGTTTCTCTTAACCCTTTATCAACAGCAGGTATAAATTCTCTAGGCACAGTACCACCTTTAATTTCATCGATAAATTCATAACCCTTACCCTGTTCGTTAGGTTCAATTCTGAGCCATACGTGACCATATTGTCCTTTACCGCCTGACTGTTTGACAAATTTACCTTCTGACGTAACCTGTTTCTTAATTGCTTCACGATAAGCAACTTGCGGCGAGCCAATGTTGGCTTCAACACTAAATTCGCGCTTCATTCGATCCACTAAGATTTCTAAGTGCAATTCACCCATGCCTGAAATAATAGTTTGGTTTGTTTCTACGTCCGTTTTCACTCTAAACGATGGGTCTTCCTGAGCTAACCGATTTAATGCAATGCCCATTTTTTCCTGATCCGCTTTTGTTTTTGGTTCTACGGCAACATGGATAACTGGCTCTGGGAACACCATTCGCTCCAGGACAACTGGCTTCGCTGCGTCACATAATGTATCACCCGTTGTGACATCTTTTAGACCCACGGCGGCAGCAATATCTCCTGCATACACATCTTTAATTTCCTCACGATTGTTGGCATGCATCTGCAAAATACGTCCAATACGTTCTTTTTTCCCCTTAACCGGGTTATAGACGGTATCACCAGCATGAACAACACCAGAATACACCCTGAAGAAAATAAGTTGGCCTACGAATGGGTCTGTCATTACTTTGAATGCTAATGCAGAAAAGGGTTCAGCGTCACCGGGTTTTCTTAAAATTTCTTTTTCAATATCATCTTCATCCAAACCTTTAATTGCAGGAACATCAACTGGTGAAGGCATCAGTTCTACCACTGCATCTAACATCGCTTGCACACCTTTATTCTTGAAGGCTGAACCGCAAAGCATTGGAACAATTTCATTTGAAATCGTTCTTATTCTTAAGCCTTGCTTGATTTGATCTTCTGATAAATCACCTGTTTCGAGGTATGTGTTCATCAACTCTTCATTTGCCTCAGCAGCAGTTTCAAGCATATTTTCTCGCCATTTTTGGCATTCATCTTTTAACTCAGCACGAATATCTTGGTACTCAAAAGTAATGCCATTATCTTCCTCATTCCAAATAATTTCTTTCATTTTTACAAGGTCAACAACTCCCTTGAATGTTTCAGCAGCACCAATCGGCACTTGAATTGGAATTGGGTTGGCTTTGAGTCGTGATTTCATTTGCTCATAGCACTTAAAAAAGTCTGCCCCTTGTCTGTCCATTTTATTAACAAAGGCCATTCGTGGCACTTTATATTTATTTGCTTGACGCCAAACAGTTTCTGATTGAGGTTGCACTCCACCTACTGCACAGTAAACCATGCATGCACCATCAAGGACTCGCATTGATCGCTCAACTTCAATCGTGAAGTCTACGTGACCTGGCGTGTCAATAATATTAATACGATGTTGTTCGAATTGTTGGCCCATACCAGACCAAAAACAAGTTGTTGCCGCTGAAGTGATAGTAATACCTCGTTCTTGTTCTTGTTCCATCCAGTCCATGGTTGCAGCACCATCATGAACCTCACCAATTTTGTGGTTTACACCGGTGTAGAGAAGAACACGCTCGGTGGTAGTAGTTTTACCCGCATCAATGTGTGCACTAATACCAATGTTTCTATATCGTTCAATAGGGGTTTTACGAGCCACTTAAATTCACCTTCAAAAAAAATTAAAAACGGAAATGAGAAAAAGCTTTATTTGCCTCGGCCATGCGATGGACTTCTTCTCTCTTCTTCATCGCAGAACCTTTATTTTCAGAAGCCTCAATTATTTCTGCAGCAAGCCGTTGGTCCATTGATTTTTCACCACGTTTGACTGCTGCTTCTTTAAGCCATCGCATCGCAAGGGCAGAGCGACGCATAGGACGAACCTCTACAGGCACCTGGTAATTTGCGCCACCAACCCGGCGACTTTTCACTTCAACCAATGGTTTTAGATTATCAATTGCCAAAATAAACACCTCGATTGGATCTTTACCACTTTTAGCCTGAACTTGATCAAATGCCCCATAGATAATTCTTTCAGCAACGGATTTTTTGCCGCTCACCATAAGCACATTAACAAATTTGGATACATCTTTACTTCCAAATTTAGGATCTTGTAAAACTTCTCTTTTAGGAACTTCTCTACGTCTTGGCATATTATCTTACCTTTATAATTAAGCTTCTTTAGGGCGCTTAGCACCATATTTGGAGCGTGCTTGTTTTCTGTCTTTAACGCCAGCGGTATCAAGACTTCCTCGAACCATATGGTAGCGAACACCAGGAAGGTCTTTTACTCGTCCGCCGCGAAGAAGGACCACTGAGTGTTCTTGTAAGTTATGCCCCTCACCACCAATATAACTAATGACCTCATAACCTGTGGTCAACCTAACCTTGGCAACTTTTCTTAAAGCTGAGTTAGGTTTTTTTGGGGTAGTTGTATAAACACGAGTGCATACACCTCTTTTTTGAGGTGACGCCTCGAGGGCTGGAACCTTACTTTTTTCAATAATTCTTTTTCTAGGTTTACGAATTAACTGGTTAATCGTAGGCATTGCACGTCCTTATTTAAAATTTATAAAATCTGGCTTTTTTCTAAAACAAATGCTTGAAAAAGGCCAGAATTGTATTTTGCTTAAGCCATATTGTCAACTGTATTTAATCAGTTGAAGGCTGAATTTCTGAATTATCTTCATTCGCTTCAGTTAGAGGTGATGTTTCAGACTCTTCTGAAGTAACAGTATCGTCCGTAATAAATGCAGCCTCTGCTTGCTCAAGACTTGTCGGCTCAGCATTCTTGGCATCTAATTCCAATCTCAAACGCTCAGCTTCTTTTCGATTTTCATGATGAGCCATACCTGTGCCTGCTGGGATAAGACGTCCAACAATAACATTTTCTTTAAGTCCTCTTAACTCATCACGCTTACCTAAAATTGCAGCCTCTGTTAACACACGCGTTGTCTCTTGGAAGGATGCAGCAGAAATAAACGAGTCTGTTGCCAGCGATGCTTTGGTAATGCCTTTTAAAACATATTCAAACACTGCCGGTTGTTTATTCTCAGCAACAAATGTCTGATTAGCTAAAACCACCTCGGATCTCTCTAACTCTTCTCCGGGAATAAACGTCGAATCACCACGGTCTCTAATTCTAACTCTTCTCAACATTTGCCGAACAATAACCTCAATATGTTTATCGTTTATTTTCACACCTTGTAATCGATAGACGTCTTGCACTTCATCAATAATATATCTTGCGAGTGCCTCTCTGCCTTGAAGTCGCAATATGTCTGAAGGATCAGCAGGGCCATCAACAATCACTTCACCCTGGGTTACAACTTGCCCATCGTGCACAGTGATATGTTTATCTTTTGGTATTAAGAATTCCTGCGCTTCACCATCATCATCCGTGATAACCAGTCTTTGTTTACCTTTTGTGTCTTTACCAAAGGAAACGATTCCAGTAATCTCAGCTAAAATACCTGCGTCTTTTGGAGCACGGGCCTCAAATAATTCAGCAACCCTTGGAAGGCCCCCAGTAATATCCCGTGTTTTTGACGTTTCTAGCGGAATTCTTGCAAGTACATCGCCAACTTTAACTTCTTGGTTATCATTAACAGTAATAATGTACCCAAGCTGAAAAGTCACGTTTACAGAGTTCTGCGAATTCTCAAGTTTAATCTCTTCGTCTTTATTATCTAAAAGTTTAATTTGTGGTCGAACGCCTTTTGAGCTTCCAGCTTTAGCTTTCGATTCGATGACCACTAGAGTAGATAAACCTGTTACATCATCTATCTGCTTAGCAACCGTTATGCCTTCTTCAACGTTTTCAAATCTTACTCGACCAGCATATTCAGAAATAATCGGTCTGGTATGCGGGTCCCATGTTGCCATAATTTCTCCGGCTTTAATCGATGAACCGTCACTTACTAGTAAGGTTGCACCGTAAGGTACTTTATGTTTTTCTTTTTCGCGACCTGATTCGTCTTCAATTAAGAATTCACTATTTCTGGAGATAACAACTTTTTCATTTCGTGCATTTGACACATAACGCATTGTCGACGTAAATCGGACCGTTCCAGATGATTTGCTTTCAATCTGACTGACTGAAGCTGCACGTGATACTGCGCCACCAATATGGAATGTTCTCATTGTTAACTGTGTGCCTGGTTCGCCAATGGATTGTGCTGCGATAACCCCTACTGCCTCACCTTTGTTAATTAAATTACCACGGCCTAAATCACGGCCATAACATTTGGCACAGATACCGTAATGGGTATCACATGTTAATGCAGTTCTCACCTTTACCTCATCGATACCTAACGCATCGATTTTTTCAACCTCATCTTCAGTGAGCAGCGTCGCGGCTGGATATAACACTTCTTGATTTTCTGGATTAATAATGTCCACTGCAGCAACACGACCTAAGATTCGATCGCTTAGTGGTTCAACCACCTCACCACCCTTTATGAGTGCTTTGGTTACCAAACCTGCATCCGTTCCGCAATCATGTTCTGTTACCACAAGATCTTGCGTTACATCCACTAATCTTCTAGTAAGGTAGCCAGAATTTGCCGTTTTAAGCGCAGTATCGGCTAGCCCCTTTCGAGCGCCATGGGTCGAGATAAAGTATTGTAAAACGTTTAGCCCATCTCTGAAGTTAGCTTTAATTGGAGTTTCAATAATTGATCCATCTGGCCGCGCCATTAAGCCGCGCATTCCAGCAAGCTGTCTTACTTGCGCCGCAGAGCCTCGAGCACCTGAGTCCGCCATCATATAGATGGAATTAAATGATTCTTGCTTAACGTCATTCCCTTGTTTGTCTTTTAAAGGTTTACCATTTGTGTCAATTACTGTTTCTTCCTTGAGCTGGCTCATCATCGCATCAGCAATTTTATCTCCCGCTCTTCCCCAGATATCGACAACTTTGTTATATTTTTCACCCTGAGTCACAAGACCTGAGGAATACTGGTTTTCAATTTCCAGCACCTCTCTATCGGCTTGTGCAATCAAACCTTGTTTCTCAGCTGGAACAAGCATATCGTGCACACTTACTGACATGCCAGCTTTTGTTGCGTAGGTAAAACCTGTATACATTAATTGGTCAGCTAAAATTACTGTCGCTCTTACGCCTAACTTTCTGAAACTTGCGTTAATAAGACGAGAAATTTCTTTCTTTTTTAGTGACCTGTTAATTAATTCAAAAGAAAGGCCAGCGGGAAGTATTTCTGATAATAAAGCTCTGCCAACAGTTGTTTCATAACGATTAATTTTTAATGTCTTGCTATTATCGAAGTTGAGTTCATGCTCTTCAATCCTTACCGTTACTTTGGCATGAAGATCAACAAATCCTTGATCGTAAGCACGTTTCGCCTCATGCATATCAGAAAACTTCATCCCTTCGCCCTTAGCCGCAATTTTTTCACGTGTCATATAATAAAGACCGAGAACAATATCTTGCGATGGCACAATAATCGGCTCACCGTTGGCTGGAGATAACACATTATTTGAAGCCAACATAAGGGTTCTAGCTTCCATTTGCGCCTCAAGCGATAACGGAACGTGAACAGCCATTTGGTCACCATCAAAGTCAGCATTAAATGCAGCACAAACAAGAGGGTGAAGTTGAATTGCTTTGCCTTCAATTAATACTGGTTCAAAAGCTTGAATACCTAATCTGTGAAGGGTAGGGGCACGATTTAATAACACTGGATGCTCTCTAATTACATCTTCAAGAATATCCCAGACCTCTGGGCCCTCTTCCTCTACTTTTTTCTTTGCTGCCTTGATCGTTGTTGCGAGACCAAGTAACTCTAATTTGTTAAAGATAAATGGTTTAAATAATTCTAAAGCCATTTTCTTAGGTAAACCACACTGATGCAATTTAAGCTGAGGACCCGTTACGATTACTGATCGTCCAGAGTAATCAACACGTTTTCCAAGAAGGTTCTGTCTAAATCGACCACCTTTACCTTTAATCATATCTGCAAGTGATTTTAGCGGTCGTTTATTGGCGCCCGTCATCACTTTGCCACGACGACCATTATCCAGAAGGGAGTCAACAGCTTCTTGTAACATTCTCTTTTCATTTTTTACAATAATCTCAGGTGCTCTCAAATCAAGTAAGCGTCTTAATCGATTATTTCTGTTGATTACACGTCGGTACAAATCATTAAGATCTGAAGTCGCAAAGCGGCCTCCATCAAGAGGAACTAATGGCCTCAACTCTGGCGGTAATACAGGAAGGATATCTAAAATCATCCACTCAGGTTTGATACCAGAAGTTTGGAAGGCTTCAAGTACCTTCAGGCGTTTTGCAATTTTTTTAATTTTGGCTTCGGAGCCGGTTTTACCTAATTCTTCTCTTAATTGCTCAAGTTCAGCAGGGATGTTAATTGATTTTAAGAGCTCTTTTACTCCTTCAGCACCCATGACTGCTGAAAACTCATCACCATACTCTTCTGCTTTGGCCAAATAATCATCTTCAGTAAGTAATTGGCCTCTGGTGAGGGGTGTCATGCCTGGATCGACAACCATATAAGCTTCAAAGTACAAAACACGCTCGATATCACGTAAGGCAATGTCTAAAACCATACCAAGTCGACTGGGCAAACTCTTTAAAAACCAAATGTGCGCAACAGGACTTGCTAAATCAATATGGCCCATTCTTTCACGTCTTACCTTTGAAAGTGTAACTTCAACTCCACATTTTTCACAAATGACCCCACGGTGTTTGAGTCGTTTATATTTTCCACAAAGGCATTCATAATCTTTGGTGGGACCAAAAATCTTGGCGCAGAACAAACCGTCTCTTTCAGGCTTAAAGGTTCTATAATTAATTGTTTCAGGTTTTTTTACTTCACCATAAGACCATGACCTTATCTTCTCTGGAGAAGCTAAAGCAATTTTTATGGCATCAAACTCTTCAGATTGAGTCGTCTGTTTAAAAAGATCTAATAATGCTTTCATGAACTATCTCCTAATTTCTATCAAGGTCAATATCAATGGCTAAAGAACGAATCTCTTTTGTTAAGACATTGAATGATTCAGGCATGCCTGCATCAATCTTATGCTCTCCCTTAACAATATTTTCATAGACCTTTGTTCTTCCCATCACGTCGTCAGACTTAACGGTTAACATTTCTTGTAGCGTATGAGAGGCACCGTAAGCTTCTAACGCCCAAACTTCCATCTCACCAAATCTTTGTCCACCAAATTGGGCTTTGCCGCCAAGTGGCTGTTGCGTCACAAGCGAATAAGGTCCCGTTGAACGAGCATGCATCTTATCGTCGACTAAATGGTGTAATTTCAACACATGCATATAGCCAACAGTAACAGGTCGCTCAAATGCTTCGCCTGTGCGCCCATCATAGAGTCGTACTTGTGTTTTATTTGCCGCAAAATTAAGCTGCTTTGTATGCTCATCAGCATCTGGAAATGCTAAATCAAGCATTTGTTGGATATCAGGTTCAGCACCACCATCAAAGACAGGAGTTGCAAAAGGTACCCCAGCCGTTAAATTCGAAGCAAGCTCTTTAACTTCATTGTCTTTCAGCGACTTAATATCCTCAGACTTTCCAGAGGATGCATTGTAAATACTTTCTAGAAAGCTTCGAACTTCAGCCATTTTTACGTTATTCTTAAGCATTCTATCTATACGGTCACCAAGCCCTTTGGCTGCCCAACCCAGATGAACCTCAAGGATTTGGCCAATGTTCATACGGGATGGAACACCTAATGGATTAAGGACAATGTCTAATGTTGTACCATCCGCCATATAAGGCATATCTTCGACAGGTACAATTTTCGATATCACGCCCTTATTTCCATGACGTCCCGCCATTTTATCGCCTGGTTGAATACGCCGCTTCACAGCTAGATAGACTTTCACCATTTTTTGCACACCTGGAGGAAGTTCATCGCCTTGTGTCAACTTGCGTTTCTTTTCTTCGTAACGATTGTCGAATTCTTTTTTGGCAAGATTAAAGCTTTCTTTCAAACTTTCCAATTGTTTCGAATCTTTATCATCATCTAAGCGAAGGTCAAACCACTCATATTTGCCAATCTCAGCAAGGGTTTCTTTGGAAATTTTGTCACCCTTCTTCACACCCTTAGGGCCACCTTTAACGGTTTTATTAAGAAGTATTTTTTCAATACGACCAAAAATATCTTCCTCAACAATTCTAAGTTGATCTGCCAAATCTTGCTGGTAAGCCGACAGTTGATCATTAATGATTTGTTCTGCACGAGGGTCACGATCGATACCTTCTCGTGTAAACACTTGAACATCAATAATGGTTCCAGACATGCCAGAGGGTACTCGCAAACTGGTATCCTTCACATCGGATGCTTTTTCACCAAAAATTGCACGTAGTAATTTTTCTTCGGGAGTTAACTGTGTCTCACCTTTTGGTGTCACCTTTCCAACTAAAACATCCCCGGCCTCAACCTCTGCGCCAATGTAAATAATGCCAGCTTCGTCTAAGCGACCTAACATTCTTTCAGATAAATTTGAGATATCTTGAGTAATTTCCTCTGGTCCTAGTTTAGTGTCTCTAGCAACGATTGATAATTCCTCAATATGAATTGATGTATAACGATCATCAGAAACCACTCGTTCAGATATTAAAATTGAGTCTTCAAAGTTATAACCATTCCAAGGCATGAAACCCACAAGCATATTTTGCCCCAGCGCTAATTCACCCAAATCAGTTGAAGCGCCATCAGCAATAACATCACCTCGAACAATCTTATCGCCGATTTTAACTAATGGCTTTTGGTTAATATTAGTATTTTGATTAGAACGCGTGTATTTGATTAAATTATAAATATCAACGCCTATATCGTCATTGGCTGTTTCCTTCTCATTGACTTTGACAACAATACGTTTTGAATCAACATAATCTACCAAACCACCTCGTTTTGCCTGCACTGTTGTACCAGAATCAATGGCAACTGTTCTTTCAATTCCTGTCCCAACCAACGCTTTTTCAGCTCGCAAACAAGGTACAGCTTGACGTTGCATGTTTGCACCCATTAAGGCTCTGTTTGCATCATCATGTTCAAGGAATGGAATTAATGAAGCCGCAACCGAAACAATTTGTCCAGGAGCAACATCCATGTAATTAACTTCTTCACCATGGGTCATGGTAAATTCATTCTTATACCGAGACGAAACAAGTTCCTCTTTAAATTTCCCAGCTGGGGTTAATTCTGAGTTTGCTTGAGCAATGGTGTAATCACCCTCTTCAATTGCAGATAAAAATTCAATTTCCGCAGTAACCTTTCCGCCTTCGACTTTTCTGTAAGGTGTTTCTAGAAAACCATACTTATTTGTTCTGGCATACAAAGCCAATGAATTAATCAAGCCAATATTTGGCCCCTCTGGTGTCTCAATTGGACATACCCGACCATAATGTGTGGAGTGAACATCACGTACCTCAAAGCCTGCTCTTTCTCGCGTTAAGCCGCCGGGCCCAAGTGCAGAAACTCTTCGTTTGTGCGTAATTTCAGATAATGGATTCGTCTGGTCCATAAACTGAGAAAGTTGTGAGGATCCAAAAAACTCTCGAATAGCACTAGAAATTGGTTTTGAATTAATTAGATCATGAGGCATAAGATTGTCAGCCTCAGCCTGCCCCAATCTTTCTTTAACCGCACGTTCAACACGAACTAAACCTGTCCGAAATTGATTTTCAACTAATTCTCCAACTGACCTAATTCTTCGATTTCCTAAATGGTCAATATCATCAATCTCGCCACGACCATTTCGTAATTCGACTAACAAACCAATGACAGCTAGTATGTCCTCATTAGATAAAATAAGAGCACCCTTTTCATCTTTAGTCCCCGCATTTTCATAAAATCGTTTTAGCCAATTTGCATATTGATCAAAAGTTTTCGGGAATGCTCGTCGATTAAATTTCATGCGGCCAACGTCTGATAAATCGTATCTTTCTTCGCTAAAGAATAATCCTTCAAAGAGCGCTTTAACTGAGTCTTCTGTTGGAGGCTCACCAGGTCGCATCATTCTGTATATAGCTACCCGTGCCTCATATTGACCAGGCACCTCATCTGCGGCTAATGTTTGTGAAATGTAATCACCATGATCTAGATCATTGGAATATAAAGTAGCAAATTCAGTAACGCCAGCTTCAATTATTTTCTCAACCAATTCAGCAGTAATTTCAGCGTTTGTTTCCGCTATCACTTCACCGGTTTCTTGATCAATAAGCGCTTTCGCAATTTTCTTACCAAGAATGAAATCTGGCTCAACTTTGATATCTCTGATACCTGCTTTTTCAATGTCGCGAATATGTTTGACAGTTATTCGCTTATCTTTCGAAACAATAAGGTTGCCTTTCTTATCCTTAATATCAAATTTAGCAATCTCACCTCTGAATCTAGCTGGTACCAGTTCAAAATGGATAGCTTTAGATTTAATCTCAAAGTGATCAAAGTCATAATAGGTTGAAAGAATCTCTTCGTTGGACAAACCTAACGCTTTAAGCAGAGTGGATACTGGCATTTTACGCCTGCGATCAATTCTAAAATAGAGATTATCTTTTGGGTCAAATTCTAAATCTAACCAAGATCCCCTGTAAGGAATAATTCTTGCAGAGAATAATAATTTACCTGAGCTATGCGTTTTACCTCGATCATGCTCAAAGAAAACACCAGGACTTCGATGAAGTTGAGAAACAATTACTCTTTCAGTTCCATTGATAACAAATGATCCATTGTTTGTCATTAAGGGAATTTCACCCATATAAACTTCTTGTTCTTTAACCTCTTTTACTGTGGGCTGAGAAGCTTCTTTATCCATAATAGATAAACGCACTTTTACACGAAGAGGAACACCAAATGTAAGCCCCCTTTGCTGACATTCCTTCACATCAAAAACTTCTTTACCTAAGGTGTAACTTACAAAATCAAGCTTTGCGTTTCCAGAGTGACTTGAAATTGGAAAAAGGGTATTGAATGTTGATTGCAAGCCATGATTTGAGCGCTCTTCTGGTAATACCTCTTGCTGAAGAAAAGCTTTATATGACTCAAGCTGCATCGCTAACAAATATGGAACATCCAAAACTCGCTCTCTTTTGGCAAAACTTTTTCTTATACGTTTTTTTTCAGTAAAGGAATAGCTCATATCGTCTCCGAAGTTAACAAATTAAGTTTAAGAAAATCTTTTTTGAGATTTTTTTAAAATTAATTTTATGTTCATAAAATAGATGAAGGCTGATCCTAAAAAATAGGATCAGCCTTAATCAAATACAAAAAATTATTTAAGCTCAGCGGTTGCGCCAGCTTCAGTTAATTTTTTCGCGGCATCTTCTGCGGCATCTTTTGCAAGAGCCTCTTTTACCACTTTTGGTGCTGCGTCAACGATGTCTTTCGCTTCCTTCAGGCCTAGGCCTGTAATTTCACGAACAGCTTTAATCACATTAACTTTGTTATCTCCAATGGCTGTTAAATGAACATCGAATTCAGATTTTTCTTCAGCTGCTGCTGCTGGAGCTGCGCCCGCTGCTGCTGGAGCTGCTGCTGCTGCTGCTGCTGAAACACCAAATTTTTCTTCCATTTCTTTAATTAGTTCTGAAAGATCTAATACTGTCATTGAACTAATTGCCTCTAATATATCTGCTTTTGAAACTGCCATAATTTTCTCCTAAATTAAATTATCCAAATCGTTTAAGCCGGTTTTTGATCACGAACAGCTGCTAAACCTCTAACAAATTTTGTTGGCACCTCATTCAAGGTACGGACAAATTTTGCAATAGGTGCTTGCATTGTTCCCATTAACTTGGCAAGTAATTCCTCACGACTTGGTAAGGAGGCTAGTGCTTTAATTGCATTAACATCCATTTTTTCATTTGGCATTGCTCCTGATTTAAGAACAAACAAATCGTTTTTCTTAGCAAAGTCATTTAAAACTTTTGCTGCTGCCACAGGGTCTTGTGAAATACCAAAAATAAGTGGGCCAACCATTTCTTCTGATAAAGAAGAAAATGCTGTATTTTCAACTGCTCTTTTTACTAACGTATTTTTAAGCACTTTTAAATACACACCAGATTTTCTGGCTTCAGCTCTTAGGTTTGTCATTTCTCCAACCCCAACACCTCGATACTCTGCGAGTATCACGGCCTGAGCATTTTCGATTTGCTGACTTACTTCAGCAACGACTGCCTTTTTGTCTTCAAGATTTAGACTCAAGGTCCTCTCCTTCCGTTAAATAAAAGTATTAGTAAACTAATACCAACAAAACGGCGACTTCCAACAGGATGTTATCCATTATGGGACCCGCCATCTGCGTAGGCTGTTTTAAACAATTAAACTTGCGTACCTACGGTCTTTGATAACCCCATCTTAAAGATGGGCCCAAAGTTCTTCTTTATGAATTTAATAATTCACAAAATAATTTTTTAATTCAATATATTGCTTTGATCAAGACGAATACCAACACCCATGGTGCTTGAAACAGATACTTTTTTAATAAAAACACCTTTTGTACCTGTTGGTCTCGCTTTATTTATTGCATCAACCAAAGCTGTTAAATTTCCTTGTAACTGATCCACTGTGAAAGAAGCTTTACCAATTGTGCAGTGAATAATTCCCGCTTTATCTGTTCGGTATTGCACTTGCCCCCCTTTTGCATTCTCAACTGCTTTCGCAGTATCTTGGGTAACTGTTCCAACCTTGGGATTCGGCATTAAGCCTTTGGGGCCAAGAATTTGGCCAAGAGCGCCAATCACCTTCATAGCGTCAGGTGTAGCAATTAGAACATCAAAATTTAGCTCACCTTTCTTAATGGTTTCTACTAGATCGTCATAGCCAACAATATCTGCACCCGCTTTTTTTGCTGCCTCTGCTTGTTCACCTTGCGCAAGCACAGCAACACGTTTCGTTTTTCCAGATCCATTTGGAAGAACCAAAGCGCCTCTGACCAATTGATCAGATTTCTTAGCATCAATACCTAAGTTAACTGAAACATCGACAGATTCATCAAATTTAGCTTTCGCAGTGTCTTTAACTAATGCCAAGCCATCTTTCACTGTATAAAGTTTATTACGGTCAACTTTCTCGGAAAGTGATTTAATTCGTTTACTGAGAGCCATCTAAACACCCTCCACTTCAATACCCATGCTTCGAGCACTACCAGCAATGGTTCTGACTGCAGCATCCATATCGGCGGCTGTTAAATCTGGCATTTTTGTTTTGGCAATTTCTTCAGCTTGTGCTCGTGTTATTTTGCCAACTTTATTCGTGTGTGGAACACCTGAACCTTTTTGTACCTTCGCTGCTTTCTTAATTAAGATAGAAGCTGGTGGGGTTTTCATAATAAAAGTAAAACTCTTATCTGAATACGCAGTAATCACAACAGGTACGGGTAATCCAGGTTCAACGCTTTGTGTTGCCGCATTAAATGCCTTGCAAAAATCCATAATATTAAGTCCTCTTTGACCGAGGGCAGGACCTACCGGTGGACTTGGATTTGCTTTTCCCGCAGGAATTTGAAGCTTGATATATCCTTCAATTTTTTTTGCCATTTTTATTCTCCTAATTTTGGTTCAAGCGCTTAAAAATTAAGCTCCCAATTTTTTTAAACTTCTTTTTCTATTTGGCCGAACTCTAATTCCACAGGTGTGGCTCGCCCAAAAATGACTACTGAAACCCGAAGTTTACTTTTCTCATAGTTGATTTCTTCAACCGTTCCTGTGAAATCTTTAAAAGGCCCATCTAAAACCCTTACAGCCTCACCTGCTTCAAATGTCAATTTTTGCGTTGGATTCACCTTGCTGTCATCCATGCGCTGCAGAATTGTGTCGACTTCTTTATCTTTAATAGGTGTTGGCTTCTGTGAGGAAGTACCAATAAAAGCAGTTACCTTAGGGGTGCTTCTTACAAGGTGCCAGCTATCATCATTCATATCCATTTGTACCAGAACATAACCGGGGTAGAGTCTGCGTTCACTCAGCGTTTTTTGTCCTGATTTCATTTCCACAACTTCTTCAACAGGAACTAAAACATCACCAAACATTTCCTTTAAGGAAGATCGTTCAATTCTTTCAAGCAAATTCTTTTGTACAATTTTTTCATAGCCTGAATAAGCTTGAACTGCGTACCATCTTTTACTCATCAATTGCCTCTACCTAAAAGAATGTTAATTATGTATGAAAAACCTATATCAACTAAAGCTAAGAAAATCGCTGCAATGACAACAAAAATAAATACAACAGTTGTCATCTGAATAGTTTCTTTTCTTGTTGGCCAGACAACTTTTTTTGCTTCAGTAATTGCGTCACCAAAAAAACCAATAGCTTGTTTACCCTGCGGTGTTGTCCAAAACACTGCAAAAGCTGCACCAAGACCAATTAAAACAACTAAAATTCTTAGAACAACTGGTTGATCGGCAAGAAAATAAAATCCTCCCAAGCCAGCAGCCACGAGTAAAAATGATAAATAGTTTTTAAAATTCATAGTCACTTCTACTATTCCCTATAATAATGGCAGGCCAGGAGGGCTTCGAACCCCCAACCCTCGGTTTTGGAGACCGATACTCTACCAATTGAGCTACTGGCCTAAGTAATTCTTATTCAATAATCTTAACAACCACACCTGAACCAACGGTTCGGCCACCTTCACGA
>JAFMCB010000021.1 GCA_017858095.1 Methylophilaceae bacterium | reverse complement strand
CATACTTAGACTCAACTGGTTCGTATGTCATACATACGTGGTTAAGTGGTGAGTAGATTAAGCCAGTTTTAGGTGAGTACGCAGCAGGCTGTTGGTCTTTAGTACCAAGAGCTGCAGGACATGTACCTTTAGTGTTGTAGTCTTGGTGAGTAGAATGCTCAGCTACCTTGTTAGGTACACCAGACTTAAGATCAACATCAGTTGCCCAGTTCACGAATGGGTGAACTTTTTCAGCAGCAATTAAAGTACCGTTGTCAGCTTGCCATGTATAAGCAAAACCGTTTCTATCGTGGTGCCATGCATATGTTTTACCACCTTTGTCGAAGAGGATAACTTCGTTAATACCGTCGTAATCCCACTCGTCGTGTGGTGTCATTTGCATACCCCAACGTGCCATACCTGTATCTAGGTCACGAGCAAAAACAGTCATAGACCATTTGTTGTCACCAGGACGTACGTCTGGGTTCCAAACAGATGGGTTACCTGTACCGTAGTACACTAAGTTTGTTTTTGCATCATATGGCCACCAGCCCCATACAGAGCCACCGCCATGCTGCCAACCATCTTTAACAGCTTGTGGTTTGAGCCAAGTTTTAACACCTAGATCAGCTACACCGCCTTGAAGTTGGTCAGTAGGGATTTTTTTGAAAGAACCACCTTGTTTGTTACCACCGTTTACATCTTCGTAAACTGATAAAGCTGAGAAAAGTGGGTTCTCTTTGTTGAAGTCTGCACCGATTAGAACTTCTGAATCAGGACCAGTACTGTATGCTTTCCAAGCTAAAGAACCGTCAGCGATGTTGTAAGCTGCGATGAAGCAACGAACACCGAATTCAGCACCTGAACAACCTGTAAGTACTTTGTCTTTGATTACGTGAGGTGCGTTAGTGTTTGTAGCGCCAACTTTAGGGTCTGTATTAGATACATCCCATTTTTTAGCACCAGTTTTCGCGTCAAGCGCAACTAACATACCATCATTTTGTTGTAAGAAGATCATACCGTCACCGAAACCAAGACCACGGTTTACGTTATCGCAGCAAAGAACTGCTTGAACGCTAGGATCTTGTTTTGGGAAGTAAGACCAAACGATTTTTTGATCGTTATTAAGGTCTAAAGCGTAAACGTTATTAGGGAAAGCAGTATGAACGAACATAGTGTTACCAATAACAAGTGGAGCACCTTCGTGACCACGGTTAACACCAGTAGCGAATGTCCAAGCAGCTTTAAGGTTTTTAACGTTACCTTTATTTACTTGAGTTAATTTAGAATAAGCTTGGTTGTCATGCTGACCACGTGGGTGAGCCCAGTTGTTAGCATTTGCCATAGCTTTTTCTTGGTCAGCAGCAGCTGAAGCAACCATTGGCATAGCAACAGTTAAACCAGCAACGAAACCAAGAGCTAATTTGATTTTATTTAATTGCATTATAAATCTCCATAGTTTTAACTAAGGGTTTAAAATAAAGTGAAAAGTCCACTTATGCAGGAATACTGCATAACAGTAAATCTGATTTAGAGGAGATTTCACTCGTAGCACAAACTTCACGTGCTTGAAACGTACTTTATACCCCTAAATTTTGAATTGCAACACTTTTGTAACAATTTTGTAACATTATGTGATTTATTTTACTTATCAAAAAATACCGCCGATTTATCCCCTATTTTGCTTTACAATTAAATGGATTTTTCTTAAAAAATTAAGGGCACTATATATAGTATGTTTACGAAAAAAAGGAATGCTTTATTTCCAGAAATTGAACCCTTCCACTCTTGCCATCTAAGTTCAAAAGATGGCCATGATATTTATGTGGAACAATCTGGCAATCCCAATGGCCAACCCATCCTTTTTCTTCATGGCGGTCCAGGCGGCGGCACAGGAGGCAAGCAGCGGCGTTTTTTTGATCCAAAACATTATCTCATTATCTTATTTGATCAGCGTGGCTGTGGCCAAAGTAAACCTTTAGGTGAAACAGCTAACAATACGACCGCGCATTTACTCGATGATATCGAAGCCATTCGCCATCACTTCAATATTGAAAAATGGATTTTATTTGGTGGCTCGTGGGGCAGTTCACTTGCCCTGGCCTATGCCGTCAAATATCCAAATCTGATTAAGGGTTTAATTTTACGTGGCATTTTCTTGAGCCGTCAGTCAGAATTAGATTGGTTCCTAAAAGATGTGGAGCATTTTTTTCCTGAACTGCACAAAAAATTGTTAGATCACCAAACAGGTATTAGCAAAGACAATTTAGTAGAAAAATTTTCACAACTGGTTTTTCATGCGCCACAAGAAACCGCTCAAAAAGCAGCTGTAGCCTGGAATCAATTTGAGGGGAGTATTCTAAAACTGTTACCCGATGAAGCGACCGGCGAGGCTGAGCCAATGAATTATGAATTTGAGCTGGCACGCGCAAGAGTGCAGTTACATTATATTAACAATCGCTGCTTCATCGATGGTGCTGAAATTTTAAGTAAGGTAAATTTATTACAGAAAATCCCCATCGTCATCGTCCAAGGTCGCTATGATATGGTGTGTCCTCCAAAAACTGCCTATGAACTCGCTATGCAAATACCGCATGCTGAACTGATTATGGTGCCCGACGCTGGTCACTCTGCTTCAGAAAATGGCACGCTAAAAGCACTGATTCAAGCAACGGAAAATTTCAAATCGTTATAAGATTATTAACTAATGGCATTATTCGTCAATTCAAAAACGCTCTACTACATATATAAAGATATTCTGAATAATTGTCGTCAACATCAATTCATGGGGATGAATGCGTCAATCGCATTTTTTACCTTATTTGCCATCTTGCCACTCATCCTGCTAATAATTTTTATTGTAGGTCAGTGGTTGAATGAATCCTCATTGGCTTTTGATCGGTTGCAAAATATCACACAATTACTGTTACCTGAAATGAGTGAGCGCATTATGGGCGAGGTTAAAAAAATTTCAAATCAACACATCGGCTGGGAAATCTTTTGGGTTATCCTGCTATTTGCAGGGTCGACACCGCTCACCTCTACCTTAAGGGCAAGTTTCGGTAAAATTTTTGGTGATATCAAGCAACGATTTTTTTTAATCAATAAATTTTTTGACCTGCTTGCCGTGATTAGTATCCTGATCCTCTTTACCCTTTACTCTTTTATTAATGTTTATTTAGATGATGTATCATCTTTTTTAGCTGACTACCTTCCTCTCGTTGGTAAGCAGACGCTAGCGTCATTTGCTTCGTTTATTCTGCTTGTTGGCGTCATGATATTTTTCTTTAAAATTTTTATTCCCTTGAAGATAAAGACAAAATACCTTTTTATTGGTAGCTTATTTACCTGTATTAGTTGGTTTCTTTTAAGTGAGTTATTTGAATTTTTTACCTCACTCAGCGCAGGTTACGGTCTCTTCTTTGGTGGTATGCGCAATATATTTATTTCGCTTATTTGGCTATTTCTCAATACCGGTGCGTTGTTACTTGGTGTTGAAGTTATTGCTGCTTGTAATAATCAAGATCTGATTATGATCAAACAACTCTTTAAGAACAAGAATATGCATCGGCATCCCATTTTGCCAAAACTCATGCAGCTCTTTGGCCAAAGGGTAAAAAAAGAACACATACTTTTTAAAGAAGGGGACCATGATCAGCGACTCTTTTATATCGTTGAAGGTGAGGTGGGAATTGTTAAGTCAGGCAAACGCGTGGATCTTGTCAGAGCCGGAGGTTATTTAGGTGAGCTATCACTTCTCAATAAAGTACCCCGCGTGGCATCCGCCTATATTGCATCTGACTGGGCCAGAATTATTACCATTGATGCAAAGCGAATGCATCGTTTACTCAAAGAGGATCACGCCATCGCCATGCAATTTCTCAATGACATGGCAAGAAAATTACAAGCTACTTAACCTCTGGTTTTAAATCAAAAGCAATACAAATTCTTTCTTTATCTGCTTGAAATGGGATGGTGCGATGAAAAACAGATGAGGGAAAGAAAATAACATCACCCACCGCTGGCAAAATTGTTTTTTTTGGAAAATTATCATGCATTTTAGGATAATTATCGCCATGCGTACTTAACTCAATTGCCCCCTCATCAAGTGTTGCATTCTGATTGGGGATGCTTAAATAAACTGCACCACTAATCCAACCATCCTCATGAATATGTGAACTTAAGTGCCCACCTTTTTGCATTTTTACAAACCAAGAGCTACTAAATTCAATGTTCTTCGGAAACGCTTGGATAAATTCACAAGACTCATTGGAAAATCTTCTGTGATAATTTTTTATCATCAACCTTAAGGCGTCAGCCAATTGTTGGAAGGAAGATTCTTGACGGCGAAATAAATTGCCTGAAGACTGAATACCAAAGGTGAGACGACTTTGCTTTCTTTCTGCAATATCGGCGGTGTCAATATCATGTAACAAGTCTTTAACTAATTGATAATTATTGGCAACCAATTCTGGGATTTTTTCATGGCAAACATAATTAAGAGGGTTTGGACAAAATTGATACAAATCCTCCTGATTAAAATTCTGCGCATAATGCGTAGAAAGTGTCGCTAAAAAAGGTGAATTATTTTTAACCGGGATTAACGTTTGCAGTTGCTGATAAAATTCATCAAACCTTTTTAGTTTATACAAACAATACAGGGATCGTTCTTGGAAATCCTCAAATTTTGATTGCATAAAATGCTTCCTGGCTTCATCATAATTTTCATTATCATAAAGAAAAACAGCAAGTTGATAATTGGCGCGTGCGTGATCTGGGTCTTTTTCCACAGCAAGTCTTAGAAAATTATTTGCCTCTTTGATTTGCCCGTCATGCCAAAGCGCATCACCAAGATCAGAATAGAAATCAGGTTCATTTGCACCTAACTCTATTGCTCGCTTAAAATGACTAATCGCTAGTGTTAAATTCCCTTGATTTCGAAATGCTCCCGCAAGGTTATAGTGCCCCTTAGCATCTTCAAATATAGCAATAGCTTTTTGAAATAGCTCAATGGCTTCACTCAGCTCACCTTGCAATTGTTTGATGGTGCCAACATTCGTGATCGCTTCATAAAAACCAGGTTGAATTGTGATGGCTTGCTGATAGGCATCAATGGCTTTTTCAAAATTGCCTTGCGTTTGGTAAGTAATACCTAAATTAAAATAGGCTTCTACAAATTTTGCATTGAGCTGAATCGACTTTTGATAATGCTTAATCGCATCTTCATATCTATTTTGTGCATAAAGCATCGCACCCAAATTAAATTGCAATTCAGGAATATTTGGGTTCAACTTTAATGCTTTTTCATAAGCAACCGTTGCTTCCTGCAACTTGCCTTGCTTTTCTAAACTAACACCTAAAAGATTAAATAAAATAAATTCTTTTGGGTAATCTTGAATAAGACTACTGGCTTGTTGAATGACTTTATCGTGCTGGCCTTGTTGATGCAACATCATTAATTGCTGAACTTGTTGCTGTGTGAGTTGTTTCATAGAAAAAATTTTTTTAAAATAAATTAATTACTTAAATAATCATAGCAAACATAATGGTGATGCATACATCCAAACTTATTCTAACAAAATTACTGGAACAGGCTGGTATAAGTATTAACGGCAATAAACCCTATGACATCCAAGTGCATGATGATCGTTTCTACTCGGCAGTGATCGGTAACTGGTCATTGGGTCTAGGTGAATCATACATGCAGGGTTTTTGGTCTTGCAAGCAAATGGATGAAATGATTCATCGCTTACTTACATCAAACTTAGACAGAAAACAGTTACGCTGGAATAATTTACCACTGCTGTTGCATTATCTTAAATCATCTTTTCTCAACCTTCAAAGTATGAAACGTGCCTTTCAGGTTGGGCAATTACATTATGATTTAGGTAATACTTTTTTTACCTCCATGTTAGATCCGTATATGCAGTATTCCTGTGCTTATTGGAAAAATGCGCAAAACTTGGATCAGGCGCAACAACAAAAACTAGAAATGGTTTGTCAAAAGTTATACCTAAAACCAAATGATCGTGTGTTGGAAATTGGTTGTGGGTGGGGAGGTTTTGCCGCCTATGCCATAAAAAAATATAACATTAACTACACCGGTATCTCTGTCTCTAAAGAGCAAATTGATTACGCGAAAAAAAAATGCCGCAATCTTAATGCAAATTTTAAATTAATGGATTATCGCAAGATTTCAGGTCAATACGACAAAATCGTTTCTATCGGAATGTTTGAGCATGTCGGAAGAAAAAATTATGCTGATTTCTTTGAACTAGCATATCAACACCTCAAAGATGAGGGTCTTTTTCTTTTGCATACTATTGGTTGCAGTAAAACAAAAATTGCTACCGATCCATGGGTACATAAATATATATTTCCTAATGGTTATATCCCCTCTTATCAACAGATTACAAAAAATATCGAAGGCTACTTTCACATCGAAGATTGGCATAATTTTGGCTTTTTTTATGATCATACCCTAATGGCATGGCATCAGAATTTTAGTAAAAATTGGTCACTGCATGAGGCAAATTACCCAAAAGATTTTTATCGGATGTGGGAGTACTACTTGCTAAGCTGTGCAGGTTATTTTCGGGCAAAAAAAGGCCAGCTATGGCAAATCATGTTAACCAAACTTGGATCGCAGAAAAAATATATTTCATATCGCCCTTGATTATGTTTTAAACCATTATTTGAATGTTAGAATTTAGCCTTGTTAAATCAATGAATGCTGACAAATGGACATATCGCTAATTAATATCCTTGGTGCTTCGATTTTTGCGCTAGCAATTTTGCATACTTTTTCGACAAAATTCTTTGAGCACCTTGCACATACTAACCCACGCTTTGAAGGTATTTTTCATCTGCTTGGTGAAGTTGAAGTTGTGTTTGGTTTTTGGGCCATGATTTTAATTCTTTTTATGTTTGTTATTCAAGGTGAAAGCACAGCCGTTGAATATCTGGATACCCGTAATTATACGGAACCAATGTTTGTCTTTGTTATTATGGTTATTGCCGCCACCCGACCTATTTTGCAGCTCTCACAAAATTTTGTCTTAGGGCTTGCAAAACTGATTCCAATAAAAAAAGAAATTGCCATATTTTTTCTTCTTCTAAGTTTTGTCCCCTTACTGGGTTCTTTTATAACCGAACCGGCAGCCATGACTTTAGCTGCACTTTTATTAGGAAAGAATTATTTTAAGCAAATCAAAAGTAACACATTTAAATATGCAACGATTGGCATCTTATTTGTTAACATTTCGATTGGTGGCACGCTAACACCTTATGCTGCTCCTCCGGTCTTAATGGTGAGTGCGACTTGGGGCTGGGACCTGCAGTTTATGATTACCCATTTTGGTTGGCGCTCTGCATTAGCAGTATTGATTAATACGATTTTATTGATCAGTATTTTTAAGTCACAGCTTTTAGACATTACCTTTAAAGAAGATACAAATGAAAAAGCTGTTCCTGCTGCAATCATCCTCGTGCATCTCTTATTTTTAGTTGGTGTAGTGGTCTTTGCGCATCACCCGGCAGTATTTATGTCATTATTTTTGTTCTTCCTAGGCTTTACTTCAGCTTATAAACATCATCAAAATGAACTCATTTTAAAAGAGGCATTATTAGTAGGTTTCTTTTTAGCGGGACTGGTTGTATTAGGCGGGATGCAACAATGGTGGCTTGAGCCTACCTTGATTTCAATGGACAGCAATGTTGTATTTTATGGGGCAACTGTGCTCACAGCGTTTACCGATAATGCTGCGCTTACTTACCTGGGCTCATTGGTTGAAGGTTTATCTGATGAGTTTAAAATTTCATTGGTTGGTGGTGCCGTCACTGGTGGTGGCTTGACTGTTATTGCGAACGCACCAAATCCTGCAGGGATATCTATTCTGCGTGAATATTTTCATGAAAAGAGTGTTAACCCTTTAGGCTTGCTTCTAGGTGCACTTGTGCCAACCTTTGTGTCTATTCTAGCCTTTCGTTTATTGTAAAAAATGGTATAAGGTCAGCCGATGGATTTTAATGGTGAAGTCTTAGCGCGTAAAAGAAAAAAATTGCGTTTGAGTCTGGCAAGCGTGGCAAGTCAGCTCACGTTAAGTCATGAACAAATCAATTCGATTGAAAAAAACTTAATGCGCGGGTTTGTAACACCGTATTTTAAAAAATTGGCCATGAGACGCTATGCCAAACTGTTAGATGTTGATTTTAAAAAAGTCGTTACCGAAAAAACTGCATTGGCACAAGCGGAAAACTCCATCAGTCCAACAAATAAAGTTCGCACATTTCCAACGTTTCTTATCTTGCTAATATGTCTACTTAGTGGCTTTTTAATCATACAATTATTTTCTTTAATCTCAGCAGATAAGATTGAAGATAATCTCTCGATTACTGCTCTTGAAAATAAAATAGTGGCGGAGATGACCGCCGAAGAAATGCAAGAACAAGATACTTTACCCATCATCATCGATGATATTCCACAAACAAAAGACGTTTCTGTGGAAAAGCAGGAAACGAAAGTAATTGCCAGTAATGAAGCTCCCCCCGTAGCGTCCGTTCCTATTCCTGCTGCCGCAACGTCTGTTGAATTTCTGTGTACAATCCGCAATGCGAAAACCATTGAATACAATACTAAAAATCCTGAAAAACCGGCTACCTATTTTCATTTAATCAGTATTGAACCGCAAACAATTTGTGCGGTTGATAGCGCCGGTAATTTTAAAACTGTACAGTTAGAAAAAGAAGCTCGCTTTACTTTTCGTGGGCAACCGCCTTTCAAATTACAATTTGATCCTGCGAAAAGTCGACTTTTTTTTCAAGGCTGGATTGTTCGATCGCCACCAGATCATTACTTTATTCAACTCAACCCAACAGAATTACCCGAAACATTTAATTAATCTGCTACCAGTAATTGGTCCCATGCGGTAGTGAACGAGCGACTTTTTAATGATTGCTTCATTCCCCAAATAGGGTGTATTGGTTGTGTGGCAATACGTAAACTATTCTTATTAAATCGATCATTGATTTGGTCCACCATCTGCGTAAGTGACTCTTTTTTTAGAGATGATTCTGACCATAAATCATGTTGTGCCGTATTCACATCAGCCAAGCCGGATAAAATTACCCCGCATTTACTGTACTTAATCCCTGACTTATAAATCCCTGACAAAATCTCTAATGCTGCTTTCAAAATTAATGTTGAATTATTCGTTGGTGGGTTTAACGATAACGTACCACTGTTGGCATAAAATGTTTCGCGTGAATTAAACGGGCTGCTTCGAATAAAAACACTGACGGCACCACACACACTTGATTGCTGTCTGGCTTTACGCGATGCCCTAGCAACAAACGTGGTAATCGCTTCAACAAGTTCGTTATAACATTCCACCCGGCGACCAAAGCTACGAGATGCAATAATTTCCTTTCTTGGCTTAACATCAGACTCAAGTGCAAAGCATTGAATGCCGTTAAGTTCGAGCACGATACGTTCCATATTAATGCTGAACTGTCGCTTCATGTAATGAGCATTCGCCTGCTTCAAATCCAATACGGAATGTATACCCATACCTATTAAGCGTTGTGCTAACTTTCTTCCTACCCCCCAAATCTCACCAACGTCAACCGATGCCATCAGTTCATTTAACTCACCATCTAAAAATTGATGGCTGGAAAAAACCCCTTGCCACTGTTGCTGTTTTTTTGCGCAATGATTAGCAAATTTTGCCACTACTTTACTAGGACCAATACCAACACATACCGGCATCCCTAACCATTGAGATAATGTATTTTTAATCATAAAACCTGTCTCTAACAGGTTCTTATGTCCCGACATATTTAAAAAGCATTCATCAATGGAATAAACTTCTTGTTGCTCTGTAAATGCTGATAAAACCCTCATAACTCGGTTACTCATGTCGGCATACAGTGGATAATTGGATGACAACACCTTAACGTGATATTTCTGAATTATCGGTTTTGCCTTAAATAAAGGCTCGCCCATTTTTATACCCAGCAACTTTGCCTCATTGCTGCGCGATATAATGCAGCCATCGTTATTACTCAAAACAACCACTGGTTGATTCATCAGGCTTGGGTTAAAGAGCCTTTCACAACTGACATAGAAATTATTTACATCCACCAATGCAATCAATTATTTAAACTTTCTTACTGCGCCTGTAACCGTTCCCCAGATCTCAAAGGCTGAATCTTTTTTAACATCAATCGGCTGATACTTTTCATTAGCGGGCAGTAAACGTGGTTGCGCACCATGTTTGGATAGAATCTTGACAGTAAAATCGCCGTCAACAGAGGCCAATACAATATCGCCAATCTTGGCTTGCTTAGCACGATCAATGATGACAATGTCACCGTCATGAATGCTAGCATCGATCATGGAATCCCCTTTAATTCTGACAAAAAATGTTGTTTCTTGTTGCCCAATTAAATATTCATTTAAATCTAATTTTTTTTCCGCATGGTCGTCAGCAGGTGAAGGGAAGCCAGCTGCTACTTTATGTTCAAACAAGACCTTTGGATTTGTATTTAACTGGCTCGCTACAGAAAAGAACTCATCAATGTTGTTTGATTGCAGGCGGATAAGGTAATCTTTAATGTCATAAACTCGACTTTCAGGAACACGCATTACTTTCGTATTTTCTCCATATGGGCCTGTGCCAAATTTACGTCCAGCCCCTTTTCTCAAACCACCCCAATTTTTATTTTTCATTTTGAATATTGTAACATTATTCAAAAATAAATTAAAAAAATCTCATTTAAAAATACAATTAAAAAAAACAAAAAAATTAGAGTAAACGTGTTGACATTCCCTAAGAAAATAGGCAAAGTGAATCAAACCAGCCTATAAAGCAGTTATGGCAAGGGTTTCAAGAGCAGTATGATTAACACACTAACTAATTCATCGGAGGAGTATTGAATGAATAAAGGCGAACTCATTGAAGCAGTAGCTAGCGCTACAGGTTCAACAAAAGCAGATGCAACACGAGCAATTGATGCAACCATTAGCGCAATTTCAGGCGCACTAAAAAAAGGCGACAGTGTGACTTTAATTGGCTTTGGCACTTTCAAAGTAAGTAAAAGAGCTGCACGTACAGGCCGAAATCCACAAACTGGTGCAGAATTAAAAATCCCAGCAAGAACAGTTCCAGCTTTTAAAGCAGGTGCAGGGTTAAAAGCAGCAGTAAACTAAACTAAATTTTTTTTAAAAACGTCCATTCATTGGGCGTTTTTTTTTGGCAAGAGGAATAAGGCTAAAAATATAATCGTATAAATAATTAAAAAATTGTAGTCCAATTTAATTAAAAAATAATAGTGCGCTATTGAAAAAAGAATGGCTAAATAAATAAGCTTGTGAATTCTGTACCACCAAACAGTTAATATTTTCTTTGCATAATCATTTGACGTTAATACCATAGGCAGCAAACAAACTAATGCAAGTAAACCAAGTTGTAAATACAAATGAAGTTTTATTTCTTGCAAAACTAGGGACCATTGCAATTGATAATCAAGTGCAAAATAGATTAGCGTGTGCAATAAAGAATAAATAAAAACATACAAGCCGATGGAACGCCGATGTGCTAAAAAATTTACTCCCAGTCTAAAAAAAATATGCGGGATAAGTGCCAAGATAATAAGAAAAATTATTGCTGTATGTCCAGTGATCGATAATACATAATCAATTGGATTGGTTTCATGGACATAGCCTAAAAAGATCAACAAACTAAAATAAATAGGCATGTTACAAAGGTTATAAAAAATAAATGATTTCATTTGACTAGAAGTTCTTTTTTAAATCCAAGCCCGAGTATAAATAGCCAACCTCGTCTGCATAACCATTTAAAAATTCTGTCTTGCGACGCTTTGCTAGAATGGAATCGCCGATACGACGCTCTGTAGCCTGGGTCCATCGCGGATGATCAACAGTGGGGTTCACATTGGCATAAAACCCATACTCTTTTGGACTTGATAACGCCCATGTTGTTTGTGGCATGGTCTCGACAAATTTTATTTTTACAATCGATTTAATACTTTTAAATCCATACTTCCACGGAATTACTAGCCTAACCGGCGCACCATTTTGGTTTGGTAGCACTTTGCCATAAACACCAAAACAAAGCAGTGTCAGAGGATGCATCGCTTCATCAATTCGGAGTGCCTCAATGTAGGGCCAATCCAACACTCTTGACTTTTGCCCCTCCATCTCATTCGGTCGGTATAGAGTTTCAAATACAACATATTTGGCCCGACTGGATAAAGTAAGTTTTTTTAATAACACGCTCAATGAAAAGCCAACCCAAGGAATGACCATTGACCAGCCTTCAACACAACGCAAACGATAAATACGTTCTTCCAGTGAGGCTAATTTTACTAAGTCTTCCAGCGCATAGGTTTTATTTTTTTCAATCTCTCCAGAAATTTCCACGGCCCATGGATCAATTTTCATTTTATGTGCATTCGCTTTAGGAGAAGATTTTTGTAAGCCAAATTCATAAAAATTATTGTAGGAGGTTACATCTTTGTAACTGGTTAAATTATCTTTAATGTTATGCGGAATTTTTTTTACATCCGCCATATTGGCGAACGATAATGCTGGGGAGAAACCAAGTGTTGCTGAAGCCAAACCTAATTTTTTTAAAAAATTTCGACGCTCATGATAAATTTTTTCTGCGGTGATCTCAGAGGCTAAAAATTTTTTATTGGCCACAGTTTTTACATTTGCCTTTTACTGTTGCAAAACCCTTAACGCTATCTAGTCCCTTTACATCTTTAAAATTTGCGCCATCCACTTCAGCGTCGGTCAAATCCGCACCGGTCAAATCCGCACCGGTCAAATCTGCTTGAATTAACTCTGCGCGATAGAGATTGGTATTTTTAAGGTTGGCTTCTTTTAAGTTACCAAAAATAAAACTGGCAATATTAAGATCTGCCCCCTCAAAATCTGCCTTCTCAAAGTTGCCGCCGGAGGAATCAAATTTCATTTGCCCCATTGGCTGATTGCCGACATCCAAACCTAAGCGTCCCTCTATTAGTATGGCCCCAGACATGTCGACTTTTCCTAACGTGCCAATGAGCCTCGCTCCCGATAAATTTGCTGAACGAAATACAGTGTCGCCAAAGATAGGTTGGAATATGGTTGCCTCTTTTAGATTTGCGCCAGAAAAATTCGTTTTTTCTAAGCGGGCTAAATTAAGATACGCTCTTTGTAAATTGACGCCAGATAAATTTGCACCCCTTAAATCAGCACCAAAAAAACTGGTATTAACCATTATGCAATGCGTCATATCTCGACCATTAAAGTTCAAATAACCAACATCTTTATTGGATAAATCGCAATCAGGATCGTCTAAAATTTCATCAGCAATTGCTTGCGTAATTTTCTCTCGCTCTTGATTGCTCTTTGCATAAAAGCTAGTTGCTTTCGCTAACATCGCTTTCGGGTCCTCTAAAAATATCGCCATCGAGCCTTCATTACCAAAACAATAATCCTTGCCATCAAAAGAAGTTTTTACAGAACAGTCTGTTTTATGTAAATTGCCATCTGCAAGACTGGCCGTACAATATTGATCAAATTCACCGGCAAATAGATTTGTGACAAATAAGAACGAAATTAAAAAAATAGATTTTTTCATTGTAAAACTTCCTTTGGTTACCAATATTAACTAGACTACTCTTTTGTCATGAAAGTTTAAAGTATATGGAAAAAACAACCGTTCTAATAACTGGAGCTAATAGAGGGCTTGGTTTAAAACTGACTGAAGAATATGCAAAGCTCGGTTGGCACGTCATCGCAACGTGTCGTAACCCGGATAAAGCTCGCGAACTTAATAATTTAACAGGGCACTATGCCTCGATTAATATATATAGATTAGAGGTTAAAGACTCTGAACAAATAAAAAAATTAGCCACACAATTGCATAATCAGGCGATTGATATTTTAATTAATAATGCTGGAATCTATCGCTCATGTACTCTGGGTAATTTGGATAAGCAGGCGTGGTTAGAGAGTTTTGCAGTCAATGCGATTGCACCCTATGAAATTACCAATGCATTTTTACCTCACCTAAAGCAAGGACAACAAAAAAAAGTGGTGTCCATTACCAGTAAGATGGGCAGTATTGATGACAATACCAGTGGAGGCTCCTATATTTACCGATCGAGTAAAACAGCCTTAAATTCCGTAATGCGTAGCTTACAACATGATCTTGCTCATCAAAATATTGCCACCCTGACGCTGCATCCGGGTTGGGTAAGAACTGACATGGGTGGTCTTGGTGCTTGGATCAATGTTGATGAAAGTGTCAGCGGCATGATGAGGCAAATTGAAAAACTAAATTTGAGCAACTCTGGTGAATATCTTGACTATGCAGGGAAAAAAATTAATTGGTAAAAATAAATTAAAAACTGCAGAAAATTTTTTAGCTAATTTAGATGATGATTGGAACAACCTTATTGGCCAGATTGGCCCCTGCACCATTAAAATATCGACTGCCTATGAGCCCTACCAAGCGTTAATCAAATCGGTCATTTTTCAACAATTAAACCCTAAAGCTGGCAATACCATTTTTCAACGCTTTTTAAATATTTTTCAAGACCAATTTCCTAACGCAAAACAAATTCTCTCACTAGATGCTAATTCATTGCAAGCATGTGGTCTATCGAGAAATAAACTTTTTTGTATTACTCGCATCGCTGATTTGCATGTCGCTGGCAAAATCCCTGACAAATTTCATATGCATAAAATGAGTGATCTTGAAATAAGAAATACCTTACAATCAATTAAAGGGATCGGGCCTTGGACAGTTAATATGCTTCTCATATTTAATCTCGGCCGGTGCAACATAATGCCCAGTAATGATTTGGCACTGAGAATAAATTATTCTAAGTTAAAGGGATTAAACAGTAGAATAAAAGCAAGTGATTTAGAAGTAGCGTCAAAAAAATGGCAGCCTTATCGTTCAATTGCGGCTTGGTACCTTTGGCAAATGCGTTAGCGCTTTCGATTGCTCCATAATAAAATACCGGTAATTGACAATACAAAAGTTAAAATACCTATTATATCCAATAAATATTTACCCACTTTTTTAAGAACAGCCCCATTATGAAGATCCAATAAAAATTGTTCTAACGAAATGCCTTTACTTAAAAAATATTTGTTCATTCGTGCCATTTGTGTCGTTGACATTACCTCTAACTGACTCCAGTCATGAACTTTTGATATATCGGGTGACCATGCGTTATTAAACTCATCATAAACCCAACTTTGATTGTTCCCATCCAATATCCGTATTTGGTCATCATTTGAATTTGTTCCGATAAGTTGGATAGGCGCTGGGGTATTTTCTAAGACATCGATAATTTCTATGGTTGCATCAAACACCATAATTTCGTTAGTTAACGCAATATACAAAAAATCTTTTTTTTCAACAGCGCCTTTGATTTCATCTTCATTTTGAAATAACAATTTTTCATTATAAAAAATTTGTCCATCATAATTGGTCACTGCATTTTGCCCTAAATTAAAATTTTGCTTCGGTTGGGGCGCTGCTAAGCCATAATGCTTGAGTAACCATGGCCAATTAATAAAGCGCTTATCCAAATTTAAATCATCCGTATGATTTAAAAAAATTCCCGTTACCGAAAGTAAAACTAAAAAAACACAAATAACAATCCCGATATAACGATGAAGACTAATAATTTTGGCATTTCGTTTCATGGTTGTTTTTTTACATATTCATCTAAAAATAATGCTAACTTCGCCACCGAAGTCATAGCCCAGACAGACAGTGTAGCTCCGGCGACCCCATCAATATTTTTTGTAAGCTTATTATTTGCTAATTGTCCGCCAATAAATTGAGAAGTAAATGCTGGGTATTTGATCTCCCAGCCACGTGTCTCACGAAAAATTAATACCTCTGCCTGGCTAATTTTTTTTTCTTTTATCGCGAAACCAAAGGTAATAAGTTCATCTTTGCCAATTTCCTCTAAGATCCATGCACTTGTATTTTCATTTTGCCAATATTTTATTCTTAAACCGGAATAGCGATGGCCTAAAATTTGGTTAACTGATTTTCTAAGATCTTTTTTTAAAATTAAGGATTGACTTGGTGGCACTGTCTGATTAAACACTTCCTTTAAAAAATTTTCTTCAGTTTTATATACCCCTTTCGCATGCGAAATTGAGATACAAAAGAAAAAAAGTAAGCTAAAAAAAATGTACTTCATAATATTTAATTTAAAAGGCATAACCAATGCCGGCATTGATGCCGTCCAACTCAGCTAAGCTGGATGCTGCTGATTGATTTTGATAATCCAGCTTAACCACCACATCCTTATGCAGCCACCAATTGATACCGATATCCCATTGCTTTATTTCAGTATCTGCATTGCTGTTAGCCAAATTATCGTAAACACTATAACGAGTAAATAAACCAACATCATTTATTCGATAGGATGGTTCAACATACCAACCAAACTGTTCATCCGCACCCACCGACGCAGGGCCACTTCCATTAATATCCCATCTCGCATACATCGCCCTTAAACCGTAATTTCCTTTTTCTATGATGGTATGTATTTCGAACAATGTTGCATCATCAACCGAACTTAAAGTGTCTTGACTGTAATCGACTTGATGATTAATGGAGGCGGCTATCTCAATTCCGGGAAGCCCGGTATATTTCATACGACCGGTAATTGAAGGGCTTTTAGCATCAGCCTCGCCGACTTTTTGCCGTGCACTTCGTGGCGCATAATTACTTGCAACAGTGGCTTTCAAACCGGAAGATAAAGCCAAGTCTAAACTCAAACCATTATCGTATTTACCTGAAAGCATTGCACCACCCTCCCACCAGGTAGATGGCACAATTTTATTTTCAACATTATTACGCTCCACACCATAAAATGTGCCTGGCTCATGGGTTTCATTGAGGATGCCAACGGGCATTAAAAAGACACCTCCGGAAACAGAATATTTGTCGTTTAAATCATATTGGATATAGGCTTGTTCGAGTTCAAATTCACCAACTTGATCCTCTCCTGCGACGCTGTGTTCCAATTCAACCTCTGAATAAAAACGTAAACGATCGGTAAATTGATGATTAAATTCAAGCACGAACCGGTGAAAATCTACTTCATCTTTATCAGCACTACCATTTTGATCATCTAACCAGTTACCATGCAATTCACCATAGCCACCAAAAGTTGTTCTGCTAGCAATTTTAGCTTGCTCCTTGATTGCCTCATCAGTGGCGACCACCACCTCATCAACTGACTCTTCAACCACTTCTACTGATTCTTTCAATTTTTTATTTTCAGCTTTCAGCGTGGCAATTTCTTTTTTTAATTCCAACATCATCTGATAGATCTCTTCGTTGCTTGGCGTTTCAGCCAAAGCCGACGATGCAAAATGCGTTAACAATGCTAGTAGTAATATTTTTCTGGTAAATTTCATAAATATATTTTGTAAATGAGAATCATTCTCAATTATAAATGAGAATGATTCTCATTACAATACTTTG
>JAFMCB010000041.1 GCA_017858095.1 Methylophilaceae bacterium | reverse complement strand
AATTTTGGTATTTTTACTTTACATGCTTGCCAAATAGCCATGTTCATGATTATTCCCTTTTATTTAATCGACCAAGGCGCAATGCACCTCAGCGAACATTGGAAAGTCTATTGCTTTGTATTAATTATATCTTTTGTCATTGTTTTCCCAATGATTATTATTACCGAAAAATTAAGCAAAACTAAGGTGACATTTTTTGCATCCATTGCAGTTTTAATTTGTGCACAATGTTTGTTTATACTTATCTCGCAAGATTTGAAAGGCATTTTAATTGCTTTATTGGTGTTCTTCGTAGGCTTTAATTTCTTAGAGGCGACACTACCTAGTTTAGTGAGTAAAATCGCACCTGATAATGAAAGAGGTTTAGCTTTAGGAGTGTATAATACGTCCCAATCCTTAGGAATTTTTGTGGGTGGTTTTGTTGGAGGGCTTTTAAATAAATTTTACGGTTATGATGCTACTTTCTTTTTTTGTATAATTCTGCTGGCAACTTGGCTGCTATTATCATTTAAAATGAATATTCCAAAAAATAAATCTTGAGATGTTTGATTAAGAATTAGGAGAAAAAACTATGCCATCGGTAAATAAAGTAATTTTGTTAGGTAATTTGGGGCGTGATCCTGAGCTACGTTTTTTACCTAACGGTGATGCAGTTTGTAATTTTAGTATTGCGACAACAGATTCATGGAAAGACAAAGCGGGTGAAAAACAAGAAAAAACGGAATGGCATAACATTGTCATGTATCGTAAGTTGGCGGAAATTGCAGGCGAATATCTTAAAAAAGGAAGACCGGTTTACCTTGAAGGCAGATTACAAACGAGAAAGTGGCAAACGAAAGATGGGCAAGATCGCTACACTACTGAAATTGTTGCGGATAATATGCAAATGCTGGGCGGGCGTGATGCTGGAACGCAATCGGCATCAAAGAATGAGTTTAATCAAGAGCCCAAAAAAAATGATAGCCCTTCAAAAGCAGATGATTCAAGTGCAGCATCAAGTTTTGATGAGTTTGAGGATGATATCCCATTTTAACTTAGGACATTGAAATGCCAATTTATGAATTTAAATGCCATGCGTGCGGATTTTTTGATGAAGTTATGGGAAAAATGAGTGACCCATCATCAATGGCATGCCCTAAATGTCGAAAATTAACTTTTCAAAAGCTGATATCAGCTTCAAGTTTTCAATTAACTGGTTCGGGTTGGTATGCAACAGATTTTAAAAATAAAAAAACAGAACCAAAAAAAAATGAAGTAAAAAAAACATCAAAGGAAACTGTAAAAGAAAATGTTTAAAAAGAATTTTATAACCGGATTGCTTGTTTTAATTCCTTTAGTTTTGACAGGATGGGTTTTATTTAGCCTAGTCGAGTTTTTAGATCAAGCGGTGTTATTTCTGCCTGATCATTTGCGCCCTGAATATTTTATTGGCTCAGATATCTTTGGCTTCGGCTTAATATTGACTGCCGTAGTCATTTTTGTCATAGGTATTATTGCCAATAATTTTTTTGGTAAAAAATTAATTATAATTTATGAAGCAATTTTCAATAAAGTCCCCTTTGTAAAATCTGTCTATAGCAGTATTAAACAAGTATCAGATACCCTCTTAACAAGCTCAGGTAAGGCTTTCAGTAAAGCTGTGTTAATAGAATTTCCAATATCCGGGACCTACACATTTGCATTTGTTACGGGCGAGCCTGATGAAACCTTAACAAAAAGTCTTAAAGGTAAGTACGTCAATGTTTATGTGCCAACTACACCCAACCCGACATCCGGCTACACCCTTATTGTTCCTAGAAATAAAGTTGTTGAGCTTGATATTAGTGTGGATCAAGTTTTGAAATATGTTATTTCAATGGGCGTGACTCCTCCAAAAAAGAAAATTAACAACAAGAAATAGAAGATTAAAAAAATGAGAACTCATTATTGCGGTGAATTAAACGCTAAACATATTAATGAAGAGGTGACGCTATGTGGCTGGGCCCATCGCCGCCGAGATCATGGTGGCGTAATTTTTATTGATTTACGAGATCGGTATGGTCTAGCACAGATAGTTATTGATCCAGATACAAAAGAAGCTTTTAAGGTTGCAGAATCTGTCCGCAATGAATTTGTTTTACAGGTAAAGTGTAAGGTAAGAGCTCGACCCGAAGGCACAGTTAATAAGAATCTACCAACTGGTGAAGTTGAGATGTTAGCTTCGCACCTTGAAGTTTTAAATCCCTCTTTGACCCCACCCTTTATGTTGGATGATGACTCAATTACTGAATCAATTCGATTAGAAAATCGCTTTATGGATTTAAGGCGTGAAGAGATGCAACAAAATATTATGTTGCGCCATCAAATATCAAAAAATATTAGAAATTTTTTAGATGATGAAAAATTTTTAGAGATTGAGACACCGATTCTTAATAAGAGCACACCAGAGGGTGCCAGAGATTATTTAGTTCCCTCAAGAGTACATCATGGTGAATTTTTTGCGCTGCCTCAATCGCCACAATTATTTAAACAATTGCTCATGGTATCTGGTTTTGATCGATATTATCAAATCGCTCGATGTTTTAGGGATGAGGATTTACGAGCAGATAGGCAACCAGAATTTACTCAAATTGATATGGAAACTTCTTTTCTTGATCAGCAAGAAATCATGAATATTGCTGAGAATATGATCAAAACTATGTTTAAGGCTGTAAAGAATATTGATTTGCCAAAAAAATTTCCAAGAATAACTTATGAAGAAGCAATGAGTCGTTTTGGTTCAGACAAACCTGACTTGCGGGTAAATTTAGAACTTATTGACCTGACCGATGCAATGAAAGAAGTGGAATTTAAAGTTTTTTCTTCCGCTGCAAATCAAAAAAACGGCAAAGTTGCAGCCCTCAAAGTTCCTGGTGGAGCAAATTTAACAAGATCAGAAATTGATACCTATACAGAATTTGTGAAAATATATGGGGCAAAGGGGTTAGCCTACATCAAAATAAATGATATTACTCAACTTAATGAGACGGGTTTACAAAGCCCTATAGTAAAGAATATTCATGCAACAGCCTTAAAGCAAATTGTCGAAAAAACAGATGCAGCAAATGGTGATTTAATATTTTTTGGTGCAGATAAGAAAAAAATTGTTCATGAGGCGTTGGGTGCTTTAAGAGAAAAAATTGGTCATGAAAAGAATTTTTTAATTGAGGATCAATGGACTCCTTTATGGGTAATTGATTTTCCAATGTTTGAACTGGATGAAGAAGAAAACCGATGGAATGCTCTTCATCATCCATTCACATCCCCAAATGAGGGCCATGAAGCATTCTTGAGTAAAGACCCTGGAAAATGTTTATCAAAAGCTTATGACATGGTTATTAATGGTTGGGAAGTGGG
>JAFMCB010000020.1 GCA_017858095.1 Methylophilaceae bacterium | reverse complement strand
CTTGATATTATTTATTCAGATGACGATATTACAATAATTAATAAACCCGTTGGTATGGTGGTTCATCCCGCTGCAGGTAATTGGTCAGGCACCATGTTAAATGGAATTTTGAAGTATTATCCAAATAATAGGCTGCTCCCCAGAGCAGGAATTGTTCATCGATTAGACAAAGACACCTCTGGACTTTTAGTGATTGCAAAAAATGAAATAGCTCAAAATAATTTAATTAAACAGTTGCAGAAAAAATCCGTGTATAGAGAATATCGTGCAATTGTGTGGGGTCAAATTTGGCAAAATAAAACAATTCATAAGCCTATTGGAAGGCATCCAAGAAATCGATTAAAAATGGCTATTAATGAAATTAATGGTAAAGATTCAATTACTCATTTTGAGGTTTTAGAAAGATTCGCTTTCCATACTTACTTAAAATGCAATCTTGAGACAGGACGAACGCATCAAATAAGAGTCCACATGCAACATAACCAGACCCCAATTGTTGGAGACCCGATATATGGTTTCAAGAAAATAATTCCATCAAAAGAATTCTCAGATAATTTAAAAAATAACGTTCTTAATTTTAATCGTCAGGCGCTGCATGCAATTAAATTGGGCTTAATTCACCCAACAACCAATAAAGAGATGTTTTGGGAAATCAACTTACCGAACGATATGAAAAATTTGCTTCAGGTGATAAGGCAGGAAACAACTGAATTGAACGAAAAATATGATATGGAATATGAGTTTTATGACGACACGTCTGTTTTGTTAGATGACGAAGCACAATTTGATGATGATTGAAGCTATTTATCCTGACTGGAAAGTCCCTCCTCACATTAAGGCCATTCAAACGGTAAAAAAAACAGGCGATATTTCAGGATTTATAAAAAAAAATGATTCAAATTTTACATTTTTAAATCAAACGCATGGTGTCAATATTGTAGAACTTCCGAATAATAGTCGGTTGGAGGCTGATGCATCATTTACCTATGCAAAGCAAACACTTTCTGCTGTTCGAACTGCAGATTGCCTTCCAATATTAATGACTGATACATCTGGTTCGTTTGTTGCGGCAATCCATGCCGGCTGGCGAAGTTTATCGAATGGCATTATTGAAGAAACACTTAAAAAATTAAAAACCAAGACTGAGATTATTGCTTGGTTAGGCCCGTGCATCAGTCAAAAAAATTATGAAGTAGGTAGGGATGTTTATCATCAGTTTATCAAATTGGATCCATCGGTATCCTGTGCCTTTGAAAAATACCATGACAAATATAAACTTTCACTAACAAAGGCTGCAAAAATAAAACTAACTAATTTGAGAATAAAAAACATCTTTGGCAATTCTGTTACTCAAGACTTTTGTACCTTTGATGATCAAATCAATTTTTACTCTTATCGTCGAAGTAACGATTCTGGCCGAATGGTCAGTTTAATTTGGATTGAAGATTAATTTTTAGCAAGTTTACTTCTGCTATATAATTCCTTTTTTTAATTTTGTTATGCCTATGACCCTCTCTTGGATAATTTTTACCTGTATTTTTGGCGGAGTAATTAGTTTTGTATTTGCCTTAATGTTTTTAAAATATGCAAATTCGAGCTTGCTTAATCATATGGTGAGCTTAGCTGTTGGAACGCTTTTAGGGGCTGCTTTTCTGGAAATTATTCCGCACGCATTTGAACTATCAAATGATGTGCATCAGGTGACTTTTGTTGTTCTCATAGGTATTTTAATTTTATTTATCTTAGAAAAACTTCTTATATGGCGTCATTGCCATGGTATTCATTGCGAGGCCCACTCGGCTGAATCACATTTTGAAATGAATAATAAGGGAAGTTTTGTTCTTATAGGTGATTTATTTCATAACTTTGTCGATGGTGTTTTAATCGCCAGTGCTTTTTTAGTAAATATTAATTTAGGCCTGGTAACCGCGTTAGCAATTATTGCGCATGAAATTCCTCAAGAGGTAAGTAATATTTCAATTTTGGTGAATTCTGGTTTTAGTAAAGTGAAAGCACTTTCATTTAATGTCATTGCAAGTATTACTATGGTGATTGGAGGTGTTTTAGCATTCTTTGTTTTAGATACGCTGCGCTCTCTCATTCCAATTATTCTGGCTTTTGCTGCATCAACGATGTTGTATGTGGCAGTCTCTGATTTAATTCCTGATCTTCACAAAAAAACAGCAATAAGAGATTCTCTAATGCAGGTTCTTTTAATTAGCAGTGGCGTCATAATTATTTATATAATTCACAGCTTCCTGCACTAGATGCTAACAAAATCCTATTCACCCAAAGTTGGTTTTGTATCGCTGGGTTGCCCCAAAGCAGGCTCTGATACAGAAAAAATTCTATCAAGAGTAAAAGCTGAAGGCTATGAAATCTCATCTAATTTTATAAATTCAGATTTGGTTATTGTTAATACCTGCGGCTTTATTGATTCAGCTATAGAGGAATCTTTAGACGCAATTGATGAGGCAATGCAAAAAAACGGCAACGTTATTGTTACGGGCTGTTTAGGAGAGAAAAGGGCAATAATAGAGGCGCGCTTTAAAAATCTTTTGGCAATTACCGGCTCTGAAGCATTTGATGAGGTTATGGACGCTGTTCATAAACATATACCAAAGCCTCATGACCCGTATATTGATCTTATCCCGGCTCAGGGGATAAGATTAACACCAAAGCATTATGCCTATATAAAGATATCTGAGGGCTGTAACCACAAGTGCAGTTTCTGCATCATTCCTTCAATGCGCGGCAAGCTTAAAAGTCGAGATATTGGAGATATCTTAAATGAAGCAGAAACGTTAGTTAAAAATGGGGTAAATGAATTAATTATTATTTCGCAAGATACTAGTGCCTATGGCGTTGATATTAAGTACAGAACTGGATTCTGGAATGGTCGCCCTGTTAAGAGTGACCTTTTCAACCTAGCAAAGCACCTAGGGGAATTGGGAGTCTGGGTAAGATTCCATTACATATATCCTTATCCGAATGTTGATAAAATTATAGAGCTTATGGCAGGTGGATCAATATTACCTTATATAGATGTGCCTTTTCAGCATGCAAGTCCTAAAATATTAAAATTAATGAAACGGCCAGCGAATTCTGTAAATAATCTTGCGCGTGTAAATCAATGGCGCACGATTTGTCCGGAAATCTCTATTCGAAGTACCTTTATTGTTGGATTTCCAGGAGAAACAGATAAAGATTTTAGGGAGCTTTTACAGTTTATTGAGCAGGCAGAATTAGATCATGCAGGCTGCTTTAGATACTCTAATGTTGAAGGGGCCTCAGCAAAATTAATGGAAGATCAAGTGCCGGAAGATGTAAAACAAGAGCGGTATAATTTATTTATGCAAATACAACAAAAGATAAGTCAAAAAAAATTAGCAAATAAGGTCGGCGAGATTCAAAGTGTTCATATTGACGAGGTAAACAAAGATTATGCGATAGCAAGATCAGCTGCAAATGCACCTGAAATAGATGGGCTTATTTATCTTGAAAATCCGCAAGGTTTACAAGTAGGAGATATGTTGGATGTTAAAATTAACGCTTTCAAAGATTATGATTTATATGCCGGTCCCAATATTTGAGGAAATTTAAATGACAGTCATTACCAGATTTGCACCCAGTCCAACGGGAGACCTTCATATTGGTGGAGCTAGAACAGCTTTATATGCATGGGCCTATGCAAAAAATAAAAAAGGCAAGTTTATCCTTCGTATCGAAGATACAGATAGAGAGCGTTCAACTCCTGAAGCTATTGAGATAATAAAAGACGGAATGTCCTGGCTAGGATTACAGCACGATGGTCCTATCTATTACCAAACAGCACGATCGGCGCGTTATAAAGAGGTAATTCAGCAATTATTAGTGGCCGATAAAGCTTATTACTGCTATTGCTCAAAGCAAGAGTTGGATTTATTAAGAGAATCTCAAATGCAGCAAGGCTTAAAACCAAAATATGATGGACGTTGGCGTCCAGAGAACGGAAAGGAGCTTCCTACACCGCCAAATGATATTGAACCAGTGATCCGCTTTAAAAATCCCTTAAATGGCAATGTAACATGGGTTGATAAGGTAAAAGGATCGATATCTATTAACAATGAAGAGCTGGACGACTTTATAATTGCGCGTTCCGACGGCACTCCTACCTACAATTTTTGCGTCGTCATTGATGATTGGGATATGCAAATTACTGATGTGATAAGAGGGGATGACCATATCAACAATACGCCGCGACAAATTAATTTGTTAAAAGCCTTAGATGCACCAATTCCTAATTATGCTCATTTATCGATGATTCTTGGGTCTGATGGTCAAAAATTATCAAAACGTCATGGTTCAGTCAGTGTGCTGGATTATAAGCGAAGAGGGTATTTGCCCGAGGCAATTAATAATTACCTTGCAAGATTAGGCTGGAGTCATGGTGATGATGAAATTTTTTCCATGGAGCAATTTTGCCAATGGTTTGATTTGCAACATGTCACATCTTCATCCGCACAATTTAATGATGAAAAGCTGGATTGGCTAAACAATCATTATTTAAGAGGTATGAGTGATGAAGTGTTAGCTACATATGTAATAAAGCAATTAGTTCTGAATGTGGATGAGGCTAAAATCAAAGAGAAGCTTCAACGTGCCATATCGCTTTACAAAGAGCGTGCTAACACCTTGGTAGATTTATCAAACCAGATTATATTTTTCTTTGAGGAACAAAAACTGTCAGATGAGTTAGTACAAAAGTACCTCGATGACGAAAGATTGCAATTGATTGGTAAATTTTATGCTTTATTTGATAAGCTCGATTGGGAAGATGAAAAAATCAACGCAGCGATTAAAAATTTTGTCGCAGAAAACGCAGTAAAATTTCCCCAAATTGCTATGCCGTTACGAGTTATTTTAACCGGCACTGACCATACACCCAGTATTGCAAGTATAATGTGGATACTCGGTCGTGATGAGACTAAACTAAGAATACAAAAATATATAAATAAATGACCAAAAAAACAGATTTACAAGATATTTTCTTGAGCAAGTTAAGTGAAGATAAAATTTCAGTATCAATATATTTGTTAAATGGCATCAAACTTCAAGGCACCATTGATTCATTTGATCAGTACGTTGTCGTCTTAAGTGGCAGCACTCCTCAACTCATTTACAAGCATGCCATTTCAACCATTGTTCCAACCCAAAAGATACAACTTGAAACAAAAAATAACGATTAATGTTTGAACGCCCGAAAGCAGGTGAGAAAGCTATCCTCGTTAATCTTGATTTCGGTGATATTTATCATGCAGACAATACATTAGAGCTTACGCAGCTCATCGACACTGCGGGGTTCAAGGTAGCAGAAAAAATTGTCAGCAAAAGAGATCGTCCTGACGTCAAATATTTTGTTGGATCGGGTAAAATTGAAGAGATAAAGACGTTAAAAGACGCATTAAATGTATCCACTATCGTTTTTAATCATGATTTATCGCCCTCGCAAGAGCGAAATATAGAAAAGATGACGGGGCTACGCGTTTATGATCGTACGGCACTCATACTGTATATATTTTCACTCAGAGCTAAAAGTTATGAAGGTAAATTACAGGTTGAATTAGCCCACCTGGATCATTTAGCAACGCGGTTAACGCGAGGCTGGAGCCATCTAGAGCGGCAAAAAGGTGGTATTGGTGTGCGAGGGGGTCCGGGCGAAAAGCAAATTGAACTTGATCGCAGAATGTTACGTCTTCGCATAAAACAACTGAAAGAAAAGTTAGAGAAATTAAAAAAACAAAGAAATATGCAGCGCAGAGCTAGGCGGAGATCCAATACACTTAGTGTATCCATTGTAGGATATACCAATGCAGGAAAATCATCGTTATTTAACTATTTAACACATGAAAGGATATTGGCTGAAAATAAGTTATTTGCTACCCTTGAGACAACATCACGAAAATTGTTTATTGAGCCACATCACAGTCTTGTCATATCAGATACCGTTGGATTCATAAAAAATTTGCCTACGACATTAATCGAGGCGTTTAAATCAACGCTTGAGGAAGCCACGGGCGCTGATTTACTAGTCCACGTTGTTGATGTATCAAATCCGAATAGAAACGACCAAATTGAACAAGTAAATAAAATATTAAAAGAGATTAAGGCAGATAAATTACCGCAAATATTAATATTAAATCAAATTGATAAAATAAAACTTGATCCTGACTTTGATAGGGATGATTATGGTAATATTACGAGGATTCAATTATCGGCAAAAACTGGTGATGGCATTGAATTTTTGAAGCAAGCTCTGGTCGAACATGATCAAAACCTAATTAATAAACGAAATGGACAATATGTTTAAGTATATTTCTAACTTTTCTAAAAGAATTCTGGCAGCCAATCAAGATGGGCCTCCAGATCTCGATGAATTATTTAAAGACCTCAAAAATAAGATGAACCGTGTGATTGGTGGTAAAGCTTCAGGTGGGGGTAACAATGGTCAAAAGCCAAATAGCTCAGGATCACAATTAAGTGGTGACAACATTCCCATAGGGCCAATTATTTTAATCATAGTTCTCATTTGGCTTGCTACGGGATTCTATATTGTCGATCAAGGCTCACGAGGGGTAGTTTTCACCTTTGGTAAAAATACTGCTGTGACCATGCCTGGTCCGCGATGGCATATTCCATATCCGATTGAAACGGTTGAGGTAGTGAATCTAGAACAAGTTAGAACCATTGAGTTAGGCTACCGTTCTTCAGGGGCAGGGGCAACTTCGCAAGAATTGCGAGAATCACTGATGCTCACTGGTGATGAGAATATTATTGATCTTCAGTTTGCAGTGCAATACAACTTAAAATCAGTACAAGATTTTCTCTTTTACAATCGATCCGCTGAAAATTCAGTCCGTGGTGCAGCAGAAACAGCCATTCGTGAAATTGTGGGCAAAAGCGAAATGGATTTTGTTTTATACGAAGGACGTGAAGAGATTGCTGTCAAAACCCGTGCGCTCATGCAAGATATTTTAGACCGCTACCAGACGGGAATTAATATTACCAGTGTGACCATGCAAAATGCGCAACCACCAGAGCAAGTCCAAGCAGCATTCGATGATGCAGTAAAAGCAAAACAAGACCAGGAAAGACAAAAGAATGAAGGTCAGGCCTATGCTAATGATGTTGTTCCAAAAGCGCGAGGTTCTGCATCCAGGTTAATTGCACAGGCGAATGGTTATAAGGTTTCTGTTGAAAACGAAGCGCTCGGTAATGCGAGTCGTTTTGAACAAATAATGACCGAATATAATCGCGCCCCCGCAGTAACAAAACAACGTTTATTTTTAGAGGCACAGGAAGGTATTATGTCCTCGATAACAAAAATTATCGTCGATCAAAAAGACTCAAACAGCTTACTTTACCTTCCCCTTGACAAAATCATTCAGCAATCTGGCACAAGCAGAAATGTTAATGACGCAAATGCTGTAAACAACCAACAAATAAGCGTCACCAGCTCAAAAACAAATGATGCAATTAATTCCATCGCGGATCGGGCAAGAGATGCATTAAGATTAAGAGATAGGGAGCCACGATAATGAAAAATGTATCAAAATATTTAGTTAGCTTTATTGTTTTATTGGTTATTTTGGCGCTTTCAACGTTTACTGTTGATCAAAGAGAGGCTGCACTGGTATTTAGATTAGGCGAGATTGTTGCTGTCAAACAAGATCCAGGTATCTATTTTAAAGCACCATTGATAGATAACGTTCGTTATTACGACAAACGAATTCTTACCTACGATTCACCGTCACCAGATCGCTTTATTACCAGTGAGAAGAAAAACGTATTAGTCGACTCTTACATTAAATGGCGAATCATTGATCCTGCAAAATATTATGTATCTGTCAATGGCGACGAAAGGCAGGCGGAAAGACGTCTTACGCAAACGGTTAATGATGGATTACGCGCGGAGTTCGGTAAACGTACCATTCAAGAGGTCGTTTCAGGTGAGCGTTCTGTCATTATGGATATCATTAAAAATCGTGCCGATAAAGAATCAGAAAAAATTGGTATCGAAATTATTGATGTGAGACTGCGCAGGGTAGAGCTGCCGAAAGAGGTGAGTGAGTCTGTCTACCAACGTATGGAGGCAGAGCGAAAGTCTGTCGCCAATGAGTTACGTTCGGAGGGTTTTGCCGAGTCTGAAAAAATTCGAGCAAACGCAGATAAAGAGAAAGACATTATCATTACCGAAGCTTACAAAGAAGCACAACAAATTAAAGGCGAGGGCGATGCTAAAGCATCAAGAATATATGCTGATGCCTTCTCAAAAAATAAAGAGTTTTATGACTTTTACCGAAGCTTAGAAGCTTACAAGAAAAGCTTTAGCTCCAAAGATGATGTCATGGTGCTTGACGCGGATTCAGACTTCTTTAAATACCTTAAGAGTCCAAATAAAAAATAGTTGGAAAATATTTTATTACTTGCATTGGCATTAATGCTTATTATCGAGGGCTTGATGCCAATGTTATTCCCAGAAACATGGCGCGAAACTTTTCTCAATTTAACTAAGTATAGAAACGGGCAAATTCGCTTTTTTGGGTTTTTGTCGATTATTTTAGGCATAATACTATTTTTATTAGCTAGATAACTACAATGACACAGTGGAAACTTCCTGAAAATTTACAAGACCTCCTTCCAGCTCAAGCAAAAAAACTCGAAACGTACCGAAGGCAATTGTTAGACCTATATGAAAATTCAGGCTATCAATTTATTATGCCGTCGTTATTGGAATATGAAGACTCGCTCAATGCTCACGGGAAAGATCTTAACTTAGACACATTTAAGGTTGTCGATCAGCTATCTGGCAAAATGATGGGTGTTACATCTGATCTAACGACGCAAGCATCACGCATGGATGCTTATTTGGCCAATACTAAAACAGAAAATAAATTTTGTTATGCAGGACCTGTCATCCGAACTAAAGCAAGTCAGGACCAATCGAGAGAGTTGTACCAAGTTGGTATTGAATACTATGGTAACGCCAAGATTGATGCTGATAAAGAAGTAGTATTAACTTTAATTAAATCTCTTAAATTATTGAATATTAATAATATTATTATTGATATTAATCATTTAGATATTTACCTTGCACTCAAACAACAATTGACTCTATCAGCCATAGATGAGGCTAGGTTGGCTGATGCTGTCATGCTGAAGGACAAACAAGCTGTTCAGCAGATTTTAAAAAAACAAAATGACCAAGCTTCTATAAATTCTGTGCTACAACTTTTAGATCTGTATGGTGATAAAAATACATTGAATGATCTAGAGAAATTGTTTAAAAATTTAAAAGTTATTTCGCAATGTCTTGGGGTAGTAAAAGAACTGATTCAATTAATAGAACAGGCAGGAGCAACGGTTAGCCTTGATTTTGCCGATATTAGAGGTTACCAATATCACACAGGATTAATTTTCTCCGCTTACTCACCGCAGTTTAAGTCTGTGATAGCGCAGGGAGGCCGCTATGATAATCTTAACGAGGCTATCGGTCAGCAACGTCCAGCCACAGGTTTTTCATTAGACCTTCGGTATCTTATTAACTATCTATAAGAAAAAATATGGCAAAAAATGTAGTTGTAATTGGAACCCAATGGGGTGATGAGGGTAAAGGAAAAATTGTCGATTGGCTTACTGACCATGCCAGTGCTGTTGTTCGTTTCCAAGGCGGGCATAATGCGGGTCATACCCTTGTTATTGGTCAGAAGGAGCAACGAAAAGAGTATAAACTGAATCTTATTCCTTCCGGCATCGTAAGAGAGAATGTTGAGTGCTTCATTGGTAATGGGGTGGTACTTGATATTCGCCATCTCATGAATGAGATTGCGATCTTAGAAAAAGATGGCATAAAAGTTAAAGAGCGTTTGTCAATTAGCCCAGGCTGCCCACTGATTCTTGATTTTCACGTTAGATTAGATCAAGCGCGTGAAGCAAAAAAAAATGCCAGTCAAAAAATCGGTACGACAGGCAAAGGGATTGGCCCAGCATATGAAGATAAGGTAGCACGAAGATCCGTGCGTGTTTACGAATTACTCGACCTTAAAAGCTTGAAGCCGAAAATCGTAGAATTACTTGATTATCACAATTTTGTATTATCAAATTACCTTGAAGCTGACCCCATTAAATTTGAAGAGTTATGGCAATCCATTGAAATTCAGGCCAGCTTCATTCGCCCGTTAATTAAGGATATATCTGCTCGTATTTATCAATTAAATTCGCTTGGTAAGAGTGTTTTATTTGAAGGCGCACAAGGTTCTCTGCTTGATATTGATCACGGGACCTATCCGTATGTAACCTCATCCAATTGCGTTGCAGGACAAGCTTCATCAGGAGCGGGAGTTGGCCCCAATTTACTGCATTATATTTTAGGTATCACAAAAGCGTATACGACCCGAGTAGGGGGCGGACCTTTTCCAAGCGAGCTTGATATTGATGACGAGTCAAGTCCAGGCTATCAAATGTCAACCAAAGGGCGTGAGTTCGGCACAGTCACGCAACGAAAGCGGAGATGCGGTTGGTTTGATGCTGCCGCGTTGAAACGGTCCGCAATGATTAATGGATTGTCGGCATTGTGCATTACTAAGCTAGACGTTTTGGACGGTATTGAAAACTTAAAAATTTGTGTTGGTTACCATATTAATGGTGAAAGGCATGATCTTTTACCTTTGGGAGCAGACCAGGTTGCTCACTGCCAGCCCATCCTGGAAGATATGCCAGGTTGGCAAGAGAGCACATTTGGTGTGAATGATTGGAATGCTTTGCCAAAAAATGCACAGAATTATTTATTAAAACTTGAGGAGTTATGTGGCGTACCGCTGCATATTATTTCAACAGGCCCCGAGAGAGACGAGACGATTCTTCTGCATCATCCCTTCAGCAAGGATTAGATGAAGCTATGCATAGTTATCCTTGGTACAGTAATATTCGCCATTTATTTTTAACGAACAAAAAAAAATTATCGCACGCACAGATTTTATATGGTGGCGATAAAGTTGGCCGTAACACCTTGATTCTTGATCTTTGCCAGACACTACTATGCCAAAATATAGCTAGCGATCTTAATCCCTGCAATGAATGTCAGGCATGCCACTGGTTTGCAAGAGCCTCACATCCGGATTTTTATCTCATCGATGATACCGGGGAAACCAACAATATTAGTATTGAAGTAATTAGAGAATTAAAAGATTTTTTTGAATTATCCTCGCACCAACAGGATGGATTAAAAATTGCGGTGATAATGAATGCAGAGAACTTAACGAATGCTAGCGCTAATGCTTTGCTTAAAATTCTTGAAGAACCGCCGAATAATTGCTTTATCTTCTTAACAACAAGCAATCTTAATCAAGTGTTACCCACCCTACGTAGTCGCTCACAATTAATTTCTTTACCGAATCCATCGCCGCAGCAGATCAAAGCATATGTCGAAGAAAACAAGATTGTCGTTGAGCCAGGCCAACTTGAATTTTCAAATAATGCTATGGATGAATTGGTCAATGATGACGATCGATATCGATTAGTGGTCGAGATTATAGACGAATTAAAAAAAGGCAAATCTATTCGTTTAACAAATATAACGACACGTTGGTTAGAGTTTGGTTTGCCTTGGTTTGTTGATGTTATGCAAAAGTGGGTATACGAAATTTTCTTAAGCAAAATGACAAATCGATATTGCTACTTTCCGCAGCATCAAACTGCAGTGAGTAGCCTTGCCAGTAATTCGTCTTTGCAGAACCTGTTATCATTTCAAAAAAAAATTAACGAAATAAAAATGTATGCAGCAAAACCAGTAAATAAAGACCTCAATTTAGATTTAATTTTGATGGAGTATAAAAAAATTTTTAACTAATTATGTTTATCGACTCACATTGCCATATTAATTTTCCTGAATTAGAAAAAAACCTGCAATCCGTTTTGCAAAATATGCAAGACAAGAAAATAACTAATGCACTTTGTATCAGTGTCGAATTAGATAGTTTTCCGTCAGTTTTAGCGCTAGCAGAAAATCACAGCCATATCTTTGCTTCAGTTGGTGTGCACCCGGACTATGAAGATATTAAAGAGCCAACAAAGGATAATTTGGTTGAATTATCAAATCATAAAAAAGTAGTGGCCATCGGCGAAACGGGTTTAGATTATTTTCGTTTACAAGGTAATTTAAGCTGGCAGCGTGATCGATTCCGTACACATATTCAAGCAGCTAATACAGCATCGCTCCCGTTAATCATTCATACCAGACAAGCACAAAAAGATACCATAGCAATCATGAAAGAGGAGGGCGCAAATAATGTCGGCGGCGTTATGCACTGCTTTACCGAGTCTTATGAAATGGCAAAAGAGGCGTTAGATTTGGGTTTTTATATATCCTTTTCGGGCATTGTAACTTTTAAAAATGCAGAAGAGTTAAGGCAAACGGCAAAAAAGATCCCCTTGGATAGAATTCTCATTGAGACCGATTCACCGTACCTTGCGCCAGTACCCAATCGAGGTAAATTAAATGAACCCGCTAACGTTGTCTATGTGGCAGAAAAAATTGCCGAACTTCATCAAATACCTGTTGAACAAGTGGGTGAGCAAACATCGAAAAATTTCTTTAATTTATTTACAAAGTGCCAATGCAATTAACTGTTTTAGGATCAGGCTCAAGTGCTGGCACCCCTGTCGTTGGATGCCAGTGTGAAACTTGCCAATCGAAGAATTTAAGAAATGTGAGAACACGCTGCTCAAGCTATATAGCCCTCAATAATGGTAAAAATATTTTAATTGATACCAGCCCTGATTTACGTGAACAAGCACTAAGAGAGTCACTTACTTCAGTTGACGCGGTGTTGTTTACCCATCATCATGCTGACCATTGTCACGGCATTGATGACCTTCGCGCTTTTTGTCAAATTAATAAAAAACAAATTCCTATTTATGGTAATCAATTTGTAATTGAGCAGCTACTGCAAAAGTTTAAATATGCAATGCTAGAGCCCAAAGATTTTTGGGAAATTCCCGTCTTAAAGCCCATAGTGATTGAGCAACCATTTGAGCTATTTGGTCATACCATAACCCCCATTCCAGTAATGCATGGCCGCGGTGAAATTTTAGGATACCGTATTGGCAATCTAGCTTACATCACCGATGTATCGGAGATACCGTTAAATTCATTGGAACTTCTTAAGGGGTTAGATGTTCTACTTCTTGACTGTTTAAGATTAAAGCCTCACATTACCCACTTTGGCTTTGATCAGAGTGTTAATATGGCGCAACAAATTATGGCAAAAGAAACTTATTTTATTCATATGACACATGATTTAGAATACGATTCTTTACAAAACAAATTACCTGAGAATATTTATGCAGGTTATGATGGTTTAAAAATATCAATAAATGAATAATGGAAAAAAAATTATGAGTAAGTCAGTAAAATTATTTTTTACAGTTTTATTAAGTGTTTTGTTTTTAGCTACTGGTTATGCTGGCGAAACAAAAAAAAGAACATTCACCGAAGATGAATTTATTAGTGTCTTTAGTGGCAAGCCAAAAGCCCGGGTAGTTAAATATATTGGCGAACCCGACAACAAAGAGATTGCTATTAAACCAAAAGGTGCCCAGGGCGTGGTTGGGTCAAAAGTAAGGGTTGAGGATGCAAAACAAAAAGATAAAGTAGAAATGTGGTATTACAACAATATCGTTGAATATTCACCAGGAAAGACATATAAGTTTGTTGAAATAACAATGATCAACGACCGCGTCGTTAATCTCGGTTTCTTTAATCAATAAAAAAACCACCCAACTAGGGTGGTTTTTTAAATCATCAATTTAACCTAATTTTGCGGCTAATTTTTCTGACAGTAAGCCAAAAACTGCACCACCAATAAATGACAGTGATGCTAACACGATTGGGTTACCTAAGCTTAAACTAATAATCTCTGCCCCTTCGGATGCTAATAAATTAGTCAGCATCGATTGTACAATGAGCGCAAAGGTTGCGGCGTAACCAAATACATTTGCAGTAATATTTTTGAGTTTTGGAATAATGGTCAAAGCCCAAACCGTAATACCCACTGCAATAGCGGCAGCAAGAGGTAAATCAAGATAATCATCGAGCAATGTCATAATAACTACCGCAACACCAGCCATAATCGACCCGTAAATCATTGCAGTAATTGTGTCTGCCAATGCACTTTTTCCACCCACAACAAAATAGGCGCCCCATGCTACAAACCCAGCCCATACCAAAACATAACCCGATAACACGGTAAGCGCTAAATATGTCCAAACCAAAGCTAAAATACCTAAACTAACTCCTAATGCATTTTTCATCAGAATTCCTCCTGTTATTTTTAAGTAAAGCTACAAAGTATATTATTAATAAAATTAATAATTGTTCAAACTTGACACATCATAATTACAATGTCAATACATACAATATAAGCTTGAAAATATTGAACAGTCAGTTAAACTGAAGCATAAATATTTGGAGAATACGGATGGATGATCAATCTAGTAATTTAACGAAATTTTATCATGGTGGATGCCCACACGATTGCCCTGATACCTGCTCTATGGTTTATGAAGTGAAGGATGATAAATTGGTTGGCGTTAAGGGTAACCCTGATCACCCAATGACACGAGGCGGGCTCTGCGTTAAATTAAAAGATTACGAAAAAAGGCATTATCATCCGGATCGTTTGCTCTATCCAATGAAGCGTATTGGCCCAAAGGGTGAGAAAAAATTTGAGCGTATCTCTTGGGACGAGGCGTTAACCACCATAACCACTAGATGGCAACAAATTATTGAGGAACATGGTTCGCAAGCTATTATGCCTAATAGCTATTTGGGGAATCAAGGATTGGTTCACGGGCTGAATGGTGGTGATGCATTCTTTGCACGACTCGGCGCCACGGTAACTGAAAGAACATTCTGTGGTGAAGGTTCATGCACAGCATGGTTGTTAACCATTGGACCCACCGCGGGGGTTGATCCCGAAAGTTTTATTCACTCCAAATTTATTATTGTCTGGGCTTGTAATTCTGTAAGCACCAATTTACATCACTGGCATATTATTAAAGAGGCACAAAAAAATGGTTCAAAAGTCGTTGTCATTGACGCTTATGCCTCAAGAACAGCCAAGGAAGCTGATTGGCATGTCTGCCCAAAACCGGGCACAGATGGCGCGCTAGCGATGGCTATGATGAATGTTATTATCGAAGAAGACTTGGTTGATCAAGATTATGTAGATAAATATACCGTAGGTTTTCCTGAATTAGCTGAATTAGCTAAACAAAGAACGCCAGAGTGGGCAGAACAAATTACCGGTATTGCGGCGGAAGATATTCGAAAACTCGCACGTGAATATGCCACAACCCAGCCGTCAGCCATTAGAATTGGGGTGGCGCTAGAAAAAAGTTATGGTGGCAGTCAAGCCATCCGAGCAGTGACAGCCTTACCCGCATTAACAGGTGCATGGCGCCATGTTGGTGGAGGTATTTTACAGTTTCCTGTTTGGGAGCATCCGTACAAATTTGATGTCATTTGCCGTCCTGACTTAATCCCTAAAGGGACACAGGTCGTAAATAATCTTCAATTAGGCCGTGTATTGACTGGCGAACAAAAGCTTAATGTACCGATTAAATCGATGATGTGCTGGAATACGAATCCTGTGACGCAATCGACAGAATCAGAAAAAATTCTAGAAGGTTTAAAGCGTGAGGATTTGTTTTTAGTTTCCGCAGAACATTTCATATCTGACACGGCCGCGTTTGCCGACATTCTCTTACCTTCCTCGATGGGGGCTGAGCAAGAGGATATTATCCTCTCTTGGGGACACTTGTACCTGACCTACAATGCAAAATGTGTTGAATCACCTGGAGAGTGTATCCCTAACAATGAGATTTTCCGACAACTAGCAAAACGTTTGGGTTTTGAGGAAGATAACTTTAAGTGGAACGATACCGAATGCTTGGAGCATTATATTGACTGGGATGCGCCTGCCTGTGACGGGATCGATTTGGACTACTTAAAAAAACATGGCTATGCACGACTTAATGTTGGCACCAAGGATAACCGAGCGCCGCATAAAGAGGGTAACTTCCCGACCCCTTCAGGCAAGTGCGAGTTTCGCTTAGTGGGGGCAAAGAATTTTGTTGCTGGCCCATTTAGACAAATGTACGATGATTTCCAACCGGGCGAGGACATTCCGGAGCTGCCAGATTATGTCGCATCGAGGGAGACAGCCGAGGCCAATCCAGCATTAGCAAAAAAATATCCTTTAAATATTCTTGCACCAAAAAGTCATGGGTTCATTAATTCAAGTTACGCCAACATGGAGCAAAAATTAAAAGCGCAAGGCGAACAATTTGTTTTAATTAGCCAGGCCGATGCCATGGACCGTGGTGTCAATGAAGGGGATAAAGTAAAGGTATTTAACGATCGCGGATCGTTTGAAGCAGTGGCGCGCGTAACAACAGATGTCAACAAAGGTGTGGTTGTTACCACGCTAGGTTATTGGCGGCAGCATAACAACGGGGTGGTTAACTCGGTGAGCTCAAACGCATTTGGTGACATGGGAAATGCACCTACATCACATGATTGTTTGGTTGAAGTAATGGCTATAACTAATTGATAAAAAAGAGTAACTCAAAGGGTACGGTACTCTTTGCAAGTTTAGCTGGTACGACAATTGAGTTCTTTGATTTTTATATCTATGCCAATGCGGCCATACTTGTCTTTCCGCATCTTTTTTTCCCCGAGTCGAACCCAACCACACAAATGTTGCAATCACTAGCAACCTTTTCTGTTGCTTTTTTTGCAAGGCCCTTAGGCTCCGCATTTTTTGGCCATTACGGCGATAAAATCGGGAGGAAAGCTACACTCGTTGCAGCATTGTTAACCATGGGCTTATCAACCATCCTAATCGGATTGTTACCAAGTTACGAATCAATCGGCATCATCGCCCCGCTACTATTGCTTGTATGTCGATTTGGGCAGGGTTTTGGCTTAGGTGGCGAGTGGGGCGGGGCAGTTTTATTAGCCGTAGAAAATGCGCCAAAAAATCAACGCGCTTGGTACGGTATGTTCCCTCAGCTTGGTGCGCCCATCGGCTTGGTAATGTCAGGCGGAATCTTTCTTTACCTTTCAGAAACACTCACAGCCGCGCAATTCCTTGATTATGGCTGGAGGATACCATTTATTGCCAGTGCAGTTCTTATCGCATTAGGGCTCTATATAAGGCTAAAAATCACAGAGACCCCCGAGTTTGTTAAAGCCAGCAAACAAGAAGTTGACCATAAAGCTGTCCCCCTCGTTCATATTTTTAAAGAGCATAAAAGATCACTTGCCATCGGCACCTTTATCGGTATCGCAACTTTTGGACTGTTTTATTTGATGACGGTATTTCTTGCCGGCTGGGCAATCACCCATCTTGATTTCACCCAAGATGATTTTTTAATTGCGCAACTTTATTCGATTTTTTTCTTTGCCATCATGATTCCCATTTCAGCCTATTTTGCAGACAAATATAATCCCAGGAAGATAATTGCTTTGGCCTCGCTCACGATTATTATTTTTGGTCTTGCTTTAAGTCATATTGTCATGATTGAGACATATGGTATCTTCTTCGGTTTATCGGTAGGTATGTTACTTATGGGTTTCACTTACGGCCCCTTGGGGACGTTGCTTTCGAATTTATTCCCAACAAAAGTTAGGTACACCGGTTCATCGTTATCGTTTAATTTGGCGGGCATTCTCGGTGCATCATTCGCGCCATTTATTGCGTTATGGCTTGCGGATCAATATGGGTTTGCTTATGTCGGCTACTATCTTGCGTTGTTGGCTCTGATCTCATTGATTGCAACATTGATGAGTGAGGTTAAGAATTAGTTTTTCTTAAAATATCTGTCCGTTTCGGCTTTAATTATTCTTCCTAGCAGAAAGATACCAATGAGGTTTGGAATAGCCATTAATCCATTCATGAGATCAGCAAAGTCCCACACTAATGCCAAACTCACTGTAGCACCGACATAAACAAAGGCAACAAAAATAAGCCTATATATATTTATTGATTTAGAGCCAAATAGATATTCAAATGCTTTTTCACCGTAAAAACACCAGCCAATTATCGATGAAAATGCAAATAATACCGTACAGAGTGCGACGATAATTGCTCCGGTATCTCCGAGTGTGACATGAATACTTTGCGCAGTTAAGTCAGCAGCACTGATACCCTGGGTCCAAACATCTGTGGTTAAGATTACTAGCGCCGTTAAAGAACAAATGATTATCGTATCGATAAAAGTACCCGTCATACTTACCAAGGCTTGCTTAACAGGATCTTTTGTTTTAGCTGCTGCAGCGACGATAGGTGCCGAACCCAAGCCTGCCTCATTAGAAAATAAACCACGGGCAACACCAAAGCGAATCGCCATTGCGATAGTTGCTCCCAAAAAACCACCTGTCGCAGCATGCCCCGTAAATGCATGATGAAAAATAAGGTAAAAAGCATGAGGAATTTGATCAAATTTTATAATGAGCGCCGTGATGACAACAAAAAAATAAAGCAGAATCATGAAGGGCACAAAG
>JAFMCB010000040.1 GCA_017858095.1 Methylophilaceae bacterium | reverse complement strand
AAAAGAATTCATATCACCCTTTTCTGCAGCTGACAAAGCCTCTTCAACATAATGATTATAGGGAACCACTACAGGGTTATATTTGCGCATTAAATCCAATGCTAACTCGATTGGCTTTGCGTTTCTTAATAATCTTGCTTGCCAAAGCGAATGCCATTTTTTAAAGGCTAATGAATGATAACTTTCATTTTTCGATAGATTGTCATAGGTCAGATCTCGGAAAGTACTTGTAAAATCGGCTTTTGAGGTTTCCATCCACTGTAAAAGATTTTGCACTAGAGTAAAATCAGCATCTTCTTCATCAAACAACCCCAGTTTAGCGCGCATGCCTGAAATCCAAGCATTATTAAATGCACTTGCGTATCCATCAATTGCATCCTCAGCCAACTTAATTGCTTCATTGGCATTTTTATGTAAAAGCGGTAATAGACTTTCAGCTAACTTTGTAAGATTCCAATGTGCCGCATGCGCCTGGCTTCCATAACTGTAGCGTCCATGATGATCAATTGAGCTAAATGCCCTGCCTATAGAAAAAATATCCATGAATGCGCAAGGACCATAATCAATCGTTTCACCACTGACAGTCATATTGTCAGTATTCATAACGCCATGAATAAAACCAACATGCATCCATGAAGCAACGAGTTGGGCTTGCTTTGCAATAACTGCTCTAAGAAAGCTCAAATATGGGTTTTCCTCACTACTAAGTTCAGGATAATGTCGTGCTATTGCATAGTCAGCCAATGTCTTAAGATCTTTATGAGTAAGCATTTTATTGGCGTACTCAAAAGTCCCCACTCTTATATGGCTTGCGGCCACCCGTGTCAGTATTGCGCCCTGCAGTAAAGATGAACGCATAATAGATTCACCGGTTGAAACGACGGCTAGGCTTCTCGTCGTTGGAATATTAAGCGCATGCATCGCTTCACTAATAATATATTCTCGCAACATGGGGCCAAGAGCGGCTCGTCCATCACCATTTCTTGAATAAGGTGTTTGACCAGAACCTTTAAATTGAATATCAAAGCGCTGCCCATTTGGTGCAATTTGCTCACCAAGCAAATGTGCTCGTCCGTCACCAAGAATTGAGAAGTGTCCAAACTGATGACCTGCATATGCTTGCGCAATTGGGTTTACTTTGTTCGGTAACTTATTTCCAGAAAAAAGCTCAGCAAGTATTTTGTTATCATCATCGGCTAAATCAATACCGAGTGCGTTTGCTAATTTTTTATTAAAAATAATTAACTTAGGAGCGTTGACGGGGGTTGGTTTTATGCCCGTATAAAATTTCTTTGGTAAATCAGCGTAAGTATTTTCCAATTGCCAGGCATCTATAGCATTCATATTCGCGTTAAGCCTTGTTTGCAATGCAAAACTAGGACTTTGATTTCTGCATTAAATAAATACTTAAACCTAAAAGCACAGAAATAATGATCTCAATAGCTATTGCCCGAGTAAGGTAGTCTGCTCCATGGACCAATCCGGCATAAATTCTAAAAATTGCAGCAGAGCCCAACAAGCTGAGGGTCGTGTAAAGCCAGACATGTTCATTTCGATAAGCGCCGATACAAGCCATCAAGCCTGCAGTAAAAAAGAAGGCGGTAAAATCGCCTATTTGTGTGTTCATACCCATGGTGGTGTCTCCGGGTCCTTCTACCAAAACCATACCCAAACCAGCAGCGGCAGATGCAGGATCCAATATCCAACGTATGGCTGAACTAAGCATAAACAAGCCGATCACTCCAGCTATCACTCTTGCAATCATAAATTTTCCTTTTATTTAATTTGGTTTAACCTTATACGAGATTAACATTATTGTAATATAAGTAAATATTTTACAAGAATCACATAAAAAAACCCTGCTTAATCAGGGTTTTAAATTTTTATTAAATGGTGGATCTGGGGGCACCATGATATTATTTTTACCCTCGGTATCCTTTAATAGAAGATGTTGCAAAAAACTATATTAAATCGCTAGAAAAGTGGATAAAATATTAACCTGGGGTGGGGCTTTATGAATAATTTATGACAAAAGACTTTTTTTTAAGATAAATTTTTTATTTGTAATATATAAAAGGGTACATTCAAAAAAGGAGAAGCCATGAACGATTGCGGATGCGGCAGAAGCCCAAATGGAAAATGTATCGGGTGGCACGATCTTTCTGAAGAAGAGTACCAAGAAAAATTAAAGGAATATGAGGAAAATAACAATGATAATGATTAATCTTGCTGTGAGGAATTTAATTGTGAAAAAAATAGCTTTTTTTAGATATATAGTCCCTGTTGTTTTTTTATTTACGCTTTCCTTTGCAAATGCGGATCCGGTTGTGTCAAAGCTATGGGAGAGTAAAGCAGATTTTAAACTCCCAGAATCGGCTTTATACGACGAAGAGAATAATATTTTATACGTTTCAAATGTGGGTGATGGACCTTATACAAAGAGTAATAACGGCTTTATCTCAAAGGTTGACCTGGACGGAAATATCACTGAATTAAAATGGGTTGAGGATTTAAATTCACCCAAAGGCCTCGCAATGTTTGAAAAAAAACTCTACGTTAGCGATATTGATGAGCTAGTAGAAATTGATATTAGTAGCGGTGAGATCCTAAACAAGTACAGTGCGCCGGGAGCTAATTTTCTCAACGATGTAACGGTGGATAATGTAGGAAACGTCTACATATCTGACATGTTTCTTGACAAGATTTATCAGTTAAATACAGTTGGGCAGCTCATAACATGGCTTTACACCCCTGAACTTGAAGCGCCAAACGGTCTTCATTACGAGAATGGACAGATCATTGTCGGTAGCTGGGGCCATTTAACTAATGGCTTTGCTCCAACCGTAGTTGGCCACCTAAAGACAGTCAGCATTGAAAGTAAAAAAATTAAATCACTGGGGAATGCAAAGCCTGTGGGCACCCTTGACGGTGTGGAGTCCGATGGCAATGGAGCCTATTTCGTAACTGATTGGGCCGGAGGCAATCTTCTCCACATCAATACAGACGGTAATTTTAAGGTCATTGCCAAACTGGTAAAAGGTGCCGCTGATCATGAAGTGATTTATACAAAAAATATGATAGTTGTGCCTTTGATGAATGATAATAAGTTAGTAGCTTATAAAATTCGGTAACCTCTTTAAGTTTGTTTAAAGTTTACTCATTAAAATGTCAATTTGATAACTAAAAAAGTCATTGGGAGGTGTGGGAGGTAAATTTTTTCCTCTTTAAATTTAATATTTCATTTTAAATTACTATTATGCAAAAATAAGTAATCTGTAGGACCTTGGTATTCTGTGGTTATTGCAGGAATAGCATTACGAAGAAAAATGAGACTAGTAACCTAAATTAGTCATAAAGTTAAAAAGCTCATCAGTTTTAATATATAGCATCAACATTTATTCAGCAACAACTTCGCAATATATTGGTTTAATCATTATAATTCTGACTTGGAAGAGCAATTAGCATTGGAAAATCAATGTTTGAAGATAAATCTGTCTCTTTTAATTCGTATGTTCTTTCAAAAACAATATCGTAAAAATAATTGGAGTGCTGCAAAAAAACCCTTAGTA
>JAFMCB010000019.1 GCA_017858095.1 Methylophilaceae bacterium | reverse complement strand
TCTCTCATGTGCTGGCAGGAATTCAAGGTGGTGAAGACGTTAAAGTTGAACAAACAACTGGGTTACCCATTCTCACCGTCAATATTGATCGTCAAAAAGTTGCGAGGCTAGGAGTTAACTTGGCAGACGTGCAAGAAGTGATTGCGATTGCCATGAATGGATATGAGACTGGTACACTATTCCAAGGAGACAGGCGCTTTCAAATTGTCGTTCGCTTAGCCGAAGAGGCCAGAGTGAATATGGATACACTTAAACGACTGCCAATCAAAGTAACTAATAATGCAGAAGCACCCGTTTACTTGCAACTTGGGGAGGTTGCAAGCATTGATATATCCCAAGGCATCAATCAGTTCAGTCGCGAAAATGGAAAACGTAATGTGGTTATTACGGCCAATGTTCGAGAGCGTGACATTGGTTCATACGTAGCTGAAGCTCAGCAACGAATTCAACAAGAGGTCAATATCCCAGCTGGTTATTGGATTAACTGGGGTGGGACTTTTGAACAATTACAAAAAGCTAGCGACCGGTTAAAAATTGTAGTGCCAATGGTCTTGTTATTAGTATTTATATTGCTTTACGCCATGTTTAATAACCTTAAAGATGGTCTGATTGTGTTCACTGGTATTCCGTTTGCATTAACTGGGGGTGTATTAATGTTATGGCTGCGAGATATACCCCTCTCTATCTCTGCAGGCGTTGGTTTAATAGCACTATCAGGGATTGCTGTCTTGAATGGCCTCGTTATGATTAGCTTTATTCGGCAATTATTGGCTGAAGGAAAATCATTAGAGACTGCCATTGAAGAAGGTAGCTTGAGTCGTCTAAGAGCTATTTTAATAACGGCCATGGTTGCATCACTTGGTTTCATTCCTATGGCCATTGCCACAGGGGTAGGTGCTGAAATACAACGACCGCTAGCCACGGTTGTAATCGGTGGCGTATGGTCTTCAACCTTACTTACATTGCTAGTGTTGCCTGTACTTTATCGATTAGCATACGAAGGAAGAAAACCCTACGAGTAAGAAATTTTCACTTTAGAACATGATTAAGATTTATGGGTTTACATTACTATAAAGATATAAATTTTATTAAAGGAATAAATTAAGCTGGCAAATGAGGTATTGAGGATTTTTGCTAGAAATATTTTTTGCATAGCCTTTTGTATTTCATAGGGGGTGTGTTTTGAGAAAACTAGGCATCATTTGTGCAGATTAAGATGTATAGGGGTAGTTAGGAGTCCCAGTTTGAAAGTGATGGCATGGGGGTGTGGTGGGGTGTCTTATATGGTGATAATGCTATGTTATTCAAACTTAACCGTATATCAAACCGTATATCAAACCACTAAAGAAGTGGTTATTATCTTTTAAGTCATTGATTATAAATAAATTAAGTCAATAATAATGGCGGAAGAGGTGAGATTCGAACTCACGGTGGGCGCGAACCCACGTCGGTTTTCAAGACCGGTGCATTAAACCACTCTGCCACTCTTCCGAAGGCGAAATTTTAACATAGGCTTTATATTTGATGAAGTTTATTCTGGAAAAATTACGTCATGAAATCCAAACATTGAAAGGTCCTCAATTCGCATTGGGTATAGTATTCCAAGCAAATGATCGCACTCATGTTGCACCACTCTTGCATGAAAACCCTCCACATCACGATTAATTTTTTTTCCAAATTGATCGTAGCCCTGATAGTTAATTTTTTTATATCTTGGTACCACTCCCCTTAAACCAGGAACAGACAAACATCCCTCCCAACCGTTTTCTTTTTCATCACCAAGCGGCTTGATCTTCGGATTTATTAAAATAGTAAAGGGAACTGTCTCAGCTTCAGGGTAGCGTTCATTTTTCTGAAACCCAAAAATAACTAATTGCATACTCAAACCAATTTGCGGGGCTGCTAATCCTGCACCATCATTTGCCTCCATAGTTTCAATCATGTCTTGAATAATTTGATTTAGCTCTGCCGTATTAAATTGTTTAACTGGGTCCGCTTTTTTGAGCAGAAAAGGATCCCCCATTTTGAGAATTTCTCTAATCGCCATAATCTTTTATAAAACCCAATACGAAAGATAATAACTGAGTCATCAATTTTTCTGAATTTTTCGTAATAATTTCATGCGACAAGCCCTGCTGACTATCGCCGCGTCCCGCAGCAAAATTGACTACTGGGCAAATGGCTGTATAAGCCAACCCGAGTTCTTTTGCTAAGGAGGCTTCAGGCATACCTGTCATACCAACGATAGTTGCTCCATCCTTTTCGTAACGATTAATTTCAGCAGCAGTTTCTAAACGTGGTCCTTGCACTGCGGCATAGGTTCCCTGGGAATAACATTTAAAATCAACTTTTTTAGCGTAAGTAATTACCTTGTCTCGCAGAGTTAAATCATAAGGCAAGGTAAAATCAATGTGTTCGACAGGGTGACTCTGGCCATCAAATATCGTGTGTTCTCGGCCGTAGGTATAATCCAAAATTTGATCAGGGATGACAATCGTATTAGGCTGAGAATTTTTGCTAATTCCGCCCACCGTGGCGATAGCTAAAACATCGGTAACTCCCAATTTTTTTAGCCCCCACATATTGGCGCGATAGTTAATTAAGTGTGGCGGGATAGAATGATTGGCACCATGTCTGGGTATAAAAATAAATGTTTGATTCTCTACTTTAGCTAAACAAAAACTATCGGAAGCCTTACCGTACGGTGTATTAAAATTCTCCCGTTGAATAATTTCAATGCCCTGAAAATTTAATAAACCTGTCCCCCCAATTAAGCCAATCATAGATCAATTTCTCGTAAGTTATTTTGCTGTGGCATACTTATCATATGGCACATTATATATCGATTGACGCGGCAAGCCGTACAAAAAAACATTATGAAAACTTTCCAGTTGCCACCCTTATCTTTCCAAAACAAGAAAGATTGGCGGCTACGGTGTTATATAAATTTGCCCGCGACTGTGATGACATAGCGGACGAAGGAGATTTAAATCAACAGCAAAGGTATGAAAAATTAGAGCATTACCAAGCTAATATAAGGCTGCTCAATAATACTGATGCCAATCGACCCGACCTCTTTGTTGACCTCAAACACATTGCCGAAAATTACCAACTTGATATAAGTTTGTTTGAGCGTCTGCTGCAAGGGTTTCGGCAGGATATTGCAAATACTCCTTACCAAAACTTTGCTGAGGTGATTCACTATTGTCACCTGGCGGCATGCCCGGCCGGGGAAATGATCTTAACTTTATTCAGAGAAAATAAAGAGCACAAAATTCACTATGCCAATCAATTATGCATATGCCTTGCCTTGATCGGCATGTTGCAAGACATTAAAGAGGATTTTAATAAAGGTAGGGTTTATGTACCACAAGCCGACTTTAAAAAATTTAACTTGAAACCCGAAGACATAGAAAATAATGACTTTAATGCAGAGTGGGATAACTTTAAAGCAAACTGGATAACAAGAATTGAAAATTATTTAGCTGCAGGAAAAAATTTACAAGACATAACCCAAGGCCGTTTACGCTTGCAAATAAAAGTATTGGTACTCGGCTGTGAATTATTAATTTTGCGCTTAAAAAAAAGAACCAATCTTTTTTTAGCCGCTCCTAAGTTAACCAAATTGGATTGGTTATTTATTTTTTTTCGAGCTGCCCTTAAGTCATGACTCCAGATCAATACTGCAAAGAAAAACTTAACGCGAGCCACTCAAATTTTGCCATGGCTTTTATCTTTTTAAGTAATAAAAAAAGAAAGGCCATGAATGCGCTGTATGCTTTTTGTCGAGAAGTTGACGATATCGCAGACGAATGTAAAGAGTATGAAATTGGCAAAAATAAACTCGATTGGTGGCGCGTTGAAATTCAGCGGCTGTTTGATAATAATCCCCAACACCCGGTGACTAAAGCATTACTTCCGCACATAAAAAACTATCAACTAAATCAAGAATACTTCATTGAAATTCTTGATGGAATGGAGATGGACCTAAATTTTAATCGTTATGAAAGTTTTAAGCAGCTGCAACTTTATTGTTATCGTGTGGCCTCCGTGGTCGGCATTATGTCAGCAAAAATTTTTGGTTACAAAAATGTACAGACCAATAAATATGCGCATAATCTGGGGATTGCGTTGCAACTTACAAACATCATGCGCGATATAGGCGAGGATGCCAGGCGCGATCGAATTTATGTGCCACTGGATCAATTAAAAACATTAAATATCAGTGAAAATGAAATTCTTGCGCTTACTAAGAATGAAAAATTTATCGATCTGATTAATCACCTCAGCCTGCAAGCCAAAGGATTTTATTTGGAAGCGATACGACAACTCCCCAAAGAGGATAAATGGTCACAATTACCCGGCTTGATTATGGCAAATATTTACTACATCTTGCTGCATGAGATAAAACAAAATACGCCGGAAAATATAGTCAATATCAAAACCTTGCTGCCACCTTCTCGGAAATTTTTTATTGCCTTAGGCACTATTTTTGGTGTGCGCTGGATTAAATAATACTAGTCACTTAGCTTGCTTAGGGCTTGCGATAAATTTTCAACAGGAATGATTTCTATCCCACTAATTTTTTGTTTCGCTACATTGGCCTTTGGAATAATCGCACGATTAAAACCTAACTTGGCAGCCTCCTTAATGCGCTCTTGACCACGCTGCACCGGTCGCACCTCGCCAGCCAGTCCGACTTCACCAAAAATGATGGTTTTTTGATCAATGGGCTTATTCTTAAACGAAGAAACAATAGCGCAGAGGACAGCTAAATCAACACCCGGCTCCGATATTTTAACGCCGCCCACGGCATTGATGAAGACATCTTGATCGTAACAAGCGATACCAGCATGCTTGTGTAATGTTGCTAAGAGCAGTGCCAAGCGATTATGTTCCAAACCGACTGAAAGGCGTTTTGGATTATTCGAATGCGAAGCATCCACCAAGGCTTGAATTTCAATTAAAAGGGGGCGCGTGCCCTCTTGTGTCACCGTGATACATGTTCCACTAACTTTTTCATGATGGTGTGACAAAAATAATGCCGATGGGTTGGTGACCTCCTTCAACCCTTTTTCCGTCATCGCAAATACACCCAATTCATTCACGGCGCCAAAGCGATTTTTCGCCGCCCTGATCATCCTAAAGCTAGAATGTGGGTCGCCTTCAAAATACAGAACTGTATCAACAATATGCTCTAATACCCTTGGTCCTGCTAACGTGCCTTCTTTGGTGACATGGCCGACAAATATCAATGTGATATTCGATTGTTTTGCAACTCTTGTTAATTGTGCCGCGCACTCGCGGACCTGTGTTACCGAACCGGGGGCCGAACTTAATTCTTCTGAATAGATGGTTTGTATGGAATCAATGATAACCACATTTGATTGATGTTTTTCAATATTTTTTAATACATTTTCTAAATTGATTTCAGACAATATGGCTATGTCGGAAACTTCAAGCTCAAGTCGACGCGCACGCATGGCAATCTGTTGCGAGGACTCTTCTCCACTTACGTACAACACATTTATGGGTTCTGCTTGATTTGTTAGCGCTGATAACGCCTGCAGCAGAATCGTTGATTTACCAATACCCGGGTCACCACCGAGCAGAATAACTGCGCCCCCGACCAAACCACCGCCGAGCACACGATCAAACTCACTAATGCCCGTGGTCTGCCGTATGATATTTTGCGTTTCAACGTCACTTAATTTTTGCAGTGTTGAGGTTTGCGCGATGGAAGCATAACGGTTAACAGATTTGCCTTCGATAATAGATTCTGTCAGGGTATTCCATGCAAAGCAATGCGGGCATTGACCCTGCCATTTGGTCGACTGACCACCGCATTCGGTGCAATGGTAAGCAACCTTACTTTTCGCCATGCTGATATCCTAACGGTACCCTTATTGATGCCGACACCGCACATAAAAGTTCATAACCAACCGTGCCTGCATGCGCCGCCACTTCATCAACAGAGATCTTTTTACCCCACAACTCAACGTTACTGCCCCTGCCTGCATTTGGCATGGCGGTGATATCAACATACAACATATCCATCGATACACGGCCCAGCGTTTTGGTTCGGGCACCATCGACAATGACAGGTGTCCCAGTGGGAGCATGTCGAGGATAACCATCGGCATAGCCTGCCGCCACGATACCCACGCGCGTATTTTTTTTTGCTTGAAACATGCTGCCATAACCGACCGACTGCCCTGCTTTTAAATGTTGTACCGCAATGATTTCCGAGCTCATGGTCATGACCGGTTTTAATTGCAACTTATCCACGTGTTGATCACTGAAAGGACTTGCACCATACAACATGATACCGGGTCGGACCCACTCCATATGTGATTCTGGATAACGAATAATGGCTGCCGAATTGGCCACCGAGCGCAGCTGATTTCGGCCCTCGCAAATACTTAAAAAATGTTGCATCTGCTGATCAATACCTGCCGCTTCATCAGCGGTAGCAAAATGCGTCATCAGTGTCACATTGTTAATCTTGTTATGGCTTAAAAGCTCATCAATCAAGGGGCTACTTTTATCGTATACAAACCCCAAACGATTCATTCCTGTATTAAACTTCAGATGAATATCAAGGGGTTTTTTTATTCTGGACTGATCAATCATCTGAATTTGCTCATGATTATGAATCACTGCCTCAATATTCATGTTTGCACAAATATTTACCTCGTCTGCAGCAAAAAACCCTTCAAGCAACAATATCTTTTGCTCAAAGCCATGCTCCCTTAAATCAATCGCATCAGCCAGGTTTAATACAGCAAAACCGTCCGCCTCTTTTAACGCCATGGCAGACTCAATGAGTCCATGACCGTAAGCATTGGCCTTTAAAACAGCCATGACTTTACTGGCTGGAGCAAGTTTTTTTACATGGAAGAAATTCTGTTGTAACGCTTGAGTATCAACGGTTACTTGAAGTGGTCGCATGGGCGTTAGTAACCTATGTCATAACCTGGATTAGCATAGTTTTCAAACCGAGTATATTGGCCCAAGAATGTTAATTTAACCATACCGACTGGTCCATTTCGTTGTTTTGCTAACAGAATCTCGGCTAAGCCTTTGTCAGGTGACTCTGGGTTATACACTTCATCACGATAGATAAACATTATGACATCAGCATCTTGCTCAATGGCACCGGATTCACGTAAATCTGACATGACAGGGCGTTTATCAACGCGTTGCTCCACACTTCGATTTAATTGCGATAATGCCACAACGGGCACATGCAATTCTTTTGCCAATGATTTTAGCGATCGTGATATCTCAGAGATTTCCGTGGCTCTATTTTCAGTCTGCTTTCCTATCGGTGCTGACATAAGCTGAATATAATCAATGACAATAAGACCCAGTTGTCCAACTTGTCGTTGCAAGCGTCTTGCTCTTGCTCTTACCTCAAAGGTGTTTAAGGCAGAGCCTTCATCAATGTGGATGGGTGCCTCATTCAACTGCCCCAAAGAATCTGTGAGTTTTTCCCAGTCATCATCATCAAGTTGACCGGTGCGCATTTTATGTTGGTCAACGCGCCCTACCGACCCAATTAGTCGGGTGGTTAATTGCATGGAGGCCATCTCCATTGAGAACACAGCCACGGGCATTTTTTTTTCAATGGCAACGTGCTCCGCCATATTTAATGCCAAAGAAGTTTTTCCCATCGAAGGACGGCCAGCAATAATAATTAAATCACTCGGTTGCAATCCTGAAGTCATCTTATCTAGATCAGTAAAACCAGTTGGCATGCCCGTCACGTCACTGGCATTTTGCATACGCTGCTCTACACTCTCAACCACTTGTGGAAGCAGATGTTGAATGTCACTAAATCCAATATTGTCACGTTTCCCTGACTCGGCAATTTGAAATATTTTTGCTTCCGATTCATCCAGTAACTGCTGTGCATCACGCCCTTGAGGTGAGTAAGCACTGGCGGCAATATCAGAACCGACTAGCGCTAAACTACGCATAATTGAGCGCTCACGAATGATTTGCGCGTAGCCCCGAATATTCGCTGCGGTGGGTGTGTTTTCTGCCAACATACCTAAGTAAGCAATGCCGCCCACATTTTTTAGCTCGTCACTTTTTTCCAGTGACTCCCCAACTGTAATAATATCTGCAGGTTGATTTGCCTCAATTACTTTAGCAATATGTTGGTATATAAGGCGGTGATCATGCCGATAAAAATCAATCTCACTCATGACGTCCGCAACCTTATCCAGCGCTTCGTTATCAATAAGCAAGCCACCGAGTAAAGACTGTTCTGCCTCAACGGAATGCGGGGGAAGTTTTAACTTATCAATTTGATCGTCAGCCATAATCAGATTATAGCGAATAAAAAAAAGGCTGCCTCATTTAGCAGCCTTAAAATTAAATTTTTTTTTATTCCTCAGCAGAAACAACCACGTTTATGTCGGTGGTTACCTCATGATGAAGGACAATGGTAATACTATGTTCACCTAATGTTTTAAGGGGTCCGTCCGGCATACGAATTTCTGCCTTTTCCACTTTGTGGCCGGCAGCAGTTAATGCCTCGGCAATATCAAAATTAGTGACTGAACCAAAAAGCTTGCCATCAACACCGGCTTTTTGTTGTACCTCTAATTTAAAGCCCGCAATATCTTTTGCACGTTTTTCTGCCGCTTTAACTAATGCTGCTTGCTGTTTCTCAAGTTCAGCACGACGCGCCTCAAATTCAGCTTTATTTGCCTCGGTGGCACGCTTCGCTTTCCCTTGAGGTAAAAGAAAATTTCGACCAAAACCGTCTTTCACATTCACAATATCGCCAAGGTCACCTAAGTTTGCGACTCTTTCTAATAAAATAACTTGCATCTTTATCTTCCCTAGTGTTTGTCTGTGTATGGTAGAAGCGCAAGAAATCTTGCGCGCTTTACTGCCGTTGTCAGTTGTCGTTGATAGCGAGCTTTCGTGCCAGTAATACGTGCAGGAATTATCTTGCCATTCTCTGTAATAAAATCTTTTAGAAGATCGATATCCTTATAATCAACCTCTTTAATACCCTCGGCTGAAAAGCGACAATATCTTCTTCGTTTGTACATATCTCTTGCCATTATTTACTCCTATTATTCAATGTGTGTAATGTGGAAAATGATTTGGTTTGACTTCTGTGATCTTTTTTCTAAAAATCCCTGAAAAACCTTTTTATCACCCGGTTGCAAATTAAGCTTAGTTTGCTCACCGGCCACAATACAATTAATTTCTAAAAATACTTTTTTGTTAAATTTTGCTTCAGTCTGTTGAGACTCATGTTTTAACCTGAATTCTTTTAATGGAACCCCGGCTGGTGTAAATCGGAGTGGCTCAACATGAATAATCTCACCGGTAAGTGACAATTCATTCAATGACTAAGCTTCTACCTCTGCCACCACAACTTCATCTTTGCTGTCCCCGACCAACGATTTAGCTTTATCCTCTTTCATCATTGGCGATGGGCTCGTTATTGCTTTTTTAGTGCCAAACACTAAATGTCGCAAAACTGCATCATTAAATTTAAAGTTTTGTTCAAGTTCAGCCAGCGCTTCATGATTACACTCAATGTTCATCAGAACATAGTGCGCCTTGTGAATCTTTTGAATATGGTAGGCTAATTGACGTCGTCCCCAGTCCTCAAGACGATGGATCTTGCCTTTGTGGTTCTTAACTAAAGTTTGTAGACGTTCAATCATCGCAGGCACCTGTTCGCTTTGATCAGGATGTACGACAAATACTACTTCGTAGTGTCTCATTGAATCTCCTTATGGTTAGAAGCCTCCTAAAGGTTAGTGAGGCAAGGATTTAAAAAGAAGCTATTATAGCGATGTTTCTTTAGAAATCAATGGTTTTAACTTATATTCGGTCTTCAATACTGGCGCCATAAACACGGGCTTTTAAATATTTAATCTGATCTCGTATGTTCGCAGCCAGTTCAAATTCTAAATTTTTCGCCGCTTTTTGCATGGCTTTATCCAATTTATTAATCTCCTTGATCATCTGCGGCTCGGTGAAGTCCTCATATTTTCTGTTCTCTTTTCGCGTGGCTTGATCACGTTTAAATTCTTCAGCATCCTCAGGGCTCTCAATAATATCCTTGATTTTTTTCATAATCCCTTTAGGTGTAATGCCATGTTGTTTATTAAACGCCATTTGTTTAATGCGCCGACGGCTCATTTCGTCCATCGCTTTTTTCATGCTTTGGGTAACTTTGTTGGCATAAAAAATAACGCTACCATTGAGATTTCGCGCTGCACGACCGGCTGTTTGAATTAATGACCTTGAGGAGCGGAGAAACCCTTCTTTATCTGCATCTAGTACCGCGACCAGTGAAACCTCTGGGATATCAAGTCCCTCCCGCAGCAAGTTAATGCCAACCACCACATCAAACTTGCCAAGCCGCAGATCACGAATAATTTCAACCCGTTCAACCGTATCAATATCAGAATGCAAATAGCGCACCTTAATTGCATGTTCCGTCAGGTAATCCGTTAAATCTTCCGCCATGCGCTTGGTAAGAGTTGTCACCAGCACGCGTTCATTACTATCGACACGTTTTTTAATTTCACTTAATAGGTCATCAACTTGTGTATCTGCCGACTTTACAATGACCTCTGGATCAACCAAACCCGTCGGTCGAACGACTTGCTCAACAATTTTTTTGGCATGCTTTTCCTCGTAATCTGAAGGGGTTGCTGAAACAAAAATACATTGCGGCAAGATCGCTTCAAATTCTTCAAATCTTAAGGGACGATTATCATGCGCTGAAGGTAAGCGAAAACCATAATCAACTAAATTTTCTTTTCTTGCCCGGTCGCCTTTTGACATGCCACCAATCTGAGGAATAGTAACGTGGCTTTCATCAACAATCATAAGTGCATTGTTAGGTAAGTAATCCAATAACGTTGGGGGCGCCTCACCCGGTTTACGGCCCGATAAATGCCGGGAATAGTTCTCAATACCTTTACAAAAACCAATCTCATTTAACATTTCCAAATCAAATTTTGTCCGCTGTTCAATGCGTTGCGCCTCAACTAATTTTTTTTCTTCAATATAAAATTTGATACGCTCATCAAGCTCAATCTTAATTTTCTCAATGGCGTTCAGTGTTGTTTCCCTTGGAGTCACATAGTGACTCGATGGGTAAACCGTGAAGCGAGGAATCTTTTTAAAAATTTGTCCCGTCAATGGATCAAAAGTGGTTAATGATTCAATAACGTCATCAAATAAACTCACACGAATGGCCGTCTCAGAATTTTCTGCTGGAAAAATATCAATCACATCACCACGTACACGAAAACAGCCTCGAGAAAAATCAAAATCATTTCTTTCATACTGCATTGAAACAAGGCGCAAAATAATATTGCGCTGCAGCAATTTATCACCAACCTGCATATGCAAAACCATTCCTTGATAATCGACCGGATCACCAATGCCATAGATGGCTGAAACCGTTGCTACAATAATACAATCATTGCGCTCTAGCAGTGCTTTTGTCGCCGATAAACGCATCTGTTCGATGTGGTCGTTAATACTAGAATCTTTCTCTATATAGACATCCCTGCCGGGCACATAGGCTTCGGGTTGATAATAATCGTAGTAGGAGACAAAATACTCAACGGCGTTATGCGGAAAAAATTCTCTGAACTCTGAGTATAGTTGCGCCGCTAATGTTTTATTAGGCGCCATAACGATTGCCGGCCTTCCCGTTCGCGCCACTGCATTTGCAATCGTAAAGGTTTTACCAGAACCTGTTACTCCCAGTAAAGTTTGAAATTTTTCACCCTGATTAATTCCCTCTATCAACGATTCGATTGCGGCGGGTTGGTCACCAGCGGGGTCAAAAGGTGAAAATAGCGTGTAAGGACTATTTGGAAATGTTAGGTTCAATGTCATAATTTTCTAAAAGAAAATATTTTAACAGCTATCGAACTTTCATGGCTGCACTGAGTCATTTAATAAATATATATTTAATTATCTGTTCACTATGAAAACATTAAGCAGCCTCTTACTTCTCCTGTCTTTCTCCACTTCTGCATTTGCTTTTAATCAAGCCAAGCTGATGGATGCATGGGTCTCCGTAGTGATGATTCGAGGCTACACCGATAATGGCTCATTAGCTTATGGTTCAGGGGTCATTATTGGCGAAAACGAAGTCGTTACCAATTGCCATGTATTACGAAAAACAAAAAAACCTTGGGTGTCTCAAGGTGAATATTCTTTTTCTATTACCTCCGTCAAAGCGGACACATGGAAAGATCTTTGTTTGTTAACAGTATTTAACCTCAATCGCACACCTGTACCCATTGGGAATAGTAATGATTTAATTAAAGGTCAAGAACTGGCGGGTATTGGTCATTCGAATGGAGCACCCGTCCCGTTAACAACTGGCGGCTATGTTATCTCTACCTATGATATGAGAGAAGGTGGCCGCATTATTTTAAGCTCGGCGAAATTTCGACTGGGTGCAAGTGGAAGCGGTTTATTTGACATGCAAGGAAATTTAGTCGGTATCAATACCTTTAAAACTACCGGTTACGGCTCCTATTATTCGGTTCCAGCTGAATGGATACACGATGTCAGAAAACAGCCTGCCACTAATAATTTTCCCATCCAAGGCAAGGCTTTGTGGGAAGAGGATGAAGACAAGAAACCTTTTTTCTTAAAAATTGCTATTCCCAAAGTAAAAGAAAATTGGCAAGAACTTTTAGGTATTACAACGAGTTGGGTTGAGCAAGAAGCCAATAACACCGAAGCATGGTTTGAGTTTGGCTATGCAAATGAAATGTTGAAAAATTACCAACTCGCATTGGATGCCTATCAAACCTCAATAAGTAAAGACAGTAATAATTCGGATGCACTTTTTCGTTCAGGTGTAATTGAGAATTTGCAAGGCCACAACGAAGAGGCCATATTGATTCATGCGGCACTTGAAAAAATGAACCCTGCCCGAGCTGATGAATTGAAAGAACTCATTTCGATGCAATAAATTTTTAATTTGTGAAAAGTTATTTTTTAAGTAAAATTATACAAACAATTTTTCACACAATTTAGGATCACATTGTCAAAACCACCCCTCTCGGATTGCGTCAATCGAATTGAAGAATCGCCAACCTTGGCCATTACGGCAAAAGCCAACAAGCTGAAGTCCGAAGGCAAAGATATCATTGGCCTTGCTGCAGGTGAACCCGATTTTGATACCCCTGATTTTATAAAAAATGCGGCAATTCAGGCAATTCATGAGGGTTTTACTAAGTATACTGCCGTTGCTGGCACTCCCTCATTAAAAAAAGCTGTCATAGAAAAATTTAAACGTGACAATCAACTTCAGTATCAATCCCATGAAATTATTGTCGGTGTCGGCGGTAAACAATGTATTTTTAATTTATGTTTAGCCCTATTGAATGAAAATGATGAAGTTATTATTCCAGCACCCTACTGGGTTTCCTATGTCGATATAGCACAACTTACTGGTGCTAAACCTGTCGTAATTCAGTGCGACATTAATCAAGCTTTTAAGCTTTCACCAGCACAACTCGACCAAGCCATTAATAAGAAAACAAAATTATTTTTAATTAACTCACCATCCAACCCAACCGGCGCCGTCTATTCGGAAAATGAACTTAGAGCGTTGGCAGATGTTTTGTTAAAACACCCGCATGTTTATATCGGTACGGATGATATCTATGAGCATATCAACTTAAATGGTCAGCCTTTTAAAAATATTTTAATGATTGAACCTAAATTGAAAGACCGTACGATAATCCTCAACGGTGTCTCAAAAGCTTACTCGATGACGGGATGGAGAATTGGTTTTGCGGCAGGCCCTGAAGAGATTATTTCTGCCATGACAAAGCTTCAATCACAATCCACATCAAATCCAACCTCAATTTCCCAGGTTGCTGCGGAAGCCGCCTTGCGCGGCGATCAAGACTGCATCAAACCGATGCTTGAAGCTTTTATAGAGAGGCATCACTATGTATTGGAGACATTAAATTCAATTAAGGGCATTCAATGTTTACCGTCCGAAGGGGCTTTTTATGCTTTTGCAGATGCCTCGGAAGCAATCGAAAATTTATTTAACAAACAAAAAATAAAAAGTCGCAGTGACCTTGCTTTGTCAGAATATTTGCTCGATAAAAAAGGAGTGGCCATTGTGCCAGGTTCAGCCTTTGGCTCGGAAGGTTATTTTAGGATTTCGTTCGCCACCTCTATGGAAAATTTAAAAGAAGCACTCAGCCGAATTAAAGAAGCATTAGAATCATAAAATTTTAATTTCCCTTTTTGTAAAAAAAGCATAAAATCAAATCGAATTTAAATGTTGTTCGTAAGAATTACAATTCAACCAATTGCTATTGAGTGTAGCTCCCAAGATAGATAAATAAATTCATATTTTTAACGCTTTTTTTAAAGGATCTAAAATATGTTTAAAAAACTCTTCCTTATTTTTCTAATGTTGTTTTCAATCAATATCTTCGCAGATGACCATGAAGGTGCAGATGAGATGGATACTGATACAGAAACAGAAATCGAAACAGCCGAAGACGAGGAATAAGAAAAGGCCACCTTCGGGTGGTTTTTTTTAATTTACGCTGGCTAAAAATTCGGTGTCGTAAGGTAGATCATTAAAGTAATAATGATAATACCGGCAAGATTGATAAAAATGCCTGCCCTAATCATGTGTTTAATTTCAAGCCTGCCTGACCCGAAAATAACTGCATTTGGTGGGGTCGCAACAGGTAACATAAATGCGCAACTTGCTGCCAAAACAACGGCCAAGGTCAGTATATTTTGATTGGCGCCCACACTGACTGCAACGGCGGCGGCAATTGGTAGGAAGGTTACCGTGGTAGCGGTATTTGAGGTAATCTCTGTCAAAAACACAATAGCAATAACAATCACTAATAGAAGAACAATGGTTGGCGCGGTGGATAAAAAAGTTAAGCTCGAGCCTAACCAAGCCCCCAAACCTGAACTAATAATAGCGGAAGCTAAAGAAAGCCCTCCCCCAAAAAGAAGGAGCAATCCCCACGGTAAATTTTTAGCCTGTTCCCAAATTAATAATTCCGTTGATTTGTTCTGCGATGGAATGATAAAAAAACTAACTGCTGCCATGATGGCGATACCGGCATCTGTCAATCCAGAAAAAAAAGGTAACTGATTTAACTGGCTTCTAAAAATCCACGCGCTTGCAGTAAAAAGAAAAATAATAAGGACTTTCTTTTCATCAGCCGTCATTTTTCCTTGCGCTTGTAACATCTGTTTGAGTTTCTCTCTCAATTGAGTGTCTAATTTAATTTTTATTGGATAGATTAGATGGGTCAAAATAAACCATGCTGTGATTAGCATGACGAGTGATATCGGCAAGCCAATCTTCATCCAGTCAAAAAAAGATATCTGTATGTTATAGGTCTCTTGCATAAAACCAGCAAAAATAATGTTGGGTGCTGTGCCAACCAATGTTGCCATACCGCCGATAGTTGCCGCATAAGCGATGCCTAACAACAATGCAATTTCAAAATTTTTCTTATTTGTAGTATTAGATTCTGTCACCATTTCTAAAACACTCTTGGAAATAGCAAGCGCGATGGGAAGTAACATCAAGGTGGTGGCTGTATTTATGATCCACATACTAATCATGGCTGAAATGAACATAAATGCAGCAACCAAATTTGCCCCCGTTAAACCAACCCGACATAAAATATTGAGCGCTAACCGTCGATGTAAATTTGAAGACTCAATAGCTAACGCAAGAATAAATCCGCCTAGAAAAAGGTATATGTTTTGATTTGCGTAAGGCGATGCAATTTCTTGAAAACTACCAATATTAAAAGAAGGAAATAAAATAAGGGGTAACAATGCGGTAATCGGCAACGGAATAGCTTCGGTCCCCCACCAGACTGCCATCAAAACTGCGGAGGCTAAGACGTACCACCCTGCCACAGGAATTGATGTAGGATGCGGACTTAGAATAATAGAAAAAAAAAGAATTAAACCAAGCCAAAAACCTCTTTTTTTATATGCTTGCAAGATTTAAAAAAGTTTTTCCAAATTATCAATAACATCTTCGACATCATCTTTAATGTCTTCTAAGCCCTCAATGTCTTCTATGTTTTCCAGTTTCTTAATTTTATCAACTTGGCCTTTAATGCGATTTACTTCTTTTTTAATTTTTGACTCAAGCTGCTCTAAATCAATATTTGTAACTAAATGTTTTTCAATGGCCTCGACCAAAATTTTTGTAAGCTCTTCAGGGCTTACGCCACCTTGTTTTAAACCGATATTTCTCAATTCAATGTCTGGTAAATCTAACTCTATTTTTTTGTTACCCAAAAGCGGTAACCAAACCTCTACCTCGGCATCACTAAAAACTAGCCTCTTAATAGTAAATTTTTTCTTGGCGTGTGATTCGTTTTCAATTTCTGACGAGGGTGCATTTTTTATTTCTGCCGACGCTAAATTACTTAGTGCGGAATTGGTGTTATTTTTAATGACATCAAAGTTGGTCGTAGATTTATTTTTTTCATAACGAATATCAACATCATCGAAGGTAATTTCTTCAATAATCACGTTATCATCGAAAATGCTACTGGTATCAATATCAAGTTTAACCTCTTCAAACTTTAGGGCATATTTTGATTGAAAAGAGGCTGGATTTCCCAAAATAAAATCTTCGAATTCTGCCTTTCCTTCTTTAAGGTTTATTTGTACTTCCTCAAGCTTAACGGTTGTTTTGGTTAATTCAGAACCATAGAAAATAATGGCTTCACGGACAATTTCATTTAAATTATTTTTTAAAAAAAAGAAACCCGACAAACCTACTATCAAAACAAAAATAAGCGACCATATTATTTTTCGTTGCATGTAAATCCTTTTACGTTTTATTTAATTTGATAACATTTTTTGATAAATGAACTTCAGCCAAAAAACATACCAAGCCAATGATAAGAGAAATCATAGCCAGAATAAATAATAGCGTGATCAATTGATCCATATTAGAAAAAATTTCTGAGGATATAAATATTGATGCAATTAACGTACAAACCAATAATGCTGACAGAGTGGTAAGGGCAATCGCCCAATGTGTCCATTTTGATCTCAATAATAGATAGTTTAATTCAACCTCTTTATCGCTAATGTTAGGACTGCCTTCATTTAAAATACGAAAGCGATCAACAATACGTGACAGTCGATTTGCCATAACCGATAGAATTGCCCCAATCCCAGTCAAAAGAAAAGCTGGTGCGACTGCCATTTGAATAATGCCAGCTATGTCCATTAAATAATCCATTTATGTAGCATCTCCCAATACGCTTTTTAAATAAGCTATAGTAATATTTTTAAAAAAAGGAACTTGATGATTATTTCATATGCCGCATTAAAAGAAAAATCTAAATTAGAAAAATACGAAATTACTTTACCAGCATTAGAAGGTAATCAAGTAGCCATCAAAGTAATCAATTGTGGTATCTGTCATAGTGATATAAGTGCTATTGATAACGCTTGGGGGGCGTCCAGTTATCCTCTTATTGCAGGCCATGAGGTCATTGGTCAGGTCAGTGAAATTGGCTCACAAGTGAGTCAGCACAAAATTGGCGATGTTGTAGGTTTAGGATGGCATTCTGGCTATTGCCATGCATGTGAATATTGTCAAAATGAAGATTACAATTTTTGCGTCAATACCAAAAAAACTATTTTTAGTCAGCATGGTGGCTTTGCAGAGTTTGTTCATGCCGATGAAAAAAGCGTTATTCCCATTCCGCATGGGTTAGACTTGGATAAAGTCGGTCCGTTGCTTTGCGGTGGAATTACTGTCTACACACCAATTGTTGAATTCGGTATTGATCATAAATTTAAAGTTGGGGTCATTGGTATCGGTGGCCTTGGTCACATTGCGCTTAAATTTTTCAAAGCGTTAGGTTGTCATGTCACTGCCTTTACTAGCAGTCTAGATAAATCGGCCTCAATAAAAGCAATGGGTGCAGATAATATTATTAATTCATTGAATAAAGAGGAGTTAAATGACCATCAAGATCAATTTGACTTTATTATTTCAACTGTTAATCAAAAATTAAATTGGAACACCTACCTTGCTTGCTTAAAGCCCAGAGGTCGTCTGCATATGGTTGGTGCAACTCTTGAGCCCCTCGATCTGAGTGTTTTTAATCTTATGAAGGGGCGAAAATCTGTATCAGGCTCGCCTGTTGGCAGTCCAAAGAATATTGTAAAAATGTTAGCTTTTGTTGCTCAACATAAAATTTATCCAGAAGTTGAGGTATACAAGTTTGATCAAATAAATAAAGCTATTCAGGCTGTAAGAGAAAATAAAGTTCGCTTTCGAGCTGTAGTAAAATGGTGAATTATAAACTGCATTTTTTCTGCTAATGACTACTTTTCTAAAAGCAAAAAAAATTGATATTTTTTACAATCCTAATATCAAAATAAATTATTCCGATTATTTTCAGATAGATCTGACAAAAGATAAAAGCATTAAGAAAATTTTAATAATCAAATGGGGTGGTATGGGTGACATAATTCAATCCACAGCTATTATTAATGATATTTTGGAGAATTTTAAAAGCTCTAAAATTCATGTCAACACAAGACCGGCTTGGAAAGAGTTATTTTCAAATGAAAAAAGAATAGCAAACGTTTGGGGTTTTAATTTTAGAAAAAATATTTTTGCACTCAAAGATATTCTAAAATGGGTTGGTAAAGTAAACGCAGAAAAATATGACCTAATAATCGATTTGCAAACGAATGATAGGTCAAGAATTGTTCTAACATTATTGAAATTTTTATTTTTGAGCAAATCCAAATTGATCGGTAACCATCCTATTTTTCCGTACTCTAACGTAAGTAAAAAAGCTGCTTATGGTTCGATTAATCTCATGCAACGAACCATTGCGTCAATTGGCATAATGCCAAAAAATATCAAACCCATAATAAAACTTAATAAAAAAAATAAAGAAAAAGCAAAGACTTTAATGCGTAAAAATGGCTTATTAAATAAAAACTTTTTTATTTTTATTCCTGGTGCAAGCAAAGGAAATATGTTGAAGCGTTGGGGTGTTAAGAACTTTTTGGAGCTGGCCAAATTACTAAATAAAACAGTTGTTCTTATTGGTGGGGCTGATGATTTAGATGACTGCCATATGATTGCGCAAGAAAATAATACTATCGTTAACTTATGTGGAAAAACCACATTATTAGAATTATTAGAGATCTTTAAGAATTGTTCCTATGTCATTGGCAACGATACCGGTACATTACATTTAGCTTCTGCAACAAATGTACCGGTCATTCAGATTACTGGTCCCACAAATCCATTACTCGTAAAACCATCAACAAATAATGTTATTTCTGTCCAAGCAGATATCGATTGCAAAAATTGTTACCAA
>JAFMCB010000005.1 GCA_017858095.1 Methylophilaceae bacterium | reverse complement strand
GTTTCGCCGGTGCTTTCGGTTTCGCCGGTGCTTTCGGTTTCGCCGGTGCTTTCGGTTTCGCCGGTGCTTTCGGGTCTTTTTTTATTAACTTTTTTAAAAAATCAAACATTAAAGTGGATTGAGAACTAAATTAAATTATTATGGTCTTGTTTATGTCTTCATTATACAAGTTTATAACCTAAGGATTGCCTGTGATATTTAAAAAGTTATTTTTATTTTTATTTTTGTTTCCAACTTTCATTCATGCTCAAGTTCATCAATCAATACTTGATAATGGAATGAAAATTTTTGTTAAGGAGGACCATAGGTCTCCTGTTGTCATTTCTCAAGTTTGGTATCGTGCCGGAAGTATTGACGAGGTTAACGGTAAAACAGGCGTAGCCCATGTGCTCGAACATATGATGTTTAAAGGCACAAAAACTACAAAGCCTGGTGAATTTTCTGAAATAGTAGCAGCAGCAGGCGGAAGTGAAAATGCTTTCACTGGTGCTGACTATACTTGTTATTTTCAACGAATAGAAAAAAGTAACTTACCCATGGTGCTCAAAATGGAAGCAGATCGAATGCAAAATTTAGTTATTCTTGAAGAAGAGTTCAATAAAGAAATTCAAGTTGTGATGGAGGAGCGTCGTTGGCGTACAGATGATAAGCCAACTTCTCAAGTTAACGAGCTCATGCAATCACTTGCTTTTGTATCCCATCCTTATGGTAGGCCTGTGGTTGGATGGATGAATGACCTCGAAAATATGACTTATGAAGATGCGCTAGAGTGGTATAACGACTGGTACACACCAAGTAATGCCATTCTAGTTGTTGCTGGCGACGTGAAAGCAGATGATGTTTTTTTATTGGCACAAAAATACTTCGGACCGATTCCAGCAAAAAAAATTAAAACACGTAAGCCTCAAATTGAAGCAGAGCAAACGGGGATGAGAAAAGCAATTGTAAAAGCACCAAGTAAGTTAAGCTACTTACAAATGGCTTACAAAGTACCTGCGCTTGATAAGAATCTTTCAAAAGACAGCAAAGATATTTACGCGCTAGAGGTTTTAGCTGGCATTCTGTCAAATACCAGTGCTGCTCGTTTAAATCAAAGTCTAGTCAATGAACAAAGAATTGCTCTAAATGCGGGGGCAGGTTACGCCATGATTACGCGCGGCGGACTAAGTTTGTTTGAGTTTTATGCTACACCAAGTGAGGAAGTTTCAGTTGAGCAACTTGAAATAGCTATAAAAAAAGAAATTAAAAAAATAGTCGATCAAGGTGTAACTCAAGAGGAATTAAATCGAATTAAAACAAGTGTTATTGCCAGTGAGGTATACGAAAAAGATTCTGTTTTTTATCAAGCCATGCAGATCGGTCAGTTGGAAACTATAGGTTACCCTCATACCCTAATGGATCAATATATTGAAAATGTAAAAAAAGTTAGCTCGAGTCAAATACAGGATGTGGCAAAAAAATACTTTGTTGATGATCGATTAACTGTTGTGTCGTTAGATCCCCAGCCTCTTGATCCTAATAAAAAACCACAAGGAAAACCTCATGTTCATTAGAAGTTTAATACTATTTTTTGTTGTCTTTGCATTCCCAGTTAATGCAGCAGTAAATATCGACTCTTGGATAACTGACAAAGGGGCAAGAGTACTTTTTGTTAAAAATCATGATTTACCAATCATTGATGTGGAAGTAAGTTTTAAGGCTGGCAGTGCATATGATCGGCTTGAAAGTGCCGGAACAGCATCCCTCACAAATCATATGATGCTTCTAGGCTCTGATAATTTAAAGCAAGAGGAAATTATTAATAAATTTACCGAAATTGGTGCAGAAATTGGTAGTGGCTTTGATCAAGATAAAAGCTCATTCAGCTTGCGGACTCTTTCAGAAAAAAAACAAGAAGCATTCAAACTTTTCCAACTTGTTTTGCATAAACCGAATTTTGATAAAGATATTGTAGAAAGAGAAAAGCAAAGGTATATCTCTAGTATTAGACAATCGGACACTTTGCCAGATTCGATTGGCAGTAAAGCTTTTATGAAGGCAATGTATGGAGATCATAGCTACGCACTTCCAAGTTCTGGTTTTGTGGAATCTGTCGAAAAGATCAATGATACTGATTTAAAGTCTTTTTATGACAGCACATATTCACCAAAATCTGCAGTCATTGTTATAGTTGGAGATTTATCAAAAAAAGAAGCTACTTTGTTTGCAAATCAAATTAGCCATGATTTACCGTCAAATAAAAATTTACAATCTCTCAAAGAGGTTAAATTAAATCAAAGCCAGACAATTAAAATTGACCATCCGTCATCACAAGCACACTTACACTTCGGCTATCCCATAATGAAGCGTGGAGACAAAGACTTTTTTCCTTTATATGTTGGTAATTATATTCTTGGAGGAGGTGGTTTCGTGTCAAGACTGACCGAAGAAGTTCGCGAAAAAAAAGGTTATGTGTATTCTGTGTATAGTTACTTTATGCCGATGCAAGAAAAAGGCCCATTTCAAATAGGCCTTCAAACAAAAAAAGAGCAAATTGATCAGGCATTTGATTTAGTCAAAAAAGTGGTAAAGGAGTTTATTGATTTTGGACCAACTGAAAAAGAATTAGTGGCCGCCAAAAGTAATATGGTTGGGGGTTTTCCATTGCGACTTGATAGCAATAAAAAGATCATGAACTACATTTCCATGATGGCTTTTTACAATTACCCTTTAGACTATTTAGAAACTTTTTCTGAAAAGGTTAAAGCCGTAACTACTGAGCAAATAAAAGACGCTTTTAAGAGAAGGGTTAAATTAGATGAATTTACCACCGTTATTGTTGGGGCAAGTTAAATTAAAAGAAATTTAGTCAAAATTATTGGTGGACAATGGAAAAGAAAAAATATTTCTTTTTTTGAGCATGATGGTTTAAGGCCAACTTTAGGTAGAGTTAGAGAAACACTTTTTAATTGGTTGGGACAAGATTTGAGCGGTAAAGATTGTCTTGACCTTTTTTCAGGCAGTGGCGCGTTAGGTTTTGAGTCTTTATCGCGAGGTGCCAGTGGCTGCATTTTTGTTGAAAAAAATCGCCATGCTTACGAAAATTTAAAAAACAATAAAGCTAATTTAAATGCGGATCGTGCGGAAATTATTCATTCGGATGCTAGCAATTTTCTGAGGAATAATATTCAGTCTTTTGATGTTATTTTTTTTGATCCACCATTTCATGAAATAACTTATTTTTCTCTTCTTGCTAACTTAAAAAAATTTTTAAAAAATGATGGCTGTATATATGTTGAGTCTAGCGCCAAATATGTGGATTCAGATTATAAAATTTTAAAAGAGGCGCGTGTTGGTCAGGTATACTTTTATTTACTTACAGTTTAATTAAACAAAAATGATTGCTATCTATCCCGGTTCATTCGACCCACTTACGCTAGGCCATGAAGACATAATAAAGAGGGCCGCACTGTTTTTTGATCGTCTCATCGTTGCAGTGGGTGTGAATGATTCAAAGCAATATATGATTGATACCGAAGACAGAGTTAAACTTATTAAGCTAGCTTGTAAATCAATAAAAAATTTAGATGTAATTTCTTATCACGGCCTCACCGTCCAATTAGCCAAAGAAAAAAAAGCTGATTTTATTATTCGATCAATCAGAAATTCAGTTGATTTTGATTACGAATCTCAACAAGCAAACATGAACCGTGATCTTGATGAGACAATTGAGACTATTTTCTTCGCGCCAACGTCGCTATATAGACATGTTTCATCTTCGCTTGTCAGGCAAGTAGTGGCTGTGGATGGCGACATTTCTCCTTTTGTTTCAGACCCAATCAAATCCTTTTTATTAAAAAAATAAATAATGGCGCTATTAATTACTGACGAATGTATTAATTGTGATGTTTGTGAGCCCGTCTGTCCGAATGATGCAATATATCAGGGACTAGAGATATATGAAATTTACCCTAATTTATGTACAGAATGTGTTGGCCATCATGATCAGCCGCAATGTGTTGAGGTTTGCCCAGTGGACTGCATTCCGAAAGACCCCAATCATGTTGAAACAAATGCACAACTGTTATTAAAGTACAAAGCGTTAATGATAAAAAAAACTTAAAGGAGTTTAAATGAGAATTTTACATACAATGTTACGTGTTAATGATTTAGAAGAATCTATTAATTTTTACAAAGATTTTTTTGGCATGGATGTTCTGAGGCAACAAGATTATCCTGACGGTAAGTTTTCTCTAGCCTTTATTGGGTATGGGGCTGAATCTAAAAATACAGTGATTGAATTAACACATAATTGGGAGACAAAAAGTTATGATCATGGAGGGGCCTTTGGTCACATTGCTATCGAAGTAGATGATGCATATAAAACTTGCGAGGAGATAAAAGCTAAAGGAGGTAAGGTGATTCGCGAGGCTGGTCCAATGTTACATGGCACAACCATTCTTGCATTTATTGAAGACCCCAATGGGTATAAAATTGAGTTAATCCAAAAAGGCACCTTTTAATCGAAAAACTCTTTAACTTTATCAAGCCAACCTTTTGATCTTGGACTATGTTTTTCGTGGTTTTTTTGGTTGAGTGTTTCAATTTCTTCGAATAGTTTTTTTTGATTTTCACTTAGATTAACTGGAGTTTCTACCACTACGTGACAATGTAAATCACCATTTTGACTTTCTCTGATAGGTTTAATACCCTTACCTCTCAGCCGAAAAACAGCTCCAGTTTGTGTTCCTGCTGGAATTTTAATTTTTGCCGTTCCATCAAGTGTAGGTACGCTTATCTCTCCTCCAAGCGCAGCAGTGGTGATACTTACTGGCATCTCACAATGAAGGTTACCACCATCACGCTCAAATAATTCATGCGGCTTCAAGCTAACTACAACATATAAGTCACCCGATGGACCTCCATTTAAACCGGCTTCTCCTTCACCGCTAAGTCTTATTCGGTCACCTTCATCAACCCCTGCCGGTATTTTGACCGATAATGTTTTTGATTCTTTAATCCGGCCTGAGCCACTGCAATCGCCACAAGGATCCTTGATTACTTTTCCTGACCCATGACAATTTGGGCAAGTTTGCTGCACAGAAAAAAATCCCTGCTGCATTCTTACCTGACCATGTCCTTGGCAAGTGCCACAAGTTGATGGTTCAGTACCTTTTTTAGCACCCGAACCCGAGCAGCTTTTACATCCAACCATCACAGGAATTTTTATTTTTGTTTCAGTTCCTTTGTAAGCCTGTTCTAGAGTAACAGCCATGTTATATCTAAGGTCTGCCCCTCGGTAAACATTTGATTTGTTACTTGCGCGACCACCACCAAAAATATCACCAAAAATATCACCAAAAGCATCACCAAAGTCAGAAAAATCACCAAAGCCAGCTCCACCCCCCATATTTTGGTTAACTCCAGCGTGGCCAAATTGATCATAAGCAGATTTTTTCTGTGGATCCGATAGCACCTCATAAGCCTCTTTTGCCTCTTTAAATTGCTCTTCAGCCTTTGGGTTGTCTGGATTTCTATCTGGATGAAACTTCATTGCCAGCTTTTTAAAAGCCTTTTTAATTTCATCATTAGATGCATCTCGGCTGAGGCCAAGGATTTCGTAGTAATCTCTATTAGTTGCCATAAGAAATATCATGGGGCTCTAGAGCCCCATGACTTTAGTTATTTATCGGATTTTTTTTCAGCTTGTGTATCTTGATCTTCTTTGACTTCCTCAAAGTCTGCATCAACTACTTCTGCGTCAACCGTTTTTTCTTCTTTTCCGTCTTTTTTTGACTCAGAAGTTTGTTGTTGTGCTTGTTGTTCAGCATAAACTTTTTCACCAAGTTTTTGAGAAGCCTCGGCTAGAGCTTTATTTTTCGCTTCAATTTCATCTTTGTTATCAGATTTAATTGCTTCTTGAAGATCTTTTAATGATGCTTCAATTTTTTCTTTTTCAGCTTTATCGAGTTTATCTCCATGTTCTTTCATTGATTTTTCAACAGAATGAATCATGGCTTCTGCCATATTTTTCGCATCAACTAACTCTTTCAGCTTCTTGTCATCTTCAGCAAAACGCTCCGCATCTTCCTCCATCTTTTTAATTTCTTCATCAGATAAGCCGCCATTTGCTTTAATGGTGATCTTGTTTTCTTTGCCAGTTGCTTTGTCTTTGGCATTTACATGCAAGATACCATTGGCATCAATATCAAAAGATACTTCAATTTGGGGCGTGCCTCGCGGGGCTACAGGGATATCAGTCAAATTAAATTGGCCTAAACTTTTATTGCCTGTTGCCATTTCTCTTTCACCTTGTAAGACGTGAATGGTAACAGCATTTTGATTGTCTTCCGCAGTTGAAAATACTTGTGATGCTTTGGTCGGAATGGTTGTATTTTTTTTAATTAATTTAGTCATTACCCCACCAAGTGTCTCAATTCCAAGGCTCAAAGGTGTGACATCTAATAGTAATACATCTTTCACATCACCTTGCAGAACACCACCTTGAACGGCTGCACCAATTGCGACAGCTTCATCAGGGTTAATATCTTTTCGTGCCTCAACTCCAAATATTTCTTTTACTTTTTCTTGCACCTTTGGCATTCTCGTTTGGCCTCCTACAAGAATGACATCAGAGATTTCAGATGCAGAAAGTCCCGAGTCTTTAATTGCAGTTTGGCATGGTGCTGTAGTCCTATCAATTAGCTCATCAACGAGTGATTCTAATTTTGATCGGGTTAATTTAACCACCAAATGTTTTGGCCCAGATGCGTCGGCAGTAATGTAGGGCAAGTTGATTTCAGTTTGAGTACTACTTGATAATTCAATTTTTGCTTTCTCAGCTGCTTCTTTCAACCTTTGTTTTGCCAACATATCTTTTGTCAGGTCAACACTATTTTCTTTTTTAAATTCTTCTGCCAAGAAGTCGATAATGCGATTATCAAAATCTTCACCCCCTAAAAAGGTATCCCCATTAGTAGATAAAACTTCAAACTGATGCTCACCATCAACGCTACTGATTTCAATAATTGAGATATCAAATGTTCCACCGCCTAAATCGTAGACAGCAATTTTTCTGTCACCTTCTTTTTTATCAAGACCAAAAGCCAATGCGGCTGCAGTGGGTTCATTGATAATTCTTTTTACTTCAAGCCCAGCAATTCGTCCGGCATCTTTGGTAGCTTGTCTTTGGCTATCATTAAAATAAGCTGGCACGGTAATTACTGCCTCAGTAACCTTTTCACCCAAATAATCTTCGGCTGTTTTTTTCATTTTTCGAAGAATTTCAGCAGAGATCTGAGGGGGAGCCATTTTTTCTCCTTTTACCTCTACCCATGCATCGCCATTATCTGCTTTAGCAATTGTATATGGCATAAGATCAATATCTTTTTGCACCTCATCCTCTTCAAATTTCCTACCAATCAGTCGTTTCACGGCATAAAGTGTATTTTTTGGATTCGTTACCGCTTGACGTTTAGCCGGAGCGCCGACCAGTGTTTCACCTTCGTCTTGGTATGCAACAATTGATGGCGTCGTGCGAGCGCCCTCTGCATTTTCAATAACCTTTGCTTTGCCACCCTCCATTATTGCCACACAGGAGTTGGTGGTTCCTAAATCAATTCCAATAATTTTTGACATATATAATTCCTTAGTAAAATCTTTAAAAGTTAAATTGGGTCATTTTCCCAAAATTCAAGTTGCTTGTTTTTCTTTTGAGACAGTGACAAGTGCAGGCCTCAAAACACGGTCATTTAATTTATAGCCTTTTTGCATAACATTTATGACGGTATTTGGTTCCTCATCGCTTTCAATCATCGCCATGGCTTGATGAAAATTGGGATCAAATTTCTCCCCAACAGGATCGACTAATTCGATATTGAATTTTGTAAAGACATTCATTAATTGTTTTACTGTGAGCTGAACGCCATCTTTATAACTTTCTAAAGTTGCATTTTCAATCATCAAAGCAGCATCTAGACTGTCTTTCACCAACAAAATTTCTTGGCTAAAATTTTCGATGGCAAATTTTCTTGTTTTATCAATGTCATCTAGAGCCCGTTTTCTTGCGTTTTCAGATTCTGCTTTTGCATAGAGAACCGCTTCCTCTAATTCCTTGATTTGAAGCTCAAGCGCATTTATTTTTTCTAAATTAGCATCCTTTTTGTCGGAGGCAGTATTTTTTTTGGTTTCTTTTTTTACCATGATAGCTAATGAATAAAAGTTTTAATGAATTCTAATATGGGGCATGAAATTACTTTTTCAAGTATTTTTCTATTTTTTTTACATTTGACTTAGTAATAGCTTTTCACTGATAATGCAGGGCTAATCATTTATTTTTCGCGTGCAATGAAACAATCAATTATAGAAATTACACAAAGAATTAAAGAAAACAGCCGTCCGACAAGAAAAGCCTATTTAGAGCGTGTTAATGAAATGCGTAAACGTGATAGAGGTGCTGACCGTTTAGGATGCGCGAATGTTGCACATGCAATCGCAGCATTACCGCAAAATGAAAAACTACGGATAGTGGAGAAGAAAGGGCCTAACATTGGCATAATCACAGCTTACAATGATATGCTTTCCGCACATAAACCTTACGAAAATTACCCACAAATTATAAGACAGGCGGCACTTTCTTTTGGCGCAACTGCACAAGTAGCAGGTGGAGTACCGGCTATGTGTGATGGTGTTACGCAAGGTGAGCCAGGTATGGAATTGAGTTTATTTTCTCGGGATACGATTGCTATGGGAACTGCGATTGGATTATCTCATGATGTTTTTGATGGTATGTTGTTATTAGGTATTTGTGACAAAATTGTTCCTGGGCTTCTAATTGGCGCATTACACTTTGGCCATTTACCAGCAATTTTTGTTCCTGCGGGACCGATGTCAACTGGAATTGATAACACGCAAAAATCAAAAGTTCGTGAACAATATGCGCAAGGAAAAGTTGGCAGAAAAGAATTATTGGCCTCTGAATCATCGGCCTATCATGGCGAAGGAACATGTACGTTTTATGGTACCGCTAATAGCAACCAAATGCTGATGGAAGCTATGGGGCTCCATATTCCAGGCTCAGCCTTTGTACATCCTCATGATGGAGTAAGAAAATTATTAACAATTGAGGCGGTTAAGCAATTGGTTGCAAATATTGGAGCTGAAAAAGTCACTCCAATTGGTGAAATGGTAAATGAGGAAGTGATCATAAATGCTATGGCCGCTTTATTGGCGACTGGAGGATCAACTAATCACCTAATTCATTGGGTTGCCATAGCCAGAGCAGCAGGTATTATAATTGACTGGTCAGATTTCCATGATTTAGCTAAATCGGTCCCACTTTTAGCGAGTGTTTACCCAAACGGTAAAGCTGATGTTAATGAATTTCAATCTGCTGGAGGACCAGCATTCGTTATTCGTGAACTCCTTGAATTAGGTTGCATGTATCCAGATGTTACATCTGTAGTTGGTCAAGGCATTGAATCCTACACCAAATTACCTCAGACAAAAAAAGACGAATTAATTTGGAAAAAATTACCTGATGAAAGTGGTGACGAATCAATTGTTAGAAAAGGGAATAATCCTTTTAGTGAAGAAGGGGGGCTAAAATTACTTAAGGGTAACCTTGGCCGCTCGGTTATCAAAGTATCGGCGGTGCCAGAGGATCGCTATATCATAGAGGCTCCTGCTATGATTTTTAATAGCCAAGAAGAATTACTGAAAGCATTTGATGATGGTCTACTAGAAAAAGATTTTATCGCCGTGGTGCGGTTTCAAGGGCCGATGGCAAATGGGATGCCAGAATTACATAAATTAACACCACCACTGTCTGTCATTCAAAATCAAGGTTTTAAAGTTGCAATTGTTACTGACGGAAGAATGAGTGGTGCATCAGGTAAAATTCCCGCAGCAATTCATTTAAGTCCTGAAGCAGCAGCAGGGGGGTCAATAGCCAAAATTAAAGAAGGCGATATTATAAGAATAAATGCAGTGGTGGGCTCGATGAACGTTTTAATTGATGAAGACACATGGTCTGAACGAAGACCAGCCATTCTTACCGAAGCAATAAAAACAAAAAATGGCCATGGTATTGGTCGTGAATTATTTGGCAACATGCGAAAAAATGTGCTGTCTGCAGAAGAGGGCGCAATAACTTGGGTAACTTAATAAAAGGAAATTATGAAAACGATTGAATTGGCAAATTATGGCCCTGTCATTCCTGTCATTGTAATAGATAATGTTGAAGACGCGGTTCCAATGGCAGAGGCATTGTTAGAGGGTGGAATTCGTGTTTTGGAAGTAACATTACGATCTAATTGTGCTCTACAAGCCATTGAGGCTATTGCGAAAAATGTTCCTGAGGCTATTGTTGGTGCAGGCACTTTAAGAACAAAGGCCGATGCAACCAATGCCAAAATTGCTGGCAGTCAATTTGCGGTTAGCCCAGGTTATTCATCAAATATGGGATCCATATGTAAAGAGATTGATTTACCTTTATTGCCAGGCGTATCATCGGGTAGTGAGATCATGATGGCCAATGATGATGGTTATGATTTTTTAAAACTTTTTCCAGCTGTAGCGGTTGGAGGGGTAAATCTTTTAAAAGGTTTTAGCGGCCCATTTGCAGATGTGAAATTTTGCCCCACAGGCGGAGTTACTATACAAAATGCTTCAGACTTTCTTGCTCTGCCGAATGTCATTGTTTGCGGCGGAACTTGGTTAACCCCAAAAGAATATGTTAACCAAAAAAATTGGGCAAAGATCACCCAATTAGCAAAAGAGGCAAGTTCAATTAAGTTTTGATATGCCTGAGTTAAATCAATATCGAACAATTATTTTTGATTGTGATGGCGTTGTACTAAATTCAAATTTTCAAAAGATTGAGGCTTATCGTAATACTGCAATTAAATTCGGCGCCTCCAAAGAACAGGCCCAAGCTTTAGTTGATCATCATGTTGCTTTAACAGGAATCTCGAGATATGTTAAATTCGATTTTTTCTTAAAAAATATTTTAAAAACAAGCATTACTGAAAATAAAAAAAAATTTCTTGTGGATACCTTAAATGACGAAGTGATTCATTTACTCAAAGATTGCCAAATTGCTGAAGGTTTAGCAAGCCTGAAGCAGCAAACTGTCAATAGTCGGTGGATGATAGCCTCGGGTGGCGATCAATCTGAATTGCGCTATCTTTTTAAGGAAAAAAAGATTGCGCATTATTTTGAGTCAGGAATTTTTGGTTCCCCAAGGTCTAAGCACCAAATTATTCAAGACGAGCTCCCTGATGATACTTTTTTTCCAGCTATTTTTTTGGGGGATTCACTTTACGATATTGAAACTGCTAAAAAATTTAATCTTGATTTTATTTTTCTCTATGGTTGGACAGATCTGCATGATTGGCAAAAGATTTGTAAAGAAATGAAAATTAGAGCAGTAAAAAGCATTAAAGACTTAATTCATTAATCCATTTTCTCAATAATTTTAGTGGTACTTTTGCCTGCAAGTATTGGCACAAGCTCGACTTTCCCTCCCCAGGCTTTTAATTCTTTGTGACCAACGACTTGATTTATTTTGTAGTCATCCCCTTTGATTAAAATATTTGGCTTTATTTTTTTAATCAATTTTAATGGCGTAGACTCATCAAATATAACAATTGCATCAATCGCTTCTAGAGCTGATAAAACTCGTGCCCGATCACCTTCATTAATAATTGGCCTCGTGGGCCCTTTTAATTTTTTAACCGAGGCGTCACTGTTTAAAGCTAAGATCAAAAAATCAACTTTATTTTTTGCTTTTTCAAGGTACATTACATGGCCAGCGTGCAGAATGTCAAAACAACCATTGGTAAATCCAATGGTTAATTTTTGTTTTTTAAGATCGGCTATTTTTTTTTCTAAATCAGCGAATGATAATATTTTATTCGATTGCTCAAGGCTCTCTTTTTTTATTGCCTCAATTAATTCATTAAGCTCGATGGGTGTTGTTCCAATTTTAGAGATAACATGGCCTGCGGCCTGATTGGCGAGCTCTAAAGCATCATGAATATTTAGATTTGCCATTAATCCTGCAGCAATACTTGCAATCACGGTATCACCTGCACCTGAAACGTCATAAACATATTTAAGTTTAGTTGCCGGGACAATTGAGACGGTATTTTTTTTAACTAATTTAATGCCAAGGGATCCTTGCGTCATGGCAATGTTACCAATATTAAATTGCTTGCAATAAGACCGCAGTTTTATGTCGAGCTTTTCTTCTACTAAGTTTTCTTCTCCCGCAAGCGCTAAGGCTTCTTTTTTATTTGGCGTTAAAACGTTTACACCTTGATATTTTTCAATAGAATTTCCTTTTGGGTCGGCGATGACAGGAATATTTTTTTGCTTTGCTATTTTTACAATTTTTTGGATTGTTCGTTGATTTAACAACCCTTTAGCATAGTCAGATAATATGATAATTGATGGATTTTTTCGTATAAGTGCATCAATTTTTTTAAATAATAGCGTTTCATTTACTTCACTAATATTTTCATCATCAATGCGTAAAAGTTGTTGCTGACCACCAAGCACCCGCGTTTTTGTCGTAGTAGCTTGTTTTGTTTTTATGACGCCAGAAGTTGAAATTAGTTTTTCTTTTAATAGCTTTTCTAAAATTAAGCTATTGGAATCTTTTCCTGTAACACCTATAACTGCTGTTTTAATTCCAAAGCCACGAAGATTGGCTGCAACATTACCTGCGCCTCCTAAACGATATTGCTCCTCAATTTTTTTTAAAATAGGCACGGGGGCCTCTGGTGAAATTCTAGTAATATCACCAAAAATATAATGATCTAACATTAAATCACCAATAACCAAACCCCATTCTTTTTTTAAAGAAAGATGTTTTTTAATATTATTTATAACCTCAATTTTCATTTTCTTAATTATGCATGTTTATCGTTGGTTAGCAGATAATTTTGTAAGTAATCTGTGACCCCGTGATCTAAATTCATAAAATCGTCAGTATAGTGAGACTCCCGAAGTTTTTTTATACTTGCCTCAGTGTAATACTGGTATTTATCATTTAAGTCATCGGGCATATTGACATACCTAATAATGGTGTCATCACTACCTAAATTTTTTGCTACTGCCTGTGCTAATAATTTAAATGATTGAGCCTTCCCTGTACCAACATTAAATAAACCGCTAATGTGACTGTTCTGAAGAAGAAAAATCACGCACTTCACAGCATCCTTAACATAAATAAAATCCCTGAGCTGCATACCATTTTCAAAATCCGGGTGATTGCTCTTAAATAATTTTATTATTCCATCTTGCTTAAATTGGCTGTAAGCATGATAGACAACACTTGCCATCCTGCCCTTATGATACTCATTTGGTCCATAGACATTAAAAAATTTTAAGCCACACCATTGAGGTGGAGCGATTTGATTGTCACTTATTTGATTTTTAACCCAACAGTCAAAAAAATGTTTCGAATAACCATAAGCATTTAACGGTGAGAATTGATGCAGCTCACAATCATCATCATAGCCATGCTCACCAAGCCCATAGGTTGCTGCTGAACTGGCATATATAAATGGTATTTTATTACTTGCACAATAGGACCATAGTTGCTGACTAAAACGAATATTGCTAAAAAGAAGATTATTAAAGTTGTTTTCAGTTGTATCGCTAATAGCACCCATATGAATAATTGCATTAATTTTTTTTTGTGTTTTTAAAAAAGCAAACATTTTTTCTTTTTCAACAAACTCCAAAAAATTTCTTTTTGCGATATTTTTTTCTTTACGTGGATGATTTAATTCATCAACTATGATAATTTCTTTATCATTAAGGATTGTATTTAAGTGCCAAGCAATCATGCTCCCTATCATGCCAGCGCCACCAGTTAATATAATCATAATCTGTCTTTTATTTTTTTTGCTTGCCTAATTGTTATTGCCGAAGCTTTCTCTTCTTTTGTTAGTGACCAGTTAGGGTCAATCCAGCCAACCAGATGTGGATGCAAAATTTTAACCATTGCTTCAATCCAGTGCTTATTATCATTCAGAGCAGGAATATAATCATAGGTGCCTCCTCCGTGTGATTTAAATATATGGCGACCTTCCATATTTATTTCTTCCAACGTTTCAAGGCAGTCGCTGGAAAACCCTGGACATATAACGTGCACTTTGTTGGTTTTTTTCTCACCCAAGTCTTGTATAACTTCCGCAAAATAAGGTTTCAGCCATTCTGCTTTTCCAAATCTGGATTGAAAGCATATTTGATACTCATTATCTTTCAGCGCAAGGCTTTCTGCCAACAATCTGCCAGTTTTATGGCATTCGCAATGATAGGGATCACCTTGCAACAATGATTTTTTTGGTATGCCATGAAAACTCATAATCAATTTTTCTGGCCGCCCATTTTTCTTCCAAAAATTTAAAACAGAATTTTTAAGCGCGTTAATATAGTCAGGATGGTCATGGTAGTGGCGTATCGTTCTTGCCTCAGGAACATTTCTAGTTTTAAGGAGTACTTTAAAAAAGCTATCCATGGCAGAGGCAGATGAAGACGCGGCATATTGCGGATACAAAGGAAATAATAAAATGCGACTACAGTGCTGTGTTTTTAGTTTTTGAATAGCATTTGGCATGGATGGGTTTCCATAGCTCATGGCTAACTCAATTTCAATGGGCTGTTTATATTTGTTCTTTAATTCCTTTTTTAGCAAACGCGTTTGTTTTTTGGCATAAACCAATAAAGGGGAACCTTGTGCCGTCCAAACTTGTTGATATTTCTTTGCCGAGGCAGCGGGACGAAAAACAAGAATAATGCAGTGTAAAATCCAACACCAAATAAATCTTGGAATTTCTACTACACGACGATCCATAAGAAATTGCCCTAAATATTTTCTCAGTTCTTTACTTCTTGGCGCGTCAGGAGTTCCTAAATTAGCTAAAATAATACCAATTTTTGGAGGATCACCATGCTTGTAATCTGGTTCTTTTTTATAATAGCTCATAATTATTTAAATGAATTCCCAAGTAATTTTGCTGTAATATCAACGATCGGTATGATGCGTTCATAAGCCATTCGTGTTGGACCAATAACGCCAAGCATGCCTAATAGCTCCCCATCTGCATGATAAGGTGCAGTCACTACACTACATTCGTCTAAAGCTTGATAGCCTGATTCCTCGCCAATAAAAATATTAATACCTTTTGCATCATTACTTTTTTCTAATAGATCTAACAGGGCAGAGCGTTGCTCAAAGACTTCTACTATTTTTTTTATGCTGCCAATATTCTGACTGAGTTCAGTATTTTCTAAAAGTTTTCTTTGGCCTGAGATTACCATATTATCCAGCTCACCATTTTCTGAGGAAGTATCTATTGCCGCAGACATTAATTGCACAATATCTGATCTTAATGTTTTTAATTCTTTAATTAATATTTGTTTTGCTTCTAGGATAGTGTGGCCTTGAAAATGATGATTAAAGTAATTTGATGACTCAACGAGAAGGTTTTTGGGGTAACTTTTGTTTGTGTATAAGACCCTATTTTGAACCCTTCCGTCATCAGTGACGACAATTAGCAGTACTTTTTTTTCAGATAAACTTAAAAACTCAATGTGTTTAAATTTAACCTTTTTCGCTTTGGGCAACATTACCACGCCGGCAAATTTTGTGAGATCTGATAGTGAATTAGCAACTGAGGTTATCAAGTGCTTATTATCAGATAAATTAAATTGATTTTTTAAATTATCAATTTCTTTTGGATCTAGTGATTGCACTGTAACCAAGCTGTCGACAAAAAAACGATAGCCTTTATGTGTCGGGACTCTTCCTGCTGAAGTATGTGGACTGGCAATAAAGCCTGCTTCCTCAAGATCATGCATAATATTTCGAATGGTAGCTGGGCTAATCTCAAGCTCCGATGAAGCTGAGAGAGTTTTTGAACCTACAGGCTGCCCATCGCTTACATGAAGTTTAACTAACATTTGGAGTAATGACTGAGCGCGTTTATCTAATTCCATGAGCAATAAATTAGTTTATTTGTGATTGTTTGCATTAAAATGTGATCTTAAACTTATTTTACTGACTCAAGGCTAATATAGCTAGATTTATCAACATAAATGAAATCTTTTAAAAAAATTGCCGTTATTGGCAAGTACCCCTCTATTGAAGAATCAATTAATCTTCGTGAACAATTAAATATTCTTATTAGTCATCTGCAAAAAAAGAATTTCGACATTGTTCTGGAAAGTAAAACGCAACAACAATTCAAATTTGACAACTTACCTTCAATGACTTTAAAAGAAATAAGTAAGAATGTCGATTTGGCAATTGTTGTGGGTGGCGACGGAACCATGTTAGGCGTAGCTCGAATGATTTTTGATAGCGGCATTCCTTTGGTCGGCATAAATCAAGGACGTTTTGGATTTTTGGCAGACTTAAATATTGACAGCATGATCAGTCATGTTGATTTAATTTTGCAAGGAGATTTTGTTGAAGACCAGCGCATGCTACTGCAAACTTCAATTATTCGTGATGATAAAAATATTTATGATTCATTTGCCTTGAATGATGTGGTCGTCAAGAGTGGCATCCGTTTAATTGAATTGGAGATTTATATCAACAATGCTTTTGTTCATCGTCAACGCTCTGACGGAGTTATTGTTAGCACACCAACAGGAGCAACGGCTTACGCATTGTCCGCTGGAGGACCTATTTTGCATCCGAAACTTAATGCCATGTCAATTGTCCCTATAAACCCGCATACATTAAGTAATCGGCCAATCGCTGTTGATGGTGAAAGCTTGATTGAAATTAAAATAATTCATCTTGATGAAGCCTATGTAAATATTGATGGGCAAATTAAGTTTCCATTGGATTTGAGGGATATTATAAAAGTTAAAAAATCAAATCAATCCATTTCCATTCTTCATCCGAAAGATTATTGTTATTTTGAGATGCTTAGAAATAAATTAAATTGGGGATAATAAGAGTCGTATGCTTGAAAATTTAACAATAAAAGACTTTATTATTGTTGATGAATTAGAAGTTAATCTATCTCCAGGATTTTCAGTATTAACCGGAGAAACAGGTGCCGGAAAATCAATTTTAATAGATGCTTTATCGCTTTGTTTAGGCCAAAGAAGTGACCCTGCACTGGTGAGAAAAAATAAAGATAAAGCAGATATTGTGGCCACTTTTAACATTGAAAAAAATGATGCGGTTAAAAATTGGCTGCAAGAGAAAGAATTATTTCATGATGATCTATTGATTTTACGAAGAGTGATTCACGCGGATGGAAAATCTAAAGCATTCATTAATGGCATTCCTAGTATTCTTTCCGATTTAAAATTACTTGGTGAATTGTTAGTTGATATTTATAGCCAAAATTTTCACTACTCATTACTTAAGTCAAATGCACAAAGGGATATTTTAGATAATTTTGCTCATGCGCAATTATTTGCTAAAGAGGTCGAAGAGAAATTTCATACTTGGCGACAACTTTTTTTAGAGCATGAAAAATTCTTAAAAAATCAAGCCAGCTATTTATCAGAACTTGAAGAGCTTGAGCAGAAGGATCAAGAATATCAAGCGCTTGATTTTTCTATAGAGGATTGGCAAAAGATTCAAGCGCAGCATAAGATGATTTCTAACAGCACAGAGTTGGTACAGGGAATTAAAGAAGCCATAAATATCATAGACAATGATGATGGACTCTCATTGCGTCATCAATTAAATCTATTAAAGAACTCACTTTCTTTTTTGTCAAAACTTGATGAAAAAATGCAAGAAAAACTTAATTTAATTGACTCCATTAGCATTGATTTGATCGAGCTTGAAAAAGATTTGGGACATCATTTACATATAATTGACATCAATGATAATGATAAAAATTTAATTGAAAATAAGATAAAAAACACCTTTGATTTCTTAAGAAAATATCATGTCAGTGCAGATCAGCTGGAGGAGCAACATGAAACTTGGCAAAAAAGAATTATTTTTTTAAGAAGTTTAACTAATGAGTCAACTTTAGAGTCCTCGTTAAATGATGCAAAATCAAAGTTTGATGCCGCTGCAAAAGTTTTATCCGAAAAAAGAAATGAAGCTGCAATGAAATTAAGTCAACAAATTTCAGCTCGACTTAATAGCCTCTCATTTGAAGGGGCTAAGTTTGAAGTGAAATTGAACCCCTCAGAATCATCCAGTTACGGTAATGAAAAAGTTGAATTCTTAATCGCAACATACAAAGGTGCAGATTTAAGGCCTATTAGTAAAGTTGCTTCTGGCGGTGAATTATCAAGAATAAGTTTGGCTATTCGAGTTTCTTCAATTAATGACTCTGATGTTCCCGTAATGATTTTTGATGAGGTTGATGTAGGCATTGGTGGCGGGGTTGCTGAAACGATAGGTTTGTTATTAAAGTCGTTGGGTCATGTGCAAAACAAACAAGTGTTTGTTATTACCCATTTACCCCAAGTAGCAGCACAATCAACTAATCACTTTAAAGTATCAAAGATAACAAAAAATGATGAGACACTCAGCCAAATTGTTTTGTTAAATGAAGATTCTCGACTGGAAGAAGTGGCTAGAATGTTAGGTGGGCTTGCAATATCGGAAAAAACTAGGGCACACGCCAAGGAGCTATTAGGCTAATCTTTTCTCCTCGGGCAAGGTTTTTGCTTGCAATCAGCATATATGTAAAGTGAGTGTTCGATAATTTGAAAGCCTTTGTCTTGCGCGACCATCTTTTGTCTTTTTTCAATTTCATCATCGCAAAATTCTTCCACATGCCCACATTGTAAGCAAACGATGTGATCATGGTGCGATTGTTCATTTAATTCGTAGACGGCTTTACCGCTTTCAAAATGATGCCGAATAAGAAGTCCTGCTTGCTCAAATTGGGTTAGGACACGGTAAATGGTTGCTAAACCGACTTCCTCGCCTGAATTTAGCATAATTTTATAAATATCTTCAGCAGAGAGATGTTCTTCACGATTACTCTCAAAAATATTAAGTACTTTTATTCTTGGAAGTGTAGCTTTTAGCCCAGTTTTTTTTAAATCAACATGTTCTTCCATGGCATGCAATTCCCTTTATCACTGATTTATACACATGGTATATTAACGTTGTTTTCAAATAAAGCGAATTTCATGCGTTTCTCAATATTTTTCATTTTTTTCTTGCTTACGGCCTGCGCACCCATTCAAGAGTCATCCTTAATTTATAAGCATGATATCCAACAAGGCAATGAGATTGATACGCAGATGTTATTGCAATTAAAACCCAAAATGACAAAAGCCCAAGTTAAATTTGTACTGGGAACTCCATTGATTCAAGACAGTTTTCATAAAGATCGTTGGGACTATATTTTTGTTTTGATTCAGAATGGCAAAAAAGTTGAGAGACGTCACATCATCTTAAATTTTGAAAAAGATCTTTTAAAAAGTATTACCGGTGAGGTCATTCCAAGCCAAGGAAATAACGAGACAATTCAAGCTGCACCAAAAGTTATAGAAATTGACAATACTGATAAAACCGAAGAGGAGAGTTGGATCGATAATATGAAGTTTTGGGAGAAGGATGATAAAGAGTTAATTGATAATCAATCAATACCAAGCCCAGAAAAAGAAAAACAAGTTGACATTGAACCCAATTTAGAAAGAAAACAGCCTCCACAAAAACAAAATACTGGTGATGTTAAAAAGGATGCCCCCGAGACAGAAAGGGGCTGGTTAGATAACCTTAAGTTTTGGGAAGAGGATGAGCCTGAATTTATTGAAAAAAATGATAGCCAAGTATATGAAATTCCTGATGGTGTAATTGACAATGTTGATTCAAAAAATCCACCATCTGATGAGCTTAAAGAAAGTGAAGCAGATGATTATGTTGATGAAATTTTAGAAATCAATTCGCAAGAATCATTAAATGAAAATATAAAACAAGACCTGCTGCAGGATGACATAGAATTAATGGAATCACCAATACAAGATCGTCCAAATTCAGTCTCTGACGAAGGCAATAAAAACGATATAATGGATGAAAATCAAAATGATGACAATGAAGATTATTTCGATCAACTTTTAGAGAAAATTGGTTTTTAGTTATGAATAAGACATTAAATGTAATTATCGTAGGCGCTTCAGGAAAAATGGGGCAGACGTTAATTGATGAGATTTTTAAGGACCCTAATTTACAACTCGTCGGCGCAATTGATCATCCAGACTGTGGAAGAATTGGAGAAGATGCAGGAGAAAAATTAGGTTTAAAAACGAATATACCAATATCTGCAGAGCTTGATGTAATCAAAGATGCAGATATATTAATTGATTTTACGCGCCCGCAGGCCAGTGTAAATTATTTAAAACATTGCGTTTTACATAATATTAAATATGTTTTAGGGACAACGGGTTTTGATGAGAGACAAACGTCAATGATAAAAAAAGCTGCAGAAAAAACTGCTATTTGCTTTGCCCCGAACATGAGTGTGGGGGTCAACCTCCTGGTATCTTTAGTTCAACAAGCGGCAGCTATTTTAGAGAAAGATTTTGATATAGAAATTATTGAAGCGCATCATCGGCATAAAGTTGACGCTCCCTCGGGAACAGCATTACGACTTGGTGAGGCAGCTGCCGATGGAGCAAAGCGTAATCTGAAAAAGAATGCTATTTATCATCGAGAAGGAACTATGCCAGTAAGAAATATTTCAGACATTGGGTTTTCAACTATCCGTGGTGGTGACATAGTGGGTGATCATACAGTTCTTTTTGCAGGTGACGGTGAGCGTATCGAATTGACTCATAGGGCAAGTAGCCGAGCAACTTTTGCCAAGGGGGCATTAAGGGCAGCTAAATTTTTATCAAATCATGATCAAGGTCTTTTTGACATGGCAGATGTGTTAAAAATAAAGTAAATAACGAAATTATAAATTGCTCATAAGGCGGCAATGATTTATAATTTCACGCAACGGGGGGATTTATCCACCCGTTTGTTTTATCTAGCTTTAACTATCTCAGGAGTTATGTTTGTCGCATCAAAAGCCGGCCATGTTAGTGCTTGCAGACGGAACAGAGTTTCGAGGAAAGTCAATTGGAGCAGAAGGTAAGGCAATTGGAGAGGTAGTTTTTAATACCTCGATGACAGGCTATCAAGAAATCTTAACAGACCCATCTTATTCACAACAAATCGTTTGTTTAACCTACCCCCATATCGGTAACACCGGTATAAATTCTGAGGATATTGAATCTAATAATGTTTATGCAACCGGATTAATCATTCGAGACTTATCGTTAGTCAGCTCTAATTTTAGAAGCGAGATGGATTTATCTAGTTATTTGATCAAGCATAACATCGTAGCAATTTCTGACATTGACACCCGTCAGCTAACTAAACATATTCGTCAAAATGGCGCACAATCCGGCTGTATTTCCACAATTGAAAATAAAAAGGATGCACATCAAGCAGCAAAAATTTTTCCAGGCTTAGCGGGAATGGATTTGGCTAAAGTAGTCTCAACGAAAAAAAATTATTTTTTCGATGAGGGTGAATGGGCTTTGGGTAACGGTTTTGAAAAAGCTAAAAAATCCTCTTTTCATGTTGTTGCGTATGATTTTGGTATTAAAAAAAATATTTTAAGAATGTTAGTGTCACGAGGCTGTAAGTTAACGGTAGTACCTGCAGACACTGATTACAAAGAGGTTATTAAATTACAAGCTGATGGTATATTTTTATCAAATGGACCCGGTGACCCTGAACCTTGCGATTATGCCATTAAAAATATTCAAGGCCTTCTTGATCTTGATTTACCTTTATTTGGTATTTGCTTGGGCCATCAATTACTAGCAATAGCGGCTGGGGGTAAAACCAAAAAAATGAAATTTGGACATCATGGGGCAAATCATCCTGTGCAAGATTTAACAAACAAAAAAGTTTTTATTACCAGTCAGAATCATGGCTTTACAGTCGATGAAAAATTGCCTAAAAATATTCAAGTAACTCACCGATCATTATTTGATGGAACAATTCAAGGCATACAGATATTAGATAAACCTGCTTTTAGTTTTCAAGGTCATCCCGAAGCAAGCCCAGGCCCACAAGAGATGAGTTATCTTTTTGATAAATTTTTGAATTTCATGACAGAAAAAAAAGGTAACGCATGACAAAAAGGACAGACATAAAGTCAATTATGATTATTGGTGCTGGACCAATTGTTATTGGCCAAGCCTGTGAGTTTGATTATTCTGGCGCACAAGCGTGCAAAGCTTTAAAAGAAGAAGGTTACCGTGTCATTTTAGTCAATTCAAATCCAGCAACAATTATGACCGATCCAAATATGGCTGATGCAACTTATATTGAGCCAATTCAATGGCAAATCGTCAGTAAGATTATTGAGAAAGAAAAACCGGATGCATTGTTGCCAACGATGGGTGGACAAACAGCATTAAATTGTGCGCTTGATTTAGATCGCGAAGGAATATTGAAGAAATTTAATGTTGAGTTAATTGGTGCTTCAAAAGAGGCAATTGATAAAGCGGAAGATAGGCAGCAATTTAAAGAAGCAATGACAAAAATAGGCCTCGCTTCAGCGCGCTCTGCAGTTGCTCATAGTATGGAAGAGGCGTTGCAAGTGCAAGCGAGCATTGGCTTTCCCGTCATTATTCGACCCTCATTTACAATGGGCGGTAGTGGTGGTGGTATTGCCTATAACAAAGATGAGTTTATGGAAATATGTGAACGAGGACTTGACGCTTCACCAACCAATGAGCTTTTAATTGAAGAGTCACTATTGGGATGGAAAGAGTATGAAATGGAGGTGGTGCGTGACTCCAATGATAATTGCATTATCATTTGTTCGATTGAAAATCTCGACCCGATGGGTGTTCATACAGGTGATTCTATAACAGTGGCACCATCACAAACGTTAACGGATAAAGAATACCAAATCATGCGATCCGCCTCGATAAATGTTCTGAGGGAAATAGGTGTGGACACAGGGGGATCAAATGTTCAATTTGCAATTAACCCCGATGATGGAAGAATGGTTGTGATTGAAATGAATCCACGTGTTTCGAGATCTTCAGCATTGGCTTCAAAAGCTACAGGTTTTCCCATTGCTAAAATAGCTGCAAAACTAGCCGTTGGTTATACATTAGATGAATTAAAAAATGACATCACAGGAGGACTTACCCCTGCATCATTTGAACCAACTATTGATTATGTTGTTACAAAAATCCCCCGATTTGCTTTTGAAAAATTTCCAAAAGCTGATTCACGATTGACGACGCAAATGAAATCTGTGGGTGAGGTAATGGCGATTGGTCGAACTTTTCAGGAGTCATTTCAAAAAGCATTAAGAGGATTAGAAATTGGGGTTGATGGCTTGGTTCCATTATCCGAGGATAAAGATGAAATTATTAGAGAATTGAGACAGCCAGGTCCAAATAGAATTTGGTATGTTGCTGATGCAATGAGAATTGGGATAGATCTAGAAACAATCTTTCAGAATTCGAAAATCGATCTTTGGTTTTTACGACAAATTAAAAATATTGTTGATGCGGAAGATGAAATCAAAAAAAAGAATTGTGCTAAATTGACCGCAGAGGAATGGTTAGAAATCAAAAGGTTAGGTTTTTCTGATTCACGTATTGCTACCTTAGTTAATATTCCCGAATCCAAAGTAAGACAATACAGATTTTCCAAAAATATACACCCAGTTTATAAGCGTGTGGATACATGTGCTGCTGAATTTACAACAAACACTGCTTATTTGTATTCAACCTATGAAACCTATTGTGAGGCGGAGCCAACGGATAATAAAAAAATTATTATTATTGGTGGTGGCCCCAATCGAATTGGTCAAGGGATTGAATTTGATTATTGTTGTGTGCATGCCTCGTTAGCGCTGAGGGAAAACGGTTTTGAAACGATTATGATCAACTGCAACCCTGAAACAGTATCAACCGATTATGATATTTCAAATCGCTTATATTTTGAACCCGTAACACTCGAGGATGTGCTAGAGATTGTTAGAAAAGAGTCCCCATTCGGCGTAATAGTTCAATACGGGGGACAAACACCTTTAAAACTTGCAAAAGCTTTGTTTGCAGAGGGGGTACCCATTATTGGAACATTGCCAGATGATATTGATGCTGCTGAAGACCGTGAGCGATTTCAGGCTATTTTACATAAACTTAAATTAAAGCAACCGCCCAATCGAACTGCTAAAACAGCAGAGCAGGCATTGAAATTGGCTGAGGAAATTGGCTATCCTTTGGTTGTGAGACCGAGTTATGTGTTGGGTGGAAGAGCAATGGAAATTGTTCATGAACAATCTGATTTGGAAAGATATATGCGCGAAGCCGTCAAAGTTTCCCATGACTCACCTGTTCTTCTGGATCGTTTTTTAAATGATGCAATTGAGGTTGATGTTGATGCATTATCTGACGGAAAGGATATTGTCATTGGTGGAATCATGGAGCACATTGAACAAGCTGGGGTACATTCTGGCGACTCTGCCTGTTCCCTGCCACCCTACAGCCTGGATACTGAGATACAAGAACGCATCATTGAACAGACAAAAAAATTAGCGAAAGCACTCAATGTTGTTGGATTAATGAATATACAATTTGCAATTCAAAATAAAACTATTTATGTTTTGGAAGTTAACCCAAGAGCTTCAAGAACGGTTCCCTTTGTTTCTAAAGCTATTGGAAGACCGCTAGCAAAAATTGCTGCAAATTGTATGGCTGGAATTTCACTCAAGAGCCAAAAATTTACAAAAGAAATCAAACCAAGTTTTTATTCTGTAAAAGAGGCCGTGTTTCCATTTATAAAATTTCCTGGCGTTGATACGATATTAGGTCCAGAAATGAAATCAACAGGAGAGGTAATGGGTGTTGGACCTACGTTTGCTGAAGCTTTTGTTAAGTCACAATTAGCCGCATCCATGAATTTACCGAAGAGCGGAAAAGCCTTTTTGAGTGTTCGTCATGAAGATCATTATGGATGTATTGATATTGCAAAATCTTTAGTAGCATTAGGTTTTGAGCTCGTCGCAACTAAGGGAACAGCAAGAGCAATAATAGAATATGGCTTGCCTGTTGAGTCGGTAAATAAAGTTGCCGAGGGTCGTCCGCATGTTGTTGATATGATAAAAAATGATGAAATTGATTTTATCGTTAATATCACAGAGGACAAAAAAGCAATTGCTGATTCTTATGAAATTAGACGCAATGCCTTACAAAACAAAGTAACTTATTACACAACGCTTGCTGGAGCGCGTGCAGCATGTATTGGCATGGCTTATGCGGATGAATTTCATGTTATGCCGTTGCAAAGCTTGCATAATTCAAAGGCTTAAAATAAACTTCGCTCGATAACTTATTTATTTAATCATTTTTTTGGAAACCTGATGGCTCAAATTCCCATGACCCGTAATGGTCTTGAAGCAATAAAAAAAGAGTTACAAATACTCAAAAGCATTGACCGACCAAAAATTATTGAGGCGATTGCAGAAGCTCGTGCGCAAGGTGATCTATCGGAAAATGCTGAGTATGAATCAGCAAAGGAAAGACAAGCTTTTATCGAAGGCCGCATTGCTGAAATAGAGGCAAAAATCTCTCAGGCTGAGGTAATTGATCCTGCATCAATCAATGCAGACGGTCGATGTGTATTTGGTTCTACTGTTGAGTTAGAGGACCTTGATGACGAAATGAAGTCTAAATATCAAATCGTGGGTGATGATGAGTCCAGTATTAAAGATAATAAGATTTCCATAAATTCACCGCTCGCAAAAGCGTTGATTGGTAAAGAAGAGGGCGATATTGTTGAATTTGAAACCCCTGGTGGTTTAAAAAATTATGAAATATTAAAAGTATCTTATGTCTAATTTCCTAAGAAATTTAAATATCATTATCGCAACCTTGTGGATTGGTGGACTATGGGCAATGTTGATGGTAACCACCATCTTGTTTGATAAAATTCCAAGCTCTTATATCGCCGGTAACCTTGCAGGTGATATGTTTCAGTTTATGAACTATTTTGGCTTGGCTAGTGCATTGTTTATTGTAATGACAAGTTTTAAATTAAATGGATTTAAATTTTTAAGACACGCTACTTTTTGGCTAATTTTTCTTATTTCATGTTTGATCTTGCTAAATTATTTTGGTATTCAGCCCTTATTAGATTCATTTAAAGTAAATGCCTTACCTAAAGAGGTCATGGAAAGTGTATTTGCTAATAGATTTAGCACTTGGCATGGGGTTGCAAGTATTAGTTACCTGATTGAGTGTGTATTGGGATTACTTTTAATTATAAAAATTCGCTAAACTTTAGTCAGGTAGTCGTATTAAATTTTTATCACTGGGCTGATAAATAATGAGTAATTTTCCTATATGATTTATTGGCGCAGCCCCCGTAACTTTACAAATTTCTTCAAATAAGTTGACTCGGGCTTGCCTATCGTCCCCTAAAACTTGAATTTTTATTAACTCATGTGCTTTTAGTCCAGCCATAATTTCTTTGACCACGGGTTCAGTCAAGCCTTTGTTGCCAATTGTAACAATAGGCTTTTTATGATGTGATAAGGCTTTGAGAAAAGCAATTTTTTTTGAATTAAGCATAATTTTAGCGAATCATAACAGATGAAAAGAACGAAAACTAGTAAAAACTGGATGCATGAGCATGTGGATGACTTTTATGTAAATGAAGCACAAAGACTGGGATATCGGTCAAGGGCGGCATTTAAGTTACTGCAAGCAAATGAAAAATATAAATTTTTAAAGCAAGGTTCTCGAATAGTTGATTTGGGATCCGCACCAGGAAGTTGGTCAGAGGTGTTATCAAAATTGATCGGAGAGAGAAGTAGAATCATCGCCGTAGATATTTTAGCAATGCAAAATATTAAAAATGTTGAATTTATTCAAGGTGATTTTAGAGAAGAGGCTGTTCTTTTGAAGTTAGAAAGAAAACTTGAAAATGAACAATTAGACCTTGTTATTTCAGATATGGCCCCCAATATAAGTGGTATTAAAGTTAAAGATCAATTAGAAATTATTTATTTAAATGAGCTTGCACTTGATTTTTCTTTAAAATGGTTGAAACCGAATGGACATTTTTTGGTCAAGTCATTTGTTGGAACTGATTTTGAAAAGTTTCTTGGCCAAGTTAAGAGAAGTTATAAAAAAGTCACGACATTTAAACCAAAAGCGTCGCGCGACCGAAGCTCAGAAATTTTTATTTATGCGAGAGATTTACTAGCTAACTGATTTTATTTTGAAACTGGTTTAAAATACAATTAAATATAAAAAAAGGTATTCGAATTGAATAATAATACATTAAAGAGTATTGCATTATGGATTGTCATTGGTTTGATTATGATGACAATATTCAACCAATTTTCTGGTTCTGCACGTTTTGAAAACAAATTAGTGTATTCCCAGTTTATGGCTGAGGTGAAAGCTGGAAATATTGCTAATGTGCAAATTAATGATGAGCAAAATACCATTACAGGTGTCACTGTCGATGGTAAGCGTTTCATCACTAATGCTCCATCTGACCCTTGGTTAGTGTCTGATTTATTGAAAAATAATGTTGTGGTCGATGCAAAAGCTAAAGAACAACAGTCTTTATTGATGAGTATATTTATTTCTTGGTTTCCAATGATTCTTCTTGTGGGTGTCTGGATATTTTTTATGAAACAGATGCAGGGCGGTGGCAAAGGCGGTGGTCCCTTCTCATTTGGAAAAAGTAAAGCACGCCAATTAGATCAAACTACTAACAAAACTACTTTTGCAGACGTTGCTGGGTGTGATGAAGCAAAAGAAGAAGTACATGAATTGGTCGATTTCTTAAAAGACCCATCTAAATTCCATAAGCTTGGAGGCCGTATCCCTCGTGGAGTATTAATGGTAGGTCCTCCTGGAACAGGTAAAACTTTACTTGCAAGGGCGATTGCAGGGGAAGCTAAAGTCCCATTCTTTACTATTTCGGGATCAGATTTTGTTGAGATGTTTGTAGGCGTCGGTGCTGCTCGGGTTAGAGATATGTTTGAACAAGCAAAAAAGAATTCACCATGCATTATTTTCATTGATGAAATTGATGCTGTTGGCCGTCATCGTGGCGCTGGTATGGGCGGCGGAAATGATGAGCGAGAACAAACATTAAACCAACTTCTTGTCGAATTAGATGGATTTGAGCCGAATTCGGGTGTGATTGTTATTGCAGCAACAAACCGCGCTGATGTTTTAGACAAGGCTCTACTCAGACCTGGACGCTTCGATCGTCAAGTGGCTGTATCTCTTCCTGACATCAAAGGTCGCGAAGAAATATTGCACGTGCATATGCGTAAAATTCCAATGGATTCTGATGTGAAAGCAGATATTCTTGCGCGCGGAACTCCTGGATTCTCTGGTGCGGATCTAGCAAACCTCGTTAATGAAGCGGCACTATTTGCAGCACGAAGAAATAAACGCAGTGTTGATATGGAAGATTTTGAACAAGCTAAAGATAAGCTTTACATGGGGCCAGAAAGAAAGTCGATGGTTATGCGTGAAGAAGAGCGTCGAAACACAGCCTATCATGAATCAGGCCATGCATTAGTTGCAAAGTTATTACCTAATGCTGATCCTGTGCATAAAGTCACAATCATGCCTCGCGGTTGGGCACTCGGCTTGACATGGCAGTTGCCTGAATTTGATCGATTTAGTAATTTTAAAGACAAAATGCTGGAAGAAATTGCGATTTTATTTGGGGGCCGTATTGCTGAAGAAGTGTTTATGAAACAAATGTCGACTGGCGCAGCTAATGATTTTGAAAGAGCAACAAAACTTGCCCGAGATATGGTAACGAAATATGGCATGTCTGATAAATTAGGCACGATGGTATATGCAGATTCTGAAAACGATACATTTATGTCGATGTCATCAAAATCAATTTCAGAAGCGACACAACAAAAAGTCGATGCTGAAATAAAACGTATTTTAGATGAACAGTATGCTGTAGCACGTAAGTTAATTGAAAAAAATAAAAAGAAAATTGAAGCCATGGCGAAAGCACTTCTTGATTTTGAGACTATTGATAGTGATCAAATTAATGACATTATGGCTGGCAAGAAAGTACGTCCGCCAAAACCCTCTAAGGGTTATGATAGTAAACCGACCAAGGGTGGAGGCTCGCAAGGTACAAGTGGCAACGTTAGCCCACAACCTACAGCCAAGAATTAGTCTGGCAAGAGGGGCTTTATAGCCCCTTTTTTATGTTGACACTCAAACATCTAATATCAAAAAATAAAAGCCCATTAATCATGGGTATCTTAAATGTCACCCCCGATTCTTTTTCTGACGGAGGTATTAATTTAAATCCGAAGGATGCTGTCAAGTCAGCTTATAAAATGCTTAACGCAGGCGCACATATTATCGATATTGGCGGTGAGTCAACACGTCCTGGAGCAACATCAGTATCTATAGAAGATGAGATAAAACGTGTTGCACCGGTGATAAAAGAGCTTAGAAAAAATAAAGAGCTGTATTTATCTTTAGATACCAGCAAACCTGAGGTCATGAAACTTGGGATAGAACTCGGGATTAATATGATAAATGATGTGCGTGCGCTGCAAAATAAAGGAGCCCTAAATATTTTTTTAAAGTCTCAATGTGATATTTGTTTAATGCACATGCAGGGATCACCCAAGACTATGCAAGCTAAACCACGATACGACGATGTTGTTGACGAGGTTATTTCATTTTTAAAAAAGCGCATAAATATCTTATTAAAAAATAATATTTCCCCTGAAAGAATTGTCATTGATCCTGGTTTTGGGTTTGGTAAGACGCATGAGGATAATCTAATTTTATTTCAGAATATAAGAAAAATATCGCAACTAAAACAACATTTACTTATCGGAGTGTCACGAAAATCAATGATAAAAAATATCTTCGGCCCTAATGAGGATGATATCATTCAGGCAAGTGCTATTCTTGCTGCAGTAGCTGTAAAAAATGGTGCAAATATAATTCGTGTGCATGATGTTGATGAGACAAAAAAAGCCATTCAATTTTTAAATTAGATATATGAAAAAACGTTTTTTTGGTACTGATGGTATTCGTGGAAAGACTGGGGAGTATCCAATCACCCCTGACTTTTTTGTGAAATTAGCCTACGCAACAGGATTGGTTCTAACAAAGCACCATAAATCAAAAAATAATCCTTCAGTAGTGATTGGTAAAGATACGCGCATTTCAGGCTACATGTTTGAATCTGCATTGGAGGCTGGTTTTTCTGCAGCGGGTGTCGATACTTATTTAACTGGGCCAATTCCTACTCCAGGCATTGCCTATTTAACGCAAAAACTTGATGCAGATATTGGGGTTTCGATTACAGCCTCACACAATCCATTTGGTGATAATGGTATTAAAATTTTCACTAAAAATGGAACAAAATTATCTGAAGAAACAGAAATTGAAATTGAACAATTATTAGATGAAGCGCTCGTGCTTGTAACTACTGCAAAATTAGGTAAAGCACGCCGACTTGACGATGCCTATGATCGATATATTCGATTTTGCCTCAATACCGTTTCCAATGAACTTGATTTTAAACATTACAAAATCGTTATTGATTGTGCAAATGGGGCGACTTATCATGTGGCCCCAAAAATTTTTCGTAGCCTTGGGGCAAAAATTATTACCATTAATAATTCACCCGATGGATTAAATATTAATGAAGCTGCAGGCTCTGATCACCCAGAATCGTTAGTGCAAGCTGTAAAGAAAAATCAGGCAAATTTAGGTATAGCTTTTGATGGCGATGGCGACAGAATTTTGGTTGTGAATAATGATGGATCGATTATTGATGGCGATCAAATTTTATTCATCATACTGAATTATTTCCAACAACAACAAAAACTTAAAGGGGGTTTAGTTGGCACACTCATGACGAACCTTGCCTTAGAAGAAAAGTGTGCTGAAATGAATATTTCTTTTCACCGAGCGAAAGTTGGTGACCGTTATGTAGCTGAGGCCTTAAGAGAAAAAGAATGGATGATAGGAGGCGAAAATTCAGGCCATATTGTGCTTTTAAATTATCATTCTACGGGTGACGGTATTATTTCTGCTCTACAACTGTTAAGTGCGCTTGAAGTCAACAAAATGTCATTGAGTGAAGCACTTGCTAACTTTTCTTTATACCCACAACAATTAATTAATATCCCTATTAAAGAAAAACTCGATTTAGATAGCCAAATTATAAAAGACCTCGTTAAGGAAGCTGAAATGATTATGGAAGGCAAGGGCAGAGTATTAATAAGGCCATCAGGCACTCAACCCTTGTTGCGCATTATGACTGAAGGTCCAGAAAAGCTATTGGTTGTTAAAGCGGCTAACTATTTAGCAAAAGCAATAAACTAATTTACCCAAATTTACCGGTAATATAATCTTCTGTCTCTTTTTTTGATGGGTTAGTAAATATTTGATCGGTAAGATCATGCTCTACTAATTCGCCTAAGTACATATAAGCTGTGTAATCTGAAATGCGCGCAGCTTGTTGCATGTTATGTGTAACAATTAGAATTGATAATTTTTCTTTAAGTTCAGACATTAATTCTTCAATGTTGACAGTTGCAATCGGATCTAATGCTGACGTAGGTTCATCAAAAAGCATGATTTCTGGCTCTGTAGCTAAGGCACGGGCAATACAAAGGCGTTGTTGTTGACCCCCACTTAAATTGAAAGCCAGATCATATAAGCGATCTTTTACCTCTTCCCAAAGCGATGCCCCTTTGAGTGCCTCCTCAACCTTGTCATCAAGGGTATGTTTATTTCTCTCACCTCGCACTCGAAGGCCGTAGGCAACATTTTCATAAATAGATTTTGGAAAAGGATTAGGTTTTTGAAACACCATACTAATTCGCATTCGCACCTCAATGGGATCAACTTTCTTCGCTAAAATATTCGTGTTGTCAGGATAAAGAATAATTTGGCCATCATAGCGGTTGCCAGGATAAAGATCGTGCATGCGATTGAATGATCTTAAAAAAGTCGATTTCCCACAACCAGAGGGGCCGATCAAGGCAGTAATCTTATTCTCATAAACAGCTAAATTTACTTTTTTTAAAGCTTGAGTACCATCTGCATAATAAAAATCTAAATCTTTCGATTCAGCTTTGATGGTGTCATTAAATCTTTTTTTCTTTGAGGCTACCATTTAATTTTTTTCCTAACGTTATACCTTAATTTTATTGCAGCTCCGTTCATTAGCGCTGTTAGTATAATTATGACAGCACCCGTTGCTGCAGCATTAATATGAAATGCATGTTGGGGTCTTGAGATCCAATTAAACATTTGAATAGGCAACACTGTAAAGCCAGAGTCTAACCATTCAAAATTTATGAATGGTACCTCTGGCATGATAGGTGAAGGCGGTAAGAAGGCGATAAATGTTAATGCCCCAATCGTAATTACTGGCGCTGTTTCTCCAATTGCACGCGCCATACCGATAATAACACCAGTTAATATTCCACCGTATGCGTAGGGAATAACATGATGAAGGACAACATGCCATCTGGTTGCTCCAACTGCAAATGCAGCTTCACGAATATGTATGGGAATAGCACGTATAGCTTCTCGTGTAGAAACAATGACGATGGGTAACATCAATAATGCCAATGTTAATCCCGCCGTTAATATACTTTGCCCTAAATCAAATGTGTAGACAAAAAGACCTAGCGCAAGAAGACCATAAATGATTGATGGGACACCTGCTAAATTAGAAACATTAATTTCAATAAGGTCAGCAAACCAATTTTTTTTAGCATACTCTTCTAAATAGACACCCGCTGCTATGCCCAGCGGTACCGCAACAAAGAAGGTTACTAAAAGCACCAAAGAGGACCCAATCCAGGCAGATAAAATCCCAGCTCTTGCTGCACGTCGAGATGGATAATTGGAAAAAAAATCTAGATTAAATTTTGGATAGCCATCAATGATCAGATCTAAAAATAAAATGATTAATGTAATCGTCAATGAAGCAATGACAAACATACCCGTTGCGGCAAAAAGAAAATCATTCTTTTTATGTTTTTTAATTAGTGATCTTATTTCATTAAGATCTTTTAAACTTTTAGCTTTGCCTTGTTGTGCCATTTATTAATAGCGCTCCGAAAATTTTTTTCGCGTCCAATGACCCAAAATATTTAAAAATAAAGTCATGATCAAGAGTGTTAAACCCGCAGCAAAAATACTTTGATAACCAACGGTGCCGTGCTCGAGATCACCCAGAGCAACTGACACGATATAAGCCGTTATTGTGGCTGCTGATTCCACGGGATTAAAAGTAAAATTAGGTTGTTGGCCAGCAGCGATTGCAACAATCATTGTCTCGCCAACAGCACGACTTACCGCGAGAATGTAGGAGGCAACAATACCGGAGGTAGCCGCTGGAGCAATGACTCTAATTGCCGTTTGAAAACGTGTTGCTCCCATGGCATAGGCACCTTCGCGCATCGCCATTGGTACAGCACGCATTGCGTCTTCCGATACTGAGGCGATATACGGTACGATCATAATACCCATTACAATTCCTGGGCCCAGCATATTAAAGGTAGTTAGATCTGGATAAATTTTTTGTATTAAAGGGGTTACAAGCATGAGTGCAAAATAGCCAAATACCACCGTAGGCACTCCCACTAACAATTCAAGAATCGGTTTAATGGTCTCACGTGTTTTATGGCTCGCAAATTCAGATAAATAAATGGCGGTGATTGTGCCAAGCGGGACAGCAACGATTAGCGCAATGATGGTGGTAGTAAGCGTGCCTGATACTAGCGCCATGATGCCATAATGTTTAATGGAGTAATTGGGTGTCCATACGGTGTCTGTTAAAAAATCATAAAGACTCACATGTTGAAAAAACGGAATCGCTTCCACCACTAAGATATAGACAATTGCTGAGGTAATAAAAACTGCAACAACTGCAGATAAAAGCAAGCCGACTTCTATAATTTGTTCAACAAAATTTCTTCTGAAATTTTTAGCCAATCCAGGGCTAATGACCAAGTCTTGCATTGCATGTACGCTCATTTTTGAAGAAGTCATATGATAACAAACTTAGGTAAAATTTAGATAAAAAAAGGCAACAAATTGTTGCCTTTTTCTATTTCAATATTAATTAATTGGAGGCCGATAATTTTAATATTTCTTCAACACTTAAACCAATAGCTGGTTTTGCAAATGCAGTTCCAGTTTTGAGCTTTTTATAGTGATCTATAATCGCCGTATACTCTTTATCAGTGAATGGCACGTAGCCAACCTCAGCGGAAAATTCCTTAGCATTATTTAAGAAAAAATCGACGAATTTTTTTACGTTGACATCAAAAGCTGCTTTCTTTGCATTAAGATAAATGAAGAGCGGTCTTGAAAGCGGGTTATAAGAACCGTTTTGTGCTGCCTCCAACGAGGGCATGATAAACTTGCCAGCAGCATTTTTAATTTTGACTGCTTTTAATGTTTCCGAATTTTCTGTAAAGTAGGCTAGACCAAAATAACCCATACCGCCCTTGTCGCCCGCGACACCTTTAACAATAATATTGTCATCCTCAGAAGCAGTAAAGTCTCCCCGAATGGCTTTGGATTCTCCATTTACCGCTTCAGTAAAATAATCAAAGGTACCTGAATCAGCGCCTGGACCATATAATTTTAGGGGCATATCTGGAAAGCTGGGACGGACTTGATTCCAATTAGTAATTTTACCTTGTGCAGCTGGTTCCCATATCTTTTTTAATTCTTCAATGGTCAATTCGTTTGCCCAGTCATTACCTTTATTTACTACCACGGTGAGCGCATCAAAAGCGACTGGAATTTCGATGAAATCAATACCTGCTTCATCACACTTTTTAATTTCTTTTGCTTTAATGGGTCTTGACGCATTTGAAATTACGGTATCGCCCCGGCAAAACTTTTTGAACCCTCCACCGGTACCCGATACCCCCACCGTAACTTTTATGCCTGTTTCAATTTGAAATTCTTCTGCAACGGCTTCGGCGATAGGATAGACCGTGCTTGAACCATCAATCTCGACGATATCAACTGCCGCTGAAAGTGGCGCCGATAGAATTAGTGATGATGCTACGATTAAACTCTCTTTTAATAGACCAAGGGATAACTTTTTCATGCATTTGCTCCTGATTAAATTTAATTACTGCATAACTTTATCGATTAATTATGACACTTTCATGACAAATATTACGTTAACTATTTGAGGGTATAATAACAATTTTTTGAGAGATGTGATGCATATGGAACAAGAGGAAATATTATCCCTTCGACAACAACTACATGAGATTAATATAAAATTTGATAGTCTCAGGGGGTATCTTTGACCTTGAACAAAAAAAAGAACAGATTGTAAAGCTCTCGCAACAACAAGAGGATCCAAACACTTGGTCTGATCACGCATTAAGTCAAAAGATTGGTAAAGAAAAGAAAATATTAGAGACCATTGTTGAACAATCTGATTTACTAATTTCTCAGCTGCAAGATAACGATGAGCTTTTTGCAATGGCAGTGGCGGAGAATGATGTTGAGACGCTTAAAATATTAAAAAAAGAAATTACTCATTTGGATGAATTGGTCAATGACATTGAATTTAAGCGTATGTTTTCCAACCCCATGGATCCGAATAATTGTTTTATCGACTTCCAATCAGGCAGTGGCGGCACAGAGGCACAAGATTGGGCAAACATGTTATTTCGCATGTATGTGCGTTACGCGGAACGAAAAAATTTCAAAGTAGAAATACTCGAATTTTCGGAGGGTGAAGTAGCTGGCATCAAAGGCGCAACCTTAAAGATATCTGGCGACTATGCTTACGGTTATTTTCGTACGGAGACCGGCATTCATCGGTTAGTAAGAAAGTCACCTTTTGATTCAGGTAGCCGAAGACATACCTCATTCGCAGGCGTCAATGTATATCCTGAAGTGGATGACACAATCGAAATTGAGGTGAATCCAGCGGACTTAAGAATTGATACGTATCGTGCCTCAGGGGCGGGTGGACAGCATATCAATAAAACAGATTCTGCTGTTAGAATTACACATTTACCAACAAATACAGTGGTGCAGTGCCAAAATGATCGTTCGCAACATCGCAATAAGGCGGAAGCAATGAATATGTTGAAAGCACAACTTTATGCCATGGAGCTGAATAAACGTAATGAAGAAAAACAGGCCATGGAAGATGCAAAGACTGATATTGGCTGGGGCCATCAGATTCGAAGTTATGTTTTGGATCAATCACGAATTAAGGATTTGAGAACAAATGTTGAAGTTGGAAATACGCAAGGGGTCTTAGATGGGGACCTGGATCAATTTATTTTAGAGAGTTTAAAAAAAGGGGTTTGAATTGACAGATAAGCAAGAGCCGATTATTCAAGATGAAAATACTATTATTGCGGAGCGACGCGCAAAGTTAAAAGAATTACGCGACCTTGGCGACGCCTTTCCAAACCAATTTACGCCCACAGATTTTGCAAAAAATCTCCAAGCTAACTTTGCTGAATTTGATAAAGCGACAATGGAAGAGAAATCTATCTCTGTTATTGTTGCTGGTCGTATGATGTTGAAACGTGTGATGGGCAAGGCCAGTTTTGCTACCATTCAAGACACGACTGGGCGCATTCAGCTGTATGTAACGAGAGACCTCATCAATTCTGAGAAAAACCCTGAACTTTATTCACAATTTAAAAAATGGGACTTGGGCGATATTTTGGGGGCAACAGGCAAGTTGTTCAAAACCAATACGGGTGAGTTAACAATTGAAGTTAGTGAAATTATTCTTTTAACGAAATCGCTGCGACCATTACCAGAAAAGTTTCACGGTTTATCCGATCAAGAAATTAAATACCGCCAGCGCTATGTTGACTTAATTGTCAACGAAGAGACACGCGATACTTTTATGAAACGAAGTAAGATTATCTCAGGTATCCGTGATTTTATGATTAGCCATAATTTTCTTGAGGTTGAGACCCCCATGTTGCACCCAATACCGGGGGGTGCCAGTGCCAAACCTTTTATGACGCATCATAATGCACTTGATATGGATATGTATTTACGAATTGCTCCTGAGCTTTATTTAAAGCGTCTCGTTGTGGGAGGATTTGATCGTGTTTTTGAAATCAATCGAAATTTTCGTAATGAGGGCCTAAGTGTAAGACATAACCCAGAATTTACCATGATGGAGTTTTATGCCGCCTATACCGATTATGAATGGCTGATGGATTTTACTGAAGATTGTATCCAAAAAGTTGCTGAAGACATTACAGGAAGTAATCTTGTAACTTATCAAGGCAAGCAAATAGATTTTTCGAAAAGTTTTGATCGATTAACCTTAGTGCAGGCAATTTTAAAATATTCTGATAAATATAAAGAAACTGAATTAGTAGATATTAGCTTTCTGAAGCAAACAATTAAAAAGTTGGGAGGTGAGGCACGCGAAAATGTTGGGCTTGGCGCATTGCAGTTAACCCTCTTTGAATTAGTTGCTGAAGAACATTTATGGCAACCCACATTTATTGTTGACTACCCGGTTGAAGTTTCACCCTTAGCTCGGGCATCATCAAAGAATCCAGACATAACTGAACGATTTGAGTTATTTATCGCAGGTAGAGAAATAGCCAATGGATTTTCTGAATTAAATGATGCCGAGGACCAAGCAAAACGATTCAAAATGCAAGCTGCTGCGAAAGAGGCGGGCGATGAAGAAGCTATGTATTATGATGCCGACTTTATTCGTGCATTAGAATATGGGATGCCTCCTACAGGGGGCTGTGGTATCGGTATAGATCGCCTGGTAATGTTAGTGACTAATAGTGCAAGTATTCGGGATGTTATTTTCTTTCCACATATGAGGCCAGAATAAATGCACATGCACCCTAATTTAGATCGTGATCAGATCACTCCACAACAAGCCCTTGATATTTTAATTGAAGGAAATGGGCGCTTTATAAATAACGTTCGACGACAACATAACATGTTGCAAATACGTGATGAGTTAAAAGATAAGCAACATCCATTTGCATCAGTGTTAGGCTGCAGTGATTCAAGAACAACGGTTGAATTAATTTTTGATCAGAATTTAGGTGATATTTTTAGTGTTAGATTGGCTGGCAATATTGCATCCAGAAAAGCAATTGGTAGCTTAGAATTTTCTACCGAATATTTGGGTTCGAAAATTATTATCGTTATGGGCCACACGAATTGTGGCGCAGTGAAAGCTGCCTGCGATGATTATCATGGGGGTAACATTGGTGAAATAATTCATTTAATTAACCCTGCTGTTGCTGCTGAAAAATCGGTCAATGATAAGGACAAACGCAATTCCAATAATAGTGAATTTGTTGAAAAGGTTTGTTTCTTAAATGTCCAGCATCAAATTCAACGATTACTAAGATACAGTCAAATTATTAAGAAACAAGTCAAAGAAAAAAGAGTTGGTTTGATCGGTGCCGTTTATGATCTTGCTACAGGCGAAGTTATCTTTGACAAAGAAAGCCCTTATTTGTAATTTAATTTCACAAACCAATAAATTAATTTCTGTCATTAAACTGTCATAATTCTAGTTCAATATCTCTCCTGTAAATAAATTTAGGAGAAATACATTGAATAAGAAATTAATTCCAGCAGTGGTCGCATCGATGTTTGCGGCGCAAATTCCTTTAGTTTATGCTGACTCAACCCAAGATCTGATCGATGCATTAGTTGTGAAAGGCGTTCTTACTGAAGATGAAGCCAGTCTTTTAACTAAGGGTAGAAAAGCTGAAAAAAAATCTGAAGGAACCGTATCTAAAAAATTAGAACTCGTCAGCCCTGACGGTAAGAGCTCTGTGAAGCTATCTGGACGTGTTCAGGCGGACTATCGATATTTTGATGCATCACCTGAGTCTAAAGATGAAGAAGATGAATTCAGTATGCGACGCGTTTATCTAGGTGCGGATGGTAAATGGAACGAATACATTGGCTATAAAGCTAATTTGGAACTTAGTAGTGGTTCTATGATTCTTGGTGAAGCTTACCTTAACTTAGAATATTTCAAACCTGCACAACTTACGTTTGGTCAATTTAAGACCTCGATGAGCTTGGAAGAAAGAACCAGTTCAAGATTCTTAAACTTTACTGAAAGGTCGTATGTGAATAACGCGGGTATTACTGAAGGTAAAGACACAGGTGTTATGCTCCATGGTACCCCAACCAAGGGCTTTAACTACTCCCTAGCCGCTGTGAATGGCTACGGAATGAATAATGGGATGTCTGATAATAATGATGACAGCCTAGCTTACATTGGTCACGTGGATGTTGACCTGGCCACTATGAACAAGTGGAAGGGCAAGGTTTTCCACATTGGTGCGAGTGCAAAAATGCAAGATATCGATGTAAGTAATTACATGAATACAGTTAAGATGAGCCAAGGATCTATCGGCAAAGGTTCTACATTTTATACTGCAGCAGCAAATGGGGCAACTGAAACTGATTTGAGAACGTTTGGTGGTGAATTAGCCTTCGCTAATGGTCCATGGAAAGTTCAGGGTGAATATGCAACCACGAACTTCGATTCAAATGTAGATGATCAGGATATCAAAGCTTACTATTTGGAGGCTGCCTGGTTAATTACCGGTGAAAATTATGCTGACTCCTATAAATCAAAATCGATGGGGGGTAAGTTTGACCGAATTAAACCGAACAGCAACTTTAATCCAGAAAATGGTAAAGGTATCGGTGCCTGGGAAGTTGCATTAGGTTACTCTAAATTTGATGCATCCGATGTTACCGAAGCAAGTGCTGGCTACGATATTACAGCAGCTATGGCAAACGAGGCTAAATCTTGGCGTGCCGGCCTTAAATGGATCCTCGATCCTAATACGCGCATGATGTTGAGCTATGTCGATACAGACTTTGATGTGAGTGGTAATACCTCAACTTACACAGGTATCAATGATGAGCAAGCCATCAATTTAAGAGCTCAGTTTGATTTCTAAGAAGGTTTAATCTCCTAAATATAAAAAAGCCCGTTTAACGGGCTTTTTTTTATCCTTCCTTGGCAAGGTTGATGGTGTATTTAGGCAGCTCTATGGTGAGATCTTGATCTTGGACAATCGCTTGGCATGATAGGCGAGATTGCGGGGTGAGTCCCCATGCTTTATCAAGCATATCATCCTCATTCTCCTCAGAAGGATTTAAAGAGTTAAAACCCTCACGGACAATGACATGACACGTCGTGCAAGCACACACTTGATCGCACGCATGTTCAATAGCAATACCATTTTCTAACAATGTATTGCATACACTGTCACCCTTTTTAGCCTCAATCACATCACCTTCAGGGCAAAGGCTTTGATGAGGTAGCACAATAATTTTTGGCATCAGAGTTTCATATCCTTAATGTCTCTGCCTGTTAAGGCATTTTTAATTGATTGGTCCATCCTTAATTGAGCAAAATATTGCGTGGCATTATTGAGCTGATCAATTTGTTCGTGAATAAGATTGCGGTCATTATTTTTTAAGCTTTCCCTTAATTGATCAAGAGCTTTATTTATTTTTTTTATTTCAGGCTCATCTAAAATGTTTTGATCCTGTTGTAACGCTCTTTCTACCATCTCCTGCATTTGCATTGCCTCAACTTTTACTTCAGCCAAAGCTCGATTTTCTTTATCTTCGTCGGCAAGTTGAAAAGAGGATTCAAGCATTGTTTTTATCTGGTTGCTATCAAGTCCGTAAGATGGTTTAACTTCAATAGATGCCTGCACACCAGTTGACAGTTCCTGCGCACTAACTGACAATAATCCGTCAGTATCAACTTGAAAGGTAACACGAATTTTTGCTGCACCCGCGACCATCGGCGGAATACCTTTTAGGCTAAATTTTGCCAGTGAACGACAATCACTTACAAGATCTCTTTCTCCTTGAACAACGTGAATCATCATGGCATTTTGCCCATCCTTGTAGGTCGTAAATTCTTGTGCCATAGCAATCGGTAGGGTTGAATTTCTTGGAATAATTCTTTCAACAATCTCACCCATGGTTTCAATACCTAGTGAGAGCGGAATAACATCCAGCAGTAGGTGCTCATCATTTGAATTACCTACCAACATATTTGCCTGTTGAGCTGCCCCAAGTGCAACAACCTCATCCGGATTGATGTCGTTGAGTAAATCTTGCTTAAAAAAATCCCGCATAATTTTTTGGATAACTGGCATACGCGTTGAGCCACCAACCATGACAATGCCATCAATGTCTTGGATGGTAAGGTTGGCATCTTTCAGTGCTCGTTTTGTTGCATCAATGGTTTTCTTAATTAAATGTTGCGATAAATCTGCAAATAATTTTTGGTCAATTTTTGTTTTGATATTTACGGAGCTGTTAAAAGAGTGCTCCACGCTAACAATTTCATTATCGGTTAATTTTTCTTTGATATTTTTTGAAAGTGTTTTTAATTTTTGTTTTAGCTGCGGATCTTGAAAGTCATGAGTAGACTGTTTCATTAGCCACTGAAAGATTACTTCATCAAAATCATCACCACCAAGTTGTGTATCGCCATGAGTAGCAATGACCTCAAATAAACCTTTGCTTAGACGCAAAATTGAGATATCAAAGGTTCCCCCACCCAGATCAAAGACAACATAATTTCCTTCTACTTTTTTATCTAAACCATAAGCAATTGCCGCAGCAGTGGGTTCATTAATTAGACGCAGGACGTTAATCCCTGCCAATTTTGCTGCATCTTTTGTGGCTTGCCGTTGCGCATCATCAAAATAGGCTGGTACGGTAATAACGGCACCTAAGATATCGTCTTTAATGTGCTGTTCCGCTATAGTTTTTAATTTCTTAAGAATTTCTGCAGAAACCTCGACAGCTGATTTGGTCCCTTGTTTTGTTGCTATGCCTATATAACTTTTTTCATCGGAGAGATTATTGGAGGAAGTATGCGTAGCAATATCTGAAAACCTTTTACCCATTAAGCGTTTAACTGACGCAATAGTGTTAACAGGGTCGTCGTCTTGATTTAATTTGGCAGCTTCTCCAACCAAGATAGTGTTTGTTTGGTATTGAACGACCGATGGAATTAAATTATTTTGATTTTCATGACTTAATATTTTTGCAACACCACTTTGCACTGTCGCTACCAGTGAATTCGTCGTGCCCAAATCTATACCGATAGCATTGCGATGCTCATGGGGGAGTGTGCCTTTTCCAGGTTCTGATATTTGCAATAATGCCATGCTTAATCTGCCATCAATGAGAAGCTTTTATCTTTTATTTTTTGGTTGAGTTTAGCTAAAAATTTTATTTTTGCTAATTCAGATACAACCGCAGCGTAGTTTCTTTCTTCATCCAGCTGCCGTTTAACTTGTTGAAATTTTTCATTTAAATTTTTTGTAATTTCATTAAGGAATTTAGTTAACTGCTCAATATTTGATTGCCCCTCTAATTTTTCCTCCATCTCCATTTGCTGCATTAAAAAATTATTATCTAGCGTCACGTTAGGTGAAATATTATTAATTTTTAGCAGATACTCAATACGCTCGATTGGGTTTTTTAAAACTTTGTAGGCATCGTTTATTTGGGTTGACTTGAGCAGTGATTGCGTTTTTTCGGCATCAGTGGCATTCACAAATCGGTCAGGATGAATAGATTTGAGTATTAAACGATAATTTTCATCCAGCTTTTTTTCATTGATATTGAATTGAATGGGAAGTTGGAAAATTTCAAAAAAATTTTGTGTCAAACCGTGAAACTTTCCCCACAACCGCAACTATCTTTTACATTGGGGTTATTGAATTTGAAGCCTTCATTTAACCCCTCACGGACAAAATCAAGTTCGGTTCCATCAATATAAATAAGGCTTTTAGGATCTACCAAAATTTTCACACCATGACTTTCAAAGACTTCGTCATTGGGATCAATTTTGTCAACAAATTCAAGGACATAGGCCATACCAGAACAGCCTGTTGTTTTAACAGCCAGCTTTAAACCTAGACCTTTGCCACGTGATTGCAGGTATTTTCCCGCACGCTCAGCAGCCTGTTTTGTTAATGTAATTGCCATTTATTTCTTTTTAGATTTAAAATCAGCAACGGCAGCTTTAATTGCATCTTCAGCCAATACCGAGCAATGAATTTTAACCGGTGGCAATTCTAATTCTTCAGCAATAGCTGAATTTTTAATCTGCGCCGCCTCGTCAATTGATTTTCCTTTCAACCATTCTGTCACAAGTGAACTTGATGCGATGGCAGAACCACATCCGTACGTTTTAAATTTCGCATCCTCAATTAGCCCTGTATCAGAAACTTTAATTTGCAGTTTCATTACATCACCACAAGCGGGCGCGCCGACCATTCCTGTCCCAACATTCGGATCATCTTTATTTAAGGACCCAACGTTACGTGGGTTCTCATAGTGATCTAATACTTTATTACTGTAAGCCATTTTTTTCTCCTAAAATTTAGTGCTCAGCCCATTCAACTTTTTCTAAATCAACACCGTCTTTGAACATTTCCCAAAGTGGGGATAAATCTCTTAATCTATCGATCTTTTGTTTTACTAATTCAATAGTAAAGTCAATATCCGATTCTTTTGTAAAACGTCCTATAGAGAAACGAATTGAGCTGTGTGCCAGCTCATCAGAACGTCCTAATGCTCTTAAGACATAGCTCGGCTCCAGACTTGCAGAGGTACATGCAGAGCCACTAGACACAGCAATTTCTTTGATTGCCATAATGAGTGATTCACCCTCTACATAGTTGAAGCTCACATTTAAGTTATGTGGAACCCTTGACCCTAAGTCACCGTTAACATAAGTTTCTTCAATTTCGGTTAAACCATTAAGTAAACGTTGGTGAAGTTGATAGATACGTTTATTTTCTGTATCCATTTCTTCCCGAGCGAGGCGAAAGGCCTCTCCCATGCCTACAATTTGGTGCGTTGCCAGTGTACCAGAGCGCATACCACGCTCATGTCCACCGCCATGCATTTGTGCTTCAATTCGAATTCGAGGTTTACGTCGCACAAAAAGTGCACCAATACCTTTTGGACCATAAGTTTTGTGTGCTGAAAAACTCATTAAATCAACTGGTAATTTCTCTAAATCAATTTTCACTTTACCCGTTGCTTGTGCAGCATCGACATGAAAAATTATATTATTTTGTCGACATATATTACCAATCGATTCGATGTCTTGCATGACGCCAATCTCATTATTTACAAACATAATGGTTGTTAATACAGTGTCGGGACGAATCGCAGCTTTGAATTTTTCTAAATCAATTAAACCATTTGGTTCGGGTGTTAAATAGGTTGCGTCGTAACCTAGGCGCTCCATTTCACGGACAGCATCGATCACAGCTTTATGTTCTGTGGAACACGTAATAATGTGTTTTCCTTTGCTGGAATAAAATTGACTAGCACCTTTAATTGCAAGATTGTTTGATTCGGTGGCTCCTGATGTCCATACAATTTCACGTGGATCGGCATTCACCAATAAAGCAACCTCTTTGCGTGCATTTTCAACAGCTTTTTCAGCATTCCAACCATAAGCATGGCTGCGAGACGCTGGGTTGCCAAAATCCTCAGTAATATAAGGAATCATCTTTTCTGCAACCCTGGGATCAACCGGGGTGGTTGCAGAGTAATCTAAGTAAATTGGCATTTTTCTTTGTTCGTTATTCATAGTTTCCTCAAGTATTTATGCTGCCATCGCAGTTAATTGTTTTAAACGTTCAATTTCTTTTTTCAATGCAGCAACAAAATCTTTAATATTTTGCAGGGTAGTGTCTATCCCTAAACTAATTCTTAATGCACTCATTGCTGTTTCTTCGTCAATATTCATGGCCAACAAAACATGGCTTGGTTCATTATTGTTACTTGAACATGCTGAGCCACTTGCAACTGCATAGCCAAGGCGATCAAGCGCGGTTAATAAAGTAACACCATCAATACCTTTAATTGAAAAAAATGTCGTATTAGCAACCCGCTTTACTTTCTCGCTAAAAATGATTGCACCCATTTTTTTTAATTCACTTTCTAAAAAGATCTGTATTTTTTTTAATGCATCATTGTATGTGACAAGATTATTGTGGGCGCGTTCACATGCTTTTCCAAATCCAACAATGGCAGCTAGGTTTTCCGTCCCACTGCGTAAGCCTCGTTCTTGACCACCACCTTCAATAAGTGGATAAAGGTCAATTTTTTTATTCATCACCAAAGCAGCAATCCCTTGCGGCCCATAGATTTTATGACTTGAAATTGTCATTGCATCCAGACCAAGATCCTCAAAATTGACATTTATTTTTCCTAATGCCTGTACCGCATCACTATGAACTTGAATATTGTGATTTTTCGCTGTTGCGACAATTTCAGTTAAATTTTGGATTACCCCGGTTTCATTATTAACAGCCATGCAAGAAATAAAATTTATTTTTTTTAAATCTGCCGCACTTAGATTGTTTATTTGAATTTCTCCAGCTGCATCCACAGGAATTTTGGTTGCTAAATATCCCCTCGACTTGAGCGATTCAATTGGTCTTGATATGCATGGATGTTCGATGCTACTGTAGCCAAAATGAGTATCGGGCGCACTCTTTGCGACGCCCTGGATGATCATATTGTTTGCTTCAGAACCACTGGCAGTAAAAATTACTTGGCTCGGATGAGCGTTGACACTCAACGCAACTTGCTCACGCGCATCTTCGATCGCTGAACGTGCTTTTCTTCCAAAACGATGATTCGCTGTAGGATTTCCATATTGCGCCTCCAAATAAGGCATCATCATTTTTAAAACTTCTGGATGCAAAGCAGTTGTCGCATTGTGATCTAAATAAATCATTTATATTGCTCCAGCTTTTGCAGCAGTGGCATTTCTTTTTTTCTTAAATTGAATGGTTTGCTGACCCACTAATTGTTTTTTCACTAGGTCATCAAGTGTTAGGCTGTCAAGAAAATCTAAAATTTTTAGGTTTAATGATGTCCACAAATCATGGGTGATGCAGCGATCACCTTCATGACAATTTTCCTGGCCGCCACATTGGGTAGAATCTATTTTTTCATCGACTGAAGTGATGATTTCTTTAACACTAATCTCATCATAATTTTTAGCAATCATATAGCCACCACCCGGCCCTTTAATACTTTTCACTAAATTCTTTTTTCGCATACGATTAAATAATTGCTCAAGGTAGGACAATGATATGGATTGCCTTGCCGAGATTGCCGCAAGTGTGACAGGATGACTGGATTCATGAATAGCAATATCCAGTAACGCGGTTACAGCAAATCGTCCTTTTGTGGTTAATTTCATATATAAACTAATTAAAAAACATGCGATAGTATATAAAGCTTGACTAATTTAATCAAGTATTAATTACTTTTTGGTAGAAGGTTTAGTGGTTTTATTAATAAGGCTATCAAGTTGTTTCTTTTGCTCTGCAACCTCAGCGATGAGACCTTGTAAGGTTTTTAGCATAGGATCATCTTCATCTTTACTAACCGCATAAGGACTAAAGCTGGAAGTTTTTTTCTTCTCACTATCGACAACGCGTGCTGGAATACCAATGGCTGTTGCGTTCGCAGGTACATCTGAAATCACCACAGCATTTGATCCGATTTTTGCGCTTGAACCAATGGTTATGGGCCCTAGAATTTTGGCTCCCGCACCAACTACAACTTTGTTTTCCAGTGTCGGGTGGCGCTTACCTTGTTTCCATGATGTGCCGCCTAGGGTTACGCCATGGTACAAGGTGCAATCATCGCCAATTACTGCTGTTTCACCAATCACAACACCCATGCCATGATCAATAAAAAAACGCTGCCCAATAACGGCTCCAGGATGAATTTCTATACCGGTAAAGAAGCGACCGATATGTGAAATTGCACGTCCAAACCAATACAATTTTAGTTTCCATAATCGATGTGCGAGCCGGTGAAATAAAATGGCATGTACGCCAGGGTAGGTGGTGATGATTTCCCAATAAGATCGTGCTGCCGGATCACGATCAAAAACAATTGATAGGTCTGATTTTAATCTTGAAAACATAGTTTTTTATAGTTATTGTAAAAAACATATTATAACTTGACTAAACTACTCAAGTAATATTATTTAATTTTTTTTTGAATTTCTGAAAGAATACCTCGCAGAATATTTAGTTCTTCCTCATCCAGTTGTGTGCGATTAAAAAGCAATCGAAGTCGTTGCATGAGCCGTTCGGCTTGAATTTTTTTTAAAAAACCCAGTTCATCAAGCGTACTCTCTAAATGTTCATAAAATCCATTTAACCGATCATTGGTGACAAATGATTTGGTATTTACATTAGCTATTAAACTATTTTGTTTTTGCTTTAATGCCATTTTTAATTCGTAACAACAAATTTGAACTGCCTGTGCAAGATTTAAGGAAGCTGCGTTGGATTCACTGTCGATGTAACAAAGCATATTACAAAATTTAATTTCTTCATTAGACAAACCATTGGTTTCGTTACCAAATAAAATAGCAATATTTTGCTTTTCTTTTAGTTTTACGATTTCACCTGGAAGATCTTTTAGATTCACATGAGGCTGTGTTAACTCTCTTTTTCTTGCAGTAAAGCCAATTACAAAATGCTGATTTACAAGGGCAGCTTCGATGTTTTGACACGTTTTTGTATTGTCAAGAACCTCTTTGGCATTGGCAGCTAACGCCGTTGCTTCTGCTGATGGAAAAATTTTTGGCCCAACAAGACATAATTTTTTAAAACCCATGGTTTGCATTGCTCGAGCTGTTGAGCCAATGTTACCAGGGTGAGATGTTCGGCAAAGAATAATCGTAATATTGTCAAAATTCATAGCTTTTTGTTTGCATTATTTTTCTCAATAAAATACCATTCTATCTCTTTGAATCATCCTCAATAAGGTAAATTATGCAACCGATGTTAAATACGGCAATAAAAGCAGCGCGAAAAGCGGGTTCATTTATTGTTCGTGCATCAGAGGATATTAATTCATTGACCATAAATACGAAACGGGTGAATGATTTTGTCACTGAAGTTGATGTAAGTGCAGAAAAAATTATTATTGAAACATTGCGTGATGCTTATCCCAATCATTCGTTCTTGGGGGAAGAATCAGGCTTAAGTCATGATTCTGATAATCTTTGGATAATTGACCCACTCGATGGGACGACAAATTTTTTACACGGATTCCCTCAGTATTGTGTTTCCATCGCTTTACAGCAAAAAGGGGCCATTACACAGGCGGTCATTTTTGACCCAAACCGTAACGATTTATTTTCTGCATCAAAAGGCCAAGGTGCATTTCTAAATGACAGACGTATTCGTGTCTCAAAAAAAAGAAAATTAAAAGACAGTTTAATTGGAACCGGTTTACCGTTCAGGGATTTTAAGCACCTAAAAACTTATTTGAAAATGATGGAGGAGGTTGTCTTGAATACGCAGGGTATTCGTCGGCCCGGTTCTGCAGCGCTCGATCTAGCTTATGTGGCTACAGGTTGGCTGGATGGTTTTTGGGAAATTGGTTTATCCAAATGGGATATTGCTGCGGGCAGCTTAATCATTCAGGAAGCTGGAGGCATTGTTAGTGATTTTTCTACAAAAGACAATTGGCTTGAGACAGGGAATATCGTTTGTGCCAATCCATTCATCTACGAAAACTTTATTAAATTACTGCAAACGCATTTGACAGACGATTTAAAAAATTAATGGTGATGACCACCTTCTCCATGAACATGCTTGTGTGAGATTTCCTCAGCATTAGCATCCCGGACTTTATTGATTGTTGCACTAAATAAAACGCGTTGCCCAGCCCATGGATGGTTGCCATCAACGACCACTTTTCCATCCGCCACATTGGTTACCGTGTAAATTACAATGTCACCTGTTTCATTTTCGCCTTCAAACTGCATACCTTCTTTCACATTGGATTCTGGAAAAGCAGTGATAGGTTCAATTTGCACAAGTTGCTCATCATACTCACCGAATGCATCAGCGGGCTCAAGCCCGACTTCGATTTTATCACCCTCTTTTTTGCCATGCATAGCTTCCTCAACTTTTGGAAAGATATTGTCATGTCCACCGTGCAGATAAGCAATCGGCTCTTTACTTTTTTCTAAAACATTTCCATTAACATCTTTGAGCTCATAGGAGATAGTCACCACGGTATTCATTTTTACTTCCATATTTTTCTACCTTTCATAATTTGATTAAAAGCTACTTAACAATGGATAACTTTTTATTTTTTTTAAATTTTTCCCCATTAAAATTCTCAGGAGTTAAGACAGTAATCTTTTTCTCTACATTTTTATTGGGGTAATCTCGACTGAAGTGCAAGCCTCGACTTTCTTTTCTGGCAATTGCCGATTCGACGATCAATTGGGCTACTTGCAGAAGGTTTCGGAGTTCAATTAAATTATTCGAGATGCGAAAGTTGCGATAAAATTCTTGCACCTCATCTCGTAACATATTTATTCGATGCATCGCTCTTGACAGCCGCTTATTGGTACGAACAATACCAACATAATTCCACATAAATCGTCTTAACTCATTCCAAGTATGCGTAATGAGGACTTCTTCATCTGCATCGGTAACACGACTTTCATCCCATTGTGGTAATGCAGTCTGATGATGATCTTTGTTTGCTAAAATATGATGGGCTGCCTGTTCTGAGAAGACTAAGCATTCCAATAAAGAATTGCTCGCTAATCGGTTGGCGCCATGCAAGCCAGTGTAAGCCGTTTCACCAACCGCATATAAATTTTTAATATCCGTTTCCCCATGCAGATCTGTCATGACACCGCCACAACTGTAATGTGCAGCTGGTACTACAGGGATCTGTTCGCGCGAGATATCAATGTTGAGTTTCAGGCAACGTTCATAAATTGATGGAAAATGATCCATGATGAAAGATTTTGTTCGATGCGTCATATCTAAATAAACGCACTCAAGCCCTCTTTTTTTCATTTCAAAATCAATCGCCCTGGCAACTATGTCCCTGGGTGCTAAATCTGCTCGCGCATCATAAAGATGCATAAAAGGCTTATTATTTGGAAGTTTTAAAATAGCGCCTTCACCTCTGAGTGCCTCGGATATAAGAAATGATTTTTCTTTTGGGTGGAATAAACAAGTTGGATGAAATTGTATAAATTCCATATTTGCTAAACGGCAGCCTGCTCGCCATGCCATTGCCATACCATCTCCCGTACTTACATCCGGATTTGTGGTGTATAAATAAACTTTACTTGCACCACCGGAGGCAAGAATTGTGACATCACTTTGAAATGTTGTAACCGCGCCGGTTGCATTGTTTAATACATATAAACCTAAACAGGTATTTTTGAGCTGGTTTGCTAACTCAAGTTTGTTCGAAGTGATTAAGTCCACCACTATATGATCTTCAAAAATGGTGATATTCGGGTGTGATAATATTTTTTGAATAAGAACTGATTGCACTGCTTTACCTGTGGTGTCGGCAACATGCGCGATACGTCGCACGGTATGCCCACCTTCTTGCGTAAAATGCAATGCATTATTTTTAGGTTGCTTGGTGAAGTCGACCCCCGCATCGGCAAGCCATTGAATCGCGGCAGGACTATTTTCCGAAACAAATCGAACCACTTTTTCATCACATAAATCAGCACCCGAGATTAAAGTATCGGCAACATGCTGATCAACTGAATCTTCATTGGATGCTGTCGATGCAATACCACCTTGCGCCCAGTGACTGGAGCTATCAATTAACTGACGCTTACTAATGATCGCTATCTTTTTTTTGTCAGCAAGTTTTAGGGCTGTGCTCAGTCCTGCGAGGCCACTGCCAATAATCACAACATCAAAATTAAACATTTTTAATCTTTAAGGAACTTAATCTTTATGTATAAGGTCACCATTATGTATCAATTAACGTTGAAATTAAACTCAATCTAGCGAAAGTGAGCTTATGAATCACCTTAAGGTCGTCGAAACAAGTCGTACAGGTTACAATACTCAATCTGTAATTAAAACACCAGTGGCAATGGAAACTAAACCTGTAAATCCTGAACGTGCGATTGATCAAAAGTTGGTCGAAAAAGCGCAAAAGGGCGACAAACGTGCATTTGGTATTTTGGTTGAAAAATACCACAAAAAATTAACACGCTTGCTCGCACGTATGGTCCGTGATCAATCTGAAATTGAAGATATTGTGCAAGATTCTTTTATTAAGGCTTACCGAGCTATAAATAATTTTCGTGGTGATAGTGCTTTTTACACTTGGCTTTACCGTATTGGTATTAACACGGCTAAAAATCATTTAGTTTCTCTGGGGCGCCGACCAAAAGCCATGAATGATGTTGAGATTGAAGATGTTGAAAATTTTGAGGATGGCCAAGAATTAAGAAACCTTGAAACGCCTGAAAATTCAATGATGACGAAAGAAATTGTGACCACCGTTAACGATACGATTGAAAGCCTGCCAGACGAACTGAAAGAGGCTATTTCATTGCGGGAAATGGATGGCTTAAGTTATGAAGAAATCGCAGAATTAATGCAATGCCCGATAGGAACCGTCCGTTCAAGAATCTTTAGAGCGCGTGAGGCCATTGCGGAGAAATTAAAACCATTAATTGAAACCAGTAATAAACGTTGGTAGAAGGAAAATTATGAAAGATAAAATATCATCACTGTTTGACAACGAATTCACCGATAGCGAATTAGACAGTTTATTAAGTGATGTAACAAAAAATAAAAGCCATCAAACAAATTGGTCATATTACCAAATTACACGTGATGTGCTGCAAGGTAATTATGTGACCTCATCACCCATGACCGCCAAGATCATGCAAGCTATCGAAAAAGAACCAACACAAATGGGCGGTTTTGTGCAAAACTCTGCCACGACATTGCGTGCAGAATTTAATTACTTACCGCACGTGTTTGCTTTTTCTGTGTTGATATTAATCGCTGCTATGCTCTTTAATTCACCAATCAATAGCAATTCTGTTAATTCAGTCTTGTTAGTTCAAGATGAAATTCCAGCCGAAATGATGCAAGCACATTTTGCTCATACCGCTACCAATGCGAGTTACTTTGTTCAAACAGGATTTTCGAATATAAAATAGATGGGTAAACGAATATTATTATTTTTTTTATTTGTTTTTACATCAAACACTTTTGCGCAATCGGATCCATGGCAGATTATCGTTGATGCTCACCAAGCATGCCGTAATTTAAATTATCAAGGTGTTTTTCAGGCAGAGCATTTAAAAGAAATTCGTTCGTTAGAGATCATTCATGCCAGGCATGGTGAGCAAGAATATACCCGAATTAATACGTTAGATGGTGCCCCCAGTGAAATGCTCTCACTGGGTGACGCGACTTTTGTCTATGGCACAAATAAAAACAACGTTGTTATTGAAAAAAGAGACCAACATCGATTATTCCCATCCGTTCTGCCTAATTCGACGACAAACCTTAGAAAAGTCTATCAAATCGATTTTGGTAAAAATGATCGCGTGGCTGGCAGAGCTGCTAAAGTAGTAATTTTGATGCCCAATGATGATTTTAGATATTTTTACCATTTTTGGTTGGATCAAGAAACATCAATTCCATTGAAAATGATTGTTTCGGATCATGCTAATCAATTAATTGAACAAACATCATTTACCAAAGTTAACGTGAATCAAAAAAAAGATTTATCATGGTTCAAACCCGACATTGATTTATCGAAAGAATATGTGATGCATGAACAGGAAGATTTATCTTCCAGTGCGCCTCGATTCTGGAAAATGGATAACATACCGAATGGATTTAAAGAGATCAGTTTTCGTGTCACACGAATTAGTGGCCCAAATGTCTTAAACCATCATTTAATTTATTCCGATGGTTTAGCTTACCTGTCTTTATTTATTCAGCCCGTAAGGAAAGGCCAGAAACCAAAAGAAGGATCAGCGAGCATGGGGAATACCAATATTTCTGCACGCTATATTAAGGGGCATCAAATTATGGCGGTTGGATCAGTACCCAAAAAAACGGTTGAAAGTTTCGTTAACTCTATCTCATTTTAATAGCCATGATTCATGAAGAAGCTTTAGTTAAAAGCATACAAAACAACCTAGTTGAGGTTGAAATTATAAGATCCAAACCGTGTGGTCTTTGCGGCCAAACGCAGGGCTGTGGGAATGGTATTTGGGGCAAGATATTCACGCAAAAAAAAGGCTCATTGCTTTTTAAAAATACGATTAATGCTGCAGAGGGCGATCATGTCCTTCTTGCGATTGAAGAAAACTACTTATTGAAAACCGCCCTCATTATATATGGGGTACCCTTATTTGCTTTATTTTTTGGTATGATAGCGACCGACATGATAGCCACACATTCAAGCGATTTAAAAAGTTTTATCGGTGGCAGTATAGGCTTTTTATTGGGAATAATAATAGTAAAATACATCTCAATTAAAAATCATGACCATCTTTATCAAGATGCCATCTTAATGAAAACGAGTAATGCTTAGAGGAAAATTATGAATTTTTTTATTAGAACCCTTTTTGTTTTTAGCTTAATTTGCTTGCAACCAGTGAGTGCTGTGCAATTGCCTGATTTTACTGTTTTGGCTGAAGAGCAAAGTGATAAAGTGGTTAACATTACATCCATCGTTGAACAATTACCCAATCAGCAAATAAGTCCCTTTCATGATGAGCGCATGGAAGAATTTTTTAAGCGCTTTGGTATTCCTTTACCTGGTTTTCCTGGTATGCCGCCACAAAATCAAGAACAATTACCGCAAGAGAGAGTTAACGGCACAGGATCAGGCTTCATTGTTGAAAGTGACGGCTACATCATCACGAATGCACACGTTGTCGCGCAGGCAGATACGGTGATGGTTAAATTAACTGATAAACGCGAATTCAAAGCTGAAATTTTAGGTATCGATCGACGCACGGATGTGGCCTTATTAAAAATCGACGCCAAAAACTTACCCAATGTTAAATTTGGTGATCCAGACAAAGTTAAAGTCGGGGCCTGGGTAGCTGCAATTGGCTCACCCTTTGGACTAGAAAATACGGTGACGGTAGGCGTTGTGAGTGCAAAAAAACGTGCGCTACCCCAAGAGGATTTTGTTCCATTCATTCAAACAGATGTTGCTATCAATCCGGGTAATTCGGGAGGTCCACTGTTTAATACTGATGGCGAAGTGATCGGTATTAACTCGCAAATATATAGTCGCACGGGAGGCTACATGGGCCTGTCTTTTGCAATCCCAATTGATGTAGCTATGAATGTGGCCGAACAATTAAAAGCAAACGGTAAAGTCATTCGTGGTTGGTTAGGTATTAACATTCAACAAATTACTGAGGAATTATCCGAATCCTTTGGCATGGCTGATACAAAAGGTGCGCTCATAGCAGGCGTAGGTAAAGATTCACCGGCAGAAAAAGGTGGGCTTTTGGCGGGAGATATCATCTTAAAATTCAACAATAAGCAGATAGTTACCTCGACAGATTTACCGAAATTTGTCGGTAACACCAAGCCCAATACGACTGTGCCTGTTGAGATTTTAAGAAAAGGAAAAAAAAGTACGCTGTCAGTTAAAATTGGCGAGATGCCCACACAAGAGCCACAAGTGGCTGCTAAACAAAATAAAAAACCGACCGTTAATCGATTGGGTTTAGCATTGAGGGAATTAACTGATAAAGACCGCGAGCAGCTGAATGGAAGAAATGGTTTGTTAGTTACCGAGGTTAAGGGAACCGCTGTTTCAGCTGGAATTCGAGCGGGCGATGTAATTTTAGCCATCAATAATTCAGCTGTTAAAACAGTACAATCTTTTAATAATGATCTAAGAAAAATTCCAAAAGGAAAAACCGTTGCTTTATTAATTTATCGTAATGGAGACACACTTTATGTGCCTGTCAAAATAACGGATTAACGTTGCTGCTCTAATTAAAATTCCTGTAGAATTCCGTAATTAAAAGGCGCATGTTGCGCCTTTTATTATTTACATTGAATCGACACTATGAAATCAATCAGAAATTTCTCAATCATTGCCCATATTGATCATGGTAAATCCACCCTGGCAGATAGAATTATTCATCACTGTGGTGGCTTGACCGAACGCGAGATGGAGGAACAAGTATTGGATTCTATGGACCTTGAGCGCGAACGCGGCATCACCATCAAAGCGCAAACCGTCACACTGAAATATCAAGCGTTAGATAAACAAATTTATACATTTAATTTGATTGATACGCCAGGCCATGTTGACTTTACCTATGAAGTTAGCCGCTCTTTGGCTGCTTGTGAGGGCGGTATTCTTGTTGTCGATGCATCGCAAGGTGTTGAAGCGCAAACCGTGGCCAATTGTTATACCGCGTTAGATCAAGGGGTCGAGGTATTCTCAGTATTAAATAAAATGGATTTAGCATCAGCGGACCCAGAGCGGGTTAAAAAAGAGATCGAAGATGTCATAGGTATTGATGCATCAACGGCGATTCCGTGTTCAGCAAAAACAGGTTTAGGTATCCAAGAAATTTTAGAAAAGGTTGTAAACACCATTCCTCCCCCTGAAGGTGATCGAGAGAAACCTTTGAAAGCATTAATTATTGATGCATGGTTTGATAATTATGTTGGTGTTGTCATGTTGGTCCGAGTGAAAGATGGGCAATTAAAAGGCAAAGATAAAATTCGTTTGATGGCAACGCACGACGAGTATGTCTGTGAGCAACTGGGTGTGTTTACGCCAAAATCAGTACCGATGGAATCGCTCTCAGCAGGTGAAGTAGGGTTTGTTGTTGCAGGCATTAAAGAATTGTCCAGCGCTAAAGTGGGTGACACGATTACACTAGCCAACAATAGAGCTGATAAGGCATTACCAGGTTTTAAGGAAATAAAGCCACAAGTGTTTGCAGGACTCTATCCCATTGAGTCAAACCAGTTTGATGGGTTACGAACGGCGTTGGAAAAATTGCAATTAAACGACTCCTCACTGTCATTTGAGGCGGAAAATTCCACGGCATTAGGCTACGGTTTTCGTTGTGGCTTTTTAGGCTTATTGCATATGGATATCGTTCAAGAGCGCCTTGAACGAGAATATGAGATGGAGTTAATTACCACTGCACCAACGGTGGTTTATGAATTGTTGCTAAAAAATGGAGAAACACAATTTATTGAAAATCCATCTCGACTGCCTGATTTATCAAAAATAGAAGAGATTCGTGAGCCAATTATCCAACTTAATATATTGTTGCCGAATGAGTATGTCGGTCCTGTCATGACGCTAGCCAATGGCAAGCGTGGCTTACAAAAAAATATGCAATACATGGGTAGGCAGGTGATGTTAACCTATGACATCCCGTTAAATGAGGTGGTACTTGATTTTTTTGATCGGTTAAAATCAGTATCCAGAGGTTATGCATCGATGGATTACGAATTTGTTGAATTTCGTGCCGCAGATTTGGTAAAACTCGATATTATGGTGAATGGAGACCGTGTCGATGCGTTGTCATTGATTGTGCATCGATCCAATAGTCAATTTAGAGCCCGCGAATTGGCCGCCAAGATGCGGCAATTGATTCCACGGCAAATGTTTGATGTTGCTATTCAGGCGGCAATTGGAGCAAATATTATTGCCAGAGAAACGGTCAAAGCCATGCGCAAAAATGTATTGGCAAAATGTTATGGTGGCGACGTCTCTAGAAAAAGAAAATTATTAGAAAAACAAAAGGCGGGAAAAAAACGCATGAAACAGGTCGGTAATGTAGAAATCCCGCAAGAAGCATTTTTAGCAATATTACAGGTGGATGAATAATGATTTTTGCTGCAATCTTAATGGCCGCAACTTTTTTGACCGGGATTATTTGGCTGGTTGATTTGGTTTTTTTAAAATCCAAAAAAAAACCAGAGCAGAAAGATCATATTATTATTGAGTATGCGAAGAGTTTCTTTCCCATCCTTCTTTTGGTGTTTGTCATCCGTACTTTTATTGTTGAGCCTTTTAAAATACCATCCGGCTCCATGATGCCAACGTTGATTGCGGGTGACTTTATTGCGGTAAACAAATTTAGTTACGGATTGCGATTACCCGTTTTCAATATTGAACTAATCCCCACAGGGTTACCGGAGCGCGGCGAGGTTTTTGTTTTTCACTACCCGAAAGATCCAAGCATTGATTACATTAAACGGGTAATTGGTCTGCCGGGCGATGAGATTCGTTATGAAGCAAAAGAGCTCTTCGTGAATGGTGAATTGGTAAGCAAGAAATTTACGGATAATTATCTTTACAACATGAATGATTTTCAAGTGGCGAATGCAAAAGAGTACGTTGAAACGTTAGGTAGCCACGAATATTCAATATTAATCCATGATTTGCCTGACAACGATTACCAATTTACCGTGCCCGCAGGCCATTATTTAGCTATGGGGGATAACCGAGACAATTCTTCTGACAGTCGTGTTTGGGGTTTCGTGCCGGAAGAATATTTGGTAGGCAAAGCCTGGGTGATATGGCTTAATTTTAGTGAGCCGTCGAGAATGGGTGATTTAATTAAGTAATGATAGATAAACGCCTCGTAGAACAATTAGAAAAAAAAATAAACTATACGTTTACTGATCCGAGTTTACTTGAGCAAGCCTTAACGCACCGAAGTTTTAAGGCAAAAAATAATGAAAGATTAGAGTTTTTGGGCGACAGTATTTTAAATTTTATTGTGGCTGAAATTTTATTTGATACATTTTCGTTATTACCCGAGGGTGACTTAAGTCGATTGCGTTCGGATTTAGTAAAATCAAAAACATTAAGCGATATTGCGACTCAGTTAGACTTAGGAAGCTTTATGCAGCTGGGTGAAGGGGAATTAAAAAGCGCAGGCTGGCGTCGGCCTTCCATCTTAGCCGATTGTCTGGAAGCGCTCATAGCAGCCATTTACTTGGATGCAAATTTGGCGACGGTGCAACGATTGATTGGGCAATGGTTTAAAGAATTAATTAATGACATTGATCCTAAAAAAATTGATAAGGATGCCAAATCACTCTTGCAGGAATTGTTGCAAGCCCAACAGATTTCTCGACCCAAGTATTTAATTGCGGCAATTACAGGTGAAGCGCATGCACAAATGTTTGATGTAGTTTGTGAAATTGAAAAATTAGGTATTCATTCCACGGGCCAAGCAACAAGCAGAAAAGAAGCTGAGCAGCAGGCGGCATTGAGAGCAATTGAACTTATAAAAAAAATTCAATCATGATGGCAGCGAAAAAAAAATGTGGCACCGTCGCTATCATTGGGCAACCGAATGTTGGTAAATCAACCTTACTAAATCATTTTGTCGGTACCAAATTAAGTATCACTTCTAGGAAAGCACAAACCACTCGTTATCAATTGCTAGGTATCCATACTACCGATGAGACACAATTTATTTTTGTTGATACGCCAGGCTACCAAACCAAACACCTGAATATGATGAATCGTGGTTTGAATCAGTCGGTTGTTAACGCTCTCAAAGAGGTTGATGTTGTTTTGCATTTAACCACCCCCAGCTTTATTGATGAAATTGATGAAAAAATCATGCAAATGATACCTAAAGAGACACCCGCCATTCTTGCTATGAATAAAATCGACTTAATCAAAGATAAAAATAAATTATTGAGTTTTATTGACGATTATCAGAAGCGTGGTCGTTTTGAAGCAATCCTGCCGATTAGCATTAAGAAAAAATTTAATTTGAATGAGACCATGGCGGTGATTGCGCAATTTTTGCCAGAGCACGACTTTGTTTATGAAGCCGATGAATTGACAGACAAAAATGAACGTTTTTTAGCCGCTGAAATTATTCGAGAAAAAGTCTTCCGGCTCACGGGCCAAGAATTACCTTATTCCATGGCGGTTGAAATTGAAAAATTTGAGCAAACGGAGGAAGGGCTGCGTCGAATTTTTGCTGCCATTATTGTTGATCGAGATTCTCACAAACCCATGATTATTGGCAAAAAAGGTGAGCGCTTAAAGGAAATATCAAGTAAAGCAAGACAAGACATGGAAAAGCTTTTTGGAAGCAAAGTGTGGCTTGAGGTTTGGGTAAAAGTCCAAAAGGGTTGGGCCGATGACCAGCGCGCATTAAAATCACTTGGTTTATAAGAGCATGGCTTACACGAAACAAGAAAATCAAGCAGTCTATATCCTGCATACCTATCCCTTTAAAGAGACGAGCTTAATTGTCGAATTATTTACCCAACCTTTGGGTCGTGTTTCTGTCGTTGCAAAAGGGGCTCGGCGACCACGCTCTTCATTAAGAGGTATGTTGCAATCTTTCCAGGGATTACAAGCAACATGGTCTGGCAATCAAGAATTAAAGACACTGCATAGCTTGGAATGGAGTAACGCCTTAATTTCGCTAGAAGGGGATGCGCTCGTCTGTGGTTTTTACATGAATGAACTGTTATTAAGATTGTTACCGCGTGAGGATCCACATGAAAAATTATTTGACTTTTATGATCGGGCAATCAAAAAATTAGCGGAGGGCAAGGCATTAGCGGTTGTCTTAAGGCAGTTTGAATTAAACTTGCTGCAAGAATTAGGCTATCAAGTGCCCTTGGATCGTGATATAAACGGGGAAAGTATTGATTTAAATTGCAATTATTTTTATGCCGTCGGTTACGGCGCAAGTAAAATTAAAAAAAATAGCGATGCCATTAACGTCAGCGGTAAAACCTTAATTGATATGGCAAAAAATTATTACGACGATGCGACGACGGAAAAACAAAGCAAACAACTGATGCGTTACTTAATTGCATTTTACTTGGGTGATAAACCGTTAAATTCAAAAAAATTATTCACGGAATTGGAGACCGATTAAAGCATGAAGTTAGGCGTAAATATTGATCATATTGCTACTATTCGGCAGGCCCGTGGCACAGACTACCCCAGCATTCTAGAAGCCGCCACGTTGGCCGAGCAGGCGGGTGCTGATAGCATCACTTTGCACTTGCGTGAAGACAGGCGACACATGCAAGATCGTGATTTGTATGAACTAAAACCTTTACTGACAACAAAAATGAATCTTGAGATGGCGGCTACTGCAGAAATGTTGGCCATCGCCCTCGATGTTGCACCGCAAGATGTATGTCTGGTACCAGAACGTCGCGAAGAAAGGACAACGGAGGGCGGTCTGGATGTCATTACACATTACCAGCAAATTGAAAAAATCACACAGGCACTAAAAGAAGCTGATATTCGTGTGTCGTTATTTATTGCACCGGATAAAGCGCAGGTGGATGCAACCGCAAAATTAGGCGCACCCGTGATTGAAATTCATACGGGACATTATGCTAATTTGACTGATGCTAATTTGCAGCAACAGGAATTAAACAAAATTAAAATGATTTCTGCTTATGCGCAAGAGAAAGGCTTGGTGGTCAATGCGGGACATGGTTTGCACTACGAGAATGTGCAACAGATTGCACAAATCAAACAAATTGATGAATTGAATATTGGCCATGCCATTGTTGCTAAGGCGATATTTATCGGTTGGGAAAATGCAATCCAATTAATGAAACAATGCATGGACGAAGGACAGAAACGATGATTTTTGGTATTGGTACCGATGTGGTCGAAGTGATGCGTATCAAAGAATCATTAAGTAAGTTTGGGGATCAGCTGGCCAAAAAAATACTGACAGCCGCGGAAATGCAAACCTATCAAAGCGTCACAATCAAAGAAAATTTTTTAGCCAAGCGTTTTGCGGCAAAAGAGGCTTTTGCAAAAGCCATTGGCCAAGGCTTACGTGGCGATATTAATCTGCAATCGATCGAGGTGGTGCACGATACATTGGGCAAACCCAGTTTTAAACTGCACAGCAAGATTGAGATGATTTTAAAGCAGTCAAAGATCTCACGGTGTCACCTCTCTATCTCGGATGAAAAAAATATTGCTGTCGCCTTTGTCATTCTTGAAACCCAAGCATGATGGATAACGCACGACGTTTTTCAGGCATTATTCGTCTTTATGGACAAAAAAAGTTTGAAAAATTTCAACACAGTCACGTTTGTATTATCGGTATCGGAGGGGTTGGCTCGTGGGCTGTCGAATCATTAGCGCGGCATGGCATTGGCACAATGACATTAATCGATTTTGATCATATTGCAGAATCCAATATCAATCGGCAAATTCATGCCTTAGACACGACATTAGGGGCATCAAAAATTGAAACCATGCAACAACGAGTGCATGCCATCAATCCTGAGGCTAAAATACATTGCGTCGATGAGTTTTTGACGCTAGAAAATATAGCCAACCTCATTCAGCACAAACATGATTTTATCTTGGATGCCATGGACCAAGTTAAAGTAAAAATTGCGCTTCTCGAGTTTTGTCAGGCGAACCAAATCCCTGTCGTGACAACAGGCGGTGCGGGTGGACGTTGCGATCCAACGCAAATTAAGCTGGATATGCTGCATAGAACGCAGGGGGATCGCCTCATTAGTAAGGTAAGGCAACATTTTAATCAACAGAAACTCAAAGCCAATATTCCGACCGTTTTTTCTAGCGAACCAATTAAGCGTCCAACAACCTGTGACAGCGAACCCATGGCTGGCGGATTAAGCTGTGATGGCTATGGTTCCAGTATGAATATTACGGCTACCTTTGGTTTGGTTGCCGTGTCATATATTCTCAGTCAACTCTAAACAGCACATCTTGAAATTTTAATAATTAACCCCATCTTCTTCTAACTACTTTATTAATTAGCTTGGAACAACTTTATATGGCAACCAAAAAAGAAACACTCAATTTTCAGACTGAGGTCAAACAATTATTGCACCTCATGATTCATTCGCTTTACAGCAATAAAGAAATTGCGATTCGTGAATTAATCTCTAATGCCAGTGATGCGGCAGATAAATTACGCTTTGCTGCGCTGAATGATAATAAGTTATACGAAGGCCAGTCGGAGTTAAAGATTCACGTCAATTATGATAAGAAAAACCGTACGCTAGCTATCGTTGATAATGGTATTGGCATGAGTCGCGAGGATATTGTTGAGAATATCGGCACCATTGCGCGCTCGGGTACCAAAGAATTTTTGAACAAACTCAGTGGTGATGAGGCGAAAGACGCACATTTAATTGGCCAGTTTGGTGTGGGCTTCTATTCGGCATTTATTATTGCTGACGAGGTAACCCTTGAGACCCGAAAAGCAGGGGAAAAAGACGCTTTCCGTTGGCAATCAAAAGGTGATGGCGAATTTACCTTGGAAGCGATAGCAAAGTCAGACCGGGGCACAACGGTCACCTTGCATTTAAAAAAAGACGAAGACGAATTCTTAGATGATTGGCGTTTACGCGAAGTGATTAAAAAATACTCGGACCACATCACATTACCGATTGTCATGAAAAAAACCGAATTTAAAGATGGCGAGACGGTACAGCTGGATGAAGAGGAGACCATTAACGATGCATCCGCACTTTGGACGCGCAATAAAAAAGACATCAAGGCAAAAGAGTATAACGAGTTTTATAAAAATATTAGCTATGACAGCGAGGACCCGTTAGCGTATTTTCACAACCGGGTGGAGGGGACACAAGAATATACCACCTTATTTTATATCCCAAGCAAGGCGCCCTTTGATTTGTATGACCGTGAACGTCATCACAACGTCAAACTTTACGTGAAACGTATTTTTATCATGGAGGCCAATGATAAGTTGATGCCGCAATACTTGCGTTTTGTTAAAGGTGTTATTGATAGCAGTGATCTGCCATTGAATGTGTCACGCGAAATATTGCAAGATAGCCGGCAAGTGGAAACGATCAAGTCAGGTGCTGTTAAGCGTATCCTTGCGTCTTTGGAGGAAATGGCTAAGAAAAAACCGGAAGATTACAAAAAGTTTTGGCAAGAATTTGGCAAAGTTTTGAAAGAAGGCCCTGCCGAGGATTTCAGCAACAAAGAAAAAATCGCCGGCTTGCTTCGTTTTGCCAGCACACATGACGAGTCGGTGGACGAAAATGTTGCATTACAAGATTACATCGACCGCATGAAGCCTGAGCAAGAGGCCATCTATTACATTACGGCGGATTCGCATGCGGCGGCAAAAAATAGCCCACACATGGAAATTTTCCGTAAGAAAAAAATTGAAGTCTTAATCCTCGGTGACCGTGTTGATGAATGGTTAGTTTCCAACTTGCATGAATTTAATGGGAAAAAATTACAATCCATTGCGAAGGGCGAATTAAACCTTGGGAAGCTTGAAGAAGAAAAAGAGAAAGTAGAGAAGAAAAAAATTGAGGAACAATCAAAGTCGTTGGTAGAAAAAATTAAAGCTTCCCTGGGCGACAAAGTAAAAGATGTCAAAGTCACCCATCGCTTGACCGATTCACCATCGTGCTTGGTGGTTGGTGAGCATGACATATCAGGTAATTTAGAGCGTATCCTCAAGGCAGCAGGACAAAACACGCCGGAGACAAAACCGGTACTGGAGATTAACCCAAAACATGCACTGATTGAAAAATTAGAAAAGCATGCCAGCGCGCAAGAATTTGATGAATACGCCGCGGTCATTTTTGATCAGGCTGTATTGGCCGAAGGTGGACAGCTGGAAGACCCGGTGAGCTACGTAAAACGCATCAATCAATTGTTAATCAAGTAACATAATTGTAAAAATTATTATTTTTGTTTGACATTCCCTAGGTGGCTTGATATAGTCTCGCGTCTTTCGCGTATTGCGCTGAAAAGACACGACATTTGGTTGATCATGGTGTTAATTTTTTAAGCTGTTTTTTTATAGAAAAAATGTCTTTTAAATTGACACAAAATTCAAAAAGATGCTAGAATTCCACCTCTTTGCGTCATGTATGCAAAAGGGCTAGAAATAGCCGTGATTATCGATCGCGGGGTGGAGCAGTCTGGCAGCTCGTCGGGCTCATAACCCGAAGGTCA
>JAFMCB010000004.1 GCA_017858095.1 Methylophilaceae bacterium | reverse complement strand
CACTTGGTGCTGCTGGTGGTTATAAAGAACTAACAAAATACAACGCTGCTCCTGGTGGCGGTGGTTTAACAGTATTCAGCCTATAATCTCGTAAGATTTTATAGAACTAAATACAGTTAAGTTAGTCCTAGAAACACCCTACTTCGGTAGGGTGTTTTTTTTTATCTAGAGATTTAGAGATAATCATGAGGTCAGCTTTTATTTAACAAGGTATAATTTTGGCAACTAAAAATTAAGGATACAAAATGTTGAAACAACTATTTAAAACAACAACCATTTTACTGTTTGGTACATCAATGCTGATAGCAGAAACTCGCACCATTGATGTTAATCCCGATGAAGGAAAACTCGGCGGCGTCCGTCGCGTACCTCAAGCGGATGAATTTAAGGTGTGTGCTGACCAAGATAACTTACCTTATTCCAATGCTGATGGAGAAGGCTTTGAAAATAAGATTGCTGAAGTGCTTGCCGCTGATTTAGGTCGTGAACTCACTTATCAGTATTGGCCAGACCGTTTTGGTTTTTTAAGAAATACGTTAAATGGTTATCGCTGTGATTATGTGATTGGCACGAATACTACTTACGACGCGGTGAACACGACAAAACCCTATTACCGTGCTGGCCACGTTTGGGTTTACCGTAAGGACAGTGGTTTTACAATTGAAAATTGGGATTCACCAGATTTAAGGAAAGGTGTAATTGGCATCAATGATAAAAGTCCGGTCGCCGTGGCACTTGATGCGAATAACTTAATGTTTAACGCAAAACCTTATCGAATCCAGCGTGATTTAAATCAATCACCCGGGCAGAAAATTGAAGATCTGGCTGCAGGTAATATTGATATTGCAATCGAGTGGGGCCCTATTGGCGGTTATTATGCAAAACAATCAAAAGTGGAAATGGTGGTAGTGCAAATACCTGAATATGCAACCGATCAATCACTCTTAACCGGTAAAACAAATTGGAATATTTCAGCTGGGGTTAGAAAAAAAGAAGATGACCGTCGTGATGAAATTGAAGCGGCAATATTTAGAAATTTAGATAAGATTAAAAAGATTATGGATGACTACGGTATCCCTTATGCTGAACCAGTTTTCGAAGATCGGTTGGACGGTTATAAACGCCATAAAAATTAAGTTTTTTTGGTCAAAAAGGGTGACACAAACCGTAAAAATAAGTAATATTATGGGTTAGGAAATCTTGAACATCCTTATTAATTTAATCCCTTATTGCAAGGAACTTATAACTTTTTAAGTGTCCAAATTTGTAGGAAGACTTAAAAAGAATAACGGAGATATTTATGTTAAACAAAAAAGTAATCATGTCATCGCTGCTTATTGCATTGTTTAGTATGGCAGGCATCGCGAATGCTGGTATCAAATTAATCAAAACGACTGATGGAACTGAATTTACCATTCCAAGCTCAGGTCTTAAAGGAACACCAGCCGAAGCAGAGTTTTTAAAAACAGGTAAAAATATTTATGTTGGCGATGCAGAGGCTGAGAAACGTGGCGGCAAACGTTTTGGTTTCTGGTCATGTACGCAGTGTCATGGTCCGACAGCCAAAGGCCAAGTAGGCCCTGGTCTCGTTGGCCCAACATTCAAATATCCAAAAGATATTACCAATCAAGGTATGTTCGAGACAATTTGGTATGGTACTAATGGTGGTATGGGTGGTAAAGGTTTTGGTGTTATGGCACCAGATGACGGTTTAACTGCAGATGAATTACTTAAAATCATTGCTTGGGTTCGTACACAAGGCAGTCAGGGCGTGACAGGTAATGAAGATGATCAAATGAAGAAGTTTTTGAAAAATTAATTTTCGTTACAACTTCGCAATAAAATAAATTAAAGACTGAAGTATAATTGCTTCAGTCTTTTTTTTTAAGTTTTGGCATGTTCAATAAAATCCTTGTTGCTTTAATTTTTTGTCTTGGTACCTCCTCGTGTTCGGATAATACGCAAACCAACAACGTATCAGAAAAAGTTGACGATGCTGCTGCTATCAAATCAGAAACAACCACAGAGCCAAATAAAATTATTTCTGCTGAAATAAATTCAGAGCCCATCACATTTGTGAAAACCACAGATGGCTCACCTTTTACCATTGACCCAAATTTATTTGATAGTGCAGCAGCAAAACATTTTTTAATAACAGGTGAGAATAGTTACATTGGTGATGCTGAAGCAATCAACTATGGAAAAAAGCGCTATAACTTATGGTCGTGCACGCAGTGCCATGGTCCAACAGCCAAAGGTCAAGTTGGGCCCGGTTTAACGGGCCCAGATTTTAGGTACCCAAAAGATGCAACAAACAAAGGCATGTTTGAAACAATTTGGGCCGGCACGAATGGTGGTATGGGAGCTAAAGGCTTTGGGTTGATGGTACCTGATGATGGTATCACCCCCGACGAACTATTAAAAATTATTGCATTCATTCGAAGCAATGGAACAATTACAGGAAATCAATAATTCATGAGCAATCAGGATATACACAAAGTCGTTATTGTTGGTGGAGGCGCCGGTGGATTAGAGTTAGCAACCAAACTGGGCGATTCACTTGGCAAGAAAAAGAAAGCGCATATCACACTGGTGGATGCAAAAAAAACACACCTATGGAAACCTTTGTTACATGAAATTGCTGCAGGCAGCCTAAATCCAGATAAAGATGAGCTGGATTATTTAGCGCAAGCACATTGGCATCATTTTCAATTTCGTTTAGGCAGAATGGATGGCATTGATCGTGAAAATAAAACCATAGTCTTAGCCCCCTTTCATGATAGTGATGGCAGTGAAATCATTCCACGGCGCTATTTTTCTTACGACACGTTAATCATTGCGGTTGGTAGTACCATTAATGATTTTGGTATTGCAGGCGTTGCTGAAAATGCCATTGCTTTAGATACACAGCAACAGGCTGAACGTTTCCATCAAAAATTGCACAATGCTATTTTAAAAGCACAAACTCAAAAAGATATGATATTGCCCGGGCAACTTGAGGTGGTTATTGTTGGCGCAGGCGCGACTGGGGTGGAATTGGCAGCAGAACTTCATAAAGCAACTAGAGAAATGACTGCCTACGGACTAGATAAAATTAATCCCGACCGTGATATACAAATTTCTATTATTGAAGCAAGCGAACGTTTATTGCCTGCATTGCCTGAAAGAATGAGTTTGTCGGTCAGAAAAGAATTAGAAAAGTTAAATGTGAAGTTGTTTATGGGTGAAAGCGTTATTGAAGTTAATCCAACAGGTATCAAAACAAGTAATGGCAGGTTTATCAAGTCGTCATTGGTTGTTTGGGCTGCAGGAATTAAAGCACCAAGTTTTTTAACTCGTTTAGGGCTGAAGGTAAATAACATTAATCAAATTAATGTTCTATCATCATTACAAACAGTCGATGACCCGAATATTTTTGCTTTTGGTGATTGTGCATCATGCCCAATTAAACCAGGTGCAATTGAAACAGTTCCTCCAAGAGCACAATCAGCGCACCAACAAGCATCTATGCTAGTAAAATCAATTAAGAAAGTTGTTATGGGTAAAGCTGATGTGTTGCCACAATACCGCTATCAAGATTATGGTTCATTGGTCAATTTAGGGAGCTACTCTACGGTAGGAAATTTAATGGGCTCCATTACCGGTGGCAGTATGTTTGTTGAGGGATTAATTGCACGATTTATGTATTTGATGCTTTATCAATTACATCTTTTAGCATTGCATGGGCCTACGGTTGTATTCTTTCGTTTGGTTGCAAAATTTATTACTCGGCGAACCGAAGCGCAAGTAAAGCTGCATTAAGCTTAATTTTTTTCTGCGTAATGAATGCGTGCAATCGTCATGGCAAACAATACAAATAAGCCAAAAATAAAAACAATGGCATTAATAGGTAGTTCGTATTTCACCATGATGGTATAAGTGCCACTCAAAATAAGAATACCTAAATTTTCACTAAAGTTTTGCACGGCAATGGAGTGACCAGACCCTACCAGTTTATGACCACGGTATTGCAGTAATGCATTCATTGGCACAATTAAAAAACCACTAAAAACTCCGATAAAAAGCAAAACAATGGCAGCGGTATACCAAGTTGAGATAAATATCATGGCGCAAACAAATGCACCCATTAAAATTCCCACCGAAAGAATTTTTACAGAATCTCGCATTTCCACATAACGGGCAGCGATGACCGCCCCAATTGCAACACCTAATGCAACAACGGCGGTAAGTTGTGTTGCTTTATCAATACCATAATTGAGCGCATAAGCTGCCCAAGCAATGATCACTAACCTAAGGGTTGCACCGGCACCCCAAAAGAGAGTGGTAATGGCAAGCGACAGCTGCCCACCATAACGATCTTTTGCTAATTTGGTTGCTGATTTTAGAAAGTCTTTAAAAAGAAAAAGAGGATTTTTCTTTTCAACTTTGTGTTCAATAGGTAAAACAGGAATGTATCGATTAAATATGGCAGCTAATAAATATAAAAAAGCGATAATCAATATTGCGTGGTGCACATTGTAGCTCGCTAAAATTCCACCGACAATTGCACCCAGAATAATGGCAGCGACAGTCAGTCCTTCTACCCATCCATTGGCGGGTACCAGTGATTTTTCGGGAAGTAATTCCGTTAATATGCCATATTTTGCCGGGGAGTAGGTGGCAGCCCCAATCCCAACAATACCATAAGCATACAAAGGCTGCATGCCAAAAAACATAGCCAAACACCCTACTAATTTAATTCCATTTGAAATGAACATGACTTGACCCTTAGGTTTTGAGTCAGCAAATGCTCCAACAATTGGCGCCAAAACAATATAAGCCAAGACAAAAAATTGCAGCAAAAGTGGTTGATGCCATTTTGGTGCTTCCATTTGCGCCAACAACGCAATCGCAGCAAACAGCAATGCATTGTCCGCTAAGGCAGATAAAAATTGCGCAGTTAGGTAAGCGTAAAAACCTTTGGATTGAATTGTATTAGAGGATGTCTGCTGCATAATCTGCCAATCTGGATCGTTCACCTCGCATTAATGTGACATGACCATTATGATCCCATCCTTTAAATCGCTCTACGACATAAGTTAGCCCGGAGCTACCCTCGGTTAGGTAAGGCGTGTCAATTTGAGCAATATTACCTAAGCACACCACTTTTGTTCCTGGTCCAGCGCGAGTGATTAAAGTTTTCATTTGTTTAGAGGTTAAATTTTGTGCTTCATCAATGATTAAGAATTTATTTAAGAAGGTTCGACCACGCATAAAATTGAGTGATTTAATTTTAATTCTTGAACGAATGAGATCTTGAGTCGCTGCTCTACCCCAATCACCGGCATCATCATCCGATTTATTTAGCACATCGAGATTATCTTCAAGCGCACCCATCCAAGGGGTCATTTTTTCCTCTTCTGTGCCAGGTAAAAAACCAATGTCCTCACCTACTGAAACCGTCACCCGCGTCATGATAATTTCACTGTAGATTTTTTTATCTAACACTTGGGCTAGCCCTGCTGCCAAAGTAAGCAAGGTTTTACCTGTTCCGGCTTGGCCCAGCAAAGTGACAAAATCAATATCTGGATCCATTAATAAATTAAGCGCAAAATTTTGTTCACGATTTCTGGCATTAATGCCCCACACATTAAACTTAGGATTCACAAAATCATTGACTACTTGAAGGGTAGCTGTTTTTCTATCAATGGTTTTAACAATGGCATGAAAAGGTTTGTCAAATTCATAATAAAGAAACTCATTGTTTAGAAAGGTTTCACACAAAGGACCTGAAAGACGATAAAACATTTTTCCTTCTTCTTGCCATGATTCCATTGCCTTACTATGTTTTTCCCAAAAATCTTCAGGCAATTCTCTCACGCCTGGATAAAGCAGTTCGGTATCTTCCATTACTTTATCGTTAAAGTAATCTTCTGCACTAATACCTAATGTTCTGGCTTTAATACGAATATTAATGTCTTTGGAGACCAGGATTACATCACGATTTTTGTGTTCTTTTTTTAGATAAGCAACAACACTGAGTATTTGGTTATCAGCAATATTGCCAGCTAACATCGGTAGATCAAACTCAATCGGATGCGTTTGTAAAAACAGTTTCCCTGCAATTTTATTACCATTGGTATTGAGTGGGCAGCCAGTCTCCAATTGATTCAGACAAGGTGTCATGATTTCTTCTAAGTAGCGACTTGTTTGTCTTGCATTTCGTGCGACCTCGGATAAGCCTTTTTTTATGTTATCGAGCTCTTCGAGAGTTACCATGGGCAAGTAAATATCATGTTCTTCAAATCGAAATAGACTTGAGGGATCATGCAGTAGCACATTTGTGTCTAGCACAAAAAATTTTGTGGGGTTATTTTTTGCCATTTTTATGATTGATTTTTAAGATGGTTAAGCACCTCAATAACATGCCCGTCTACTTTCACTTTTCTCCATTCATGCATTAACTTACCATCTTTATCAATTATGAAAGTACTTCTTTCGATTCCAAGTACTTGTTTTCCATACATATTTTTTGTTTTTATTACATCAAAAAGCTGACAAGCTATTTCATCAGGATCGCTCAATAAATCAAATGGAAAATTATATTTTGTTTTAAAATTTTCATGAGATTTTACCGAGTCTCTCGATATACCAAAAATTTCAGTATTGAGTTTTTGTAATTCCTCATAGTGATCTTTGAAATCAATACCTTCGTTAGTGCAGCCTGGGGTAGAGTCTTTTGGATAAAAATATAAAACTACGTTCTTACCTGTAAAATTACTAAGATCAAATTGCAGACCTGATGAACCGGCAAGTGTGAAATTTGGCACTTTTTTGCCGAGGCTAACATCCGCCATAACTGTTTTTCCTTTACTGAATTATTAGTTTAGATTGACCTATTATAGCTGATAAAATTCATTCAAATGGCAATCGAATTAGATGATACCATCCATTATTTGCACATTAACTGTGCTGCCTTTTTCGACAAAAGAATCATTTTTATTTAACACAATAAAGCAATTTGCTTGAGTCATCGAACTTAATATACCTGAGCCTTGATGTGGGGTAGGATTGACAATCCATTCATCATTTTTTTTAATTAAAACGCCACGTTGAAATTCCATACGACCGGGCCTTTTTTTTATAGAGGTACTACATTTTGCTTGAAAGCAGGGAGGTAAATGATAGTTGGTTTGCCCCATAATTTTTTTTATTGCGGGCTGTACAATTTGATAAAACGTTACCATGGCAGAAACGGGGTTTCCAGGTAGGCCAAAATAATGTGCCTGTTTAATTTTTCCATAAGCAAGCGGTCGTCCTGGTTTTATAGATAACTTCCAAAATAATACTTCACCAATTTCCGCTAATACCTCTTTCATATAATCTGCTTTTCCAACAGAGACTCCACCAGAGGTAATGATAAGATCTGCTTTGCTAGCCGCTTTTAATAATGTTTTTTTAATGACAGTCTTATCATCAATGACATTTTTGAAATCAATAAAGTCTACATTGAGACGACTCAACATCGCCCGAATCGAGTAGCGATTGCTGTCATATACTTGGCCAATCTTAATTGGCATTCCAACAGAAATGACTTCGTCCCCGGAAGAAAAGAAAACCACCGTTAGTTTTTTAAAAACATTGATATGGGCCAATCCTAATGATGCCAGCAGGCCAACTTCAGCAGGACGAATAAAATGTCCTTGCTTTAGAATGACTTCACCCTTTTTTACATCCTCACCAATATTTCGAATATTGGCATATTTTTTTGGTAACTCATCAATGGTGATTAAGCCATCATGCTCATTTAGAAGCTCAATAGGAATGACAGCATCACATCCTTTGGGAATTCTTCCACCAGTCATAATTTGCATAGCTTGACCTGGTTTAATCTTTTGCAGTGTTGTCGAGCCAGCAAAGATTGATCCTATAACTTTAAAAGTTAATTGATTTTGATTTAACCCAATGGCATAACCATCCATGGCTGAGTTATCATAATTCGGTACGTTAATCGATGACTTTATATCTTTCGCGATTACGCGCCCTAATGCATCTTGAATAGGTAATTTTTCTACTGCTGTTACCGGCGTTAAAAATTGCTCTAGGTAAAGCTGTGCTTTTTCAAAATCCATAGCATTGGGATCATAATCACTTAAACAACTAGGATCTTTTGATAATTTTTTTAGGTTTATTGATTTTTTCATCTCTTGATTAAATTGCATATAAATTGTTCAATCGCATCGGTGTTGTTAATATCAAATAATGGTTTCTTGCATGGAAACATCATATCACTGACGACTGCAATGATTGAGGGGTCATCATCAACTAATTTATTTAATGAGGTTGTAGATCGATACACTTCTATTTTTGGAAAGTTTAATGACTTTAGGCCCTCAATAATAATGAGATCAACATTTTGATCCATTTTTTTAATAGCTTTTTCGAACGTATCGGGATCATTTGCAAACTCAGTTAATAATGCGGATCTTTTTTGATTCATGATTAATGTTTGATAGGCACCCGCTTTTCTTAATCGATAACTATCTTTACCCGGTTGATCGACATCAAAGTTATGGTGCGCATGTTTAACGACAGAAAGCTTGAGCCCTTTTTGAAGCAAGCCCGGTATGATTTTTTCAATAAAAGTGGTTTTTCCCACCCCGCTATTTGCAGCAATGATCGCTAATGTATAAGGTGTTTTAAGCATTTTCGATCAATGCCAAATCATCTTTGTTATTAATATTGGTAAATGGCTTTTTATCATTAAAATCAACACAAATATAATTATGGGCCATCACCCATTTTTGAAGCTTTCCCCCCTGTTTTTTGACATAAAGAGGAATGTCATCCACCAGTGATTTTGAGCAGAGTATGAATGTAGGTTCTAAAAAGCCATCCACTCGAGGAATAATAATTTCTGCATTGGCTTGCGTTATAAATTTTTTCAGTTCTGAGACGAGATTTGCGGGCAATAAAGGACAATCGTTTGGACAAAATTGCACCCAATCCGTTTGTGCTTGCTTTAAACCGGAATACACCCCCGTTAACGGCCCAAAACTTTCTTCTAATTGATCTTTAAATTGAATATTTTCAGGAAACTGCTCTAAATTAACGTTAGTGCTAATCCAGATCTTGCCTACTTGCGGATGCAAGCGATCAAACACATGATTAATCAGGGGCTTATTGTTTAAGAGAATTTGTGATTTGTTACTACCCATTCGGGTCGATTTGCCACCAGCTAAAATTACACCATCAACTTGCATTAACCACCTGTGTGTGACATGAAGCGGATGACAGCTGGAGATTTTTTATGAATTTCAAATTCGTGTGATTTGGGTTTGTTCTTTAAAGCATCCAAAATACCTTTTATGAGGGGCTCATCATCATAAGGATGATTTCGTAATAATGGCAGTAATTCAATTTTATCTTCTTGTCCTAAACAAAGGTAAAGTTCTCCCTTGCAGCTAATTCTGACCCGATTGCATGATTCACAAAAATTATGGCTATGCGGAGAAATAAGGCCTATATTAGTTTGACTATCTTCCACATGCCAATATTTAGCTGGCCCACCGGTTGAAAGTGTTGTCGAATTAAGAGTGTAATGTGACTTTAATTTTTCGAGCACTTCATCATTACTCACGAAAGTGTGTGTACGCTCATGAGCTACATTGCCAAGAGGCATTTCCTCAATAAAGCTTATATCAAAATAATGATCAAGTGCGTAATTTACTAAATCATAAATTTCATGATCATTAATGCCACGCATGAGCACGCAATTTAATTTAATTTTCTGAAAACCTAATTGGCGAGCAAAATGAATACCTTCTAACACCGCATTTAGCTCTCCAATACGTGTCATTTTTTTGAAATTGATTGCATTGAGGCTATCGAGACTAATATTTATTCTTTTGACACCTGCAGCAATTAACATGGGTGCCTTTTTTTTCAATTGACTTGCGTTTGTAGTCAGGGTCAACTCTTTCAGCTGCGGATTTTTACCTAAATTCAAAAAAAGCTGATCGATGTCTTTTCTCACTAATGGTTCACCACCGGTGATACGAATTTTTTTTACCCCCAAGCGAATAAAAACCTCAGCTAAGCGTTGTAATTCCTCCAAAGTAAGCAAATCCTTCCTTGGCATAAATTCCATTTTTTCAGACATACAGTAAATACAGCGAAAATCACAGCGATCAGTCACTGAGAGCCTGATGTAATCTATTTTTCTATTGAACTGATCAATCAATTGAGGGGTCATACTGCCATTATTTTTTATAAACATACAGTATAATAAACCATTTAATGATTACTAACATTTAAGCAATGGCACTTACAACAGAATCCGAAGAAAAAATTAAACAGTTAATAGATAAGTTTCAGAATAAACCCGGAGCCCTTCTACCTCTAATGCATGCCATTCAGGATGATTTAGGTTTTGTACCTGAAGAGGCTTACCCCTTAGTTGCTAAGGCTTACCAACTCTCTATCGCTGAAATCCACGGTTTCGTTACCTTCTACCATCATTTTAGAAGAAAGCCATCTGGGAAGAATATCTTACATATTTGTCGAGCAGAATCCTGTCAATCGATGGGATCTGAAAGTATTGAACAATATTGCAAAGATAAATTAGGTATTGATTATCATGAAACAACAGCGGATAACACATTAACTTTAGAGCCTATCTATTGTCTTGGTAATTGCGCTTGCTCTCCCGCCGTAATGATTAATGAGAAAGTGATTGGGCGTGTTACGCAATCCAAAATTGATCAAATAATCACTGAATCAAAGGTTAAAGCATGAGCTATAAAATATACATTCCTATTGATTCAACCGCTCTTTCATTAGGGGCTGATGATGTTTATAAAGCGATTCAAGATGAAGCCAGCCAAAGAAAAATTAATTTACAGATTGTTCGTAATGGTTCCCGAGGTTTATTCTGGTTAGAACCTATGATTGAAGTTGAAACGAGTCAGGGTCGCATAGCATATGGGCCTGTGACCATTGATGATGTGCCGTCACTTTTTGATGCTGAGTTTTATCTTGGCAAAGTTCATTCTCTTAGTCATGGACTTACCGAAGAAATTACCTGGTTAAAGAATCAAGAACGTTTAACTTTTGCTCGGGCAGGTATTACAGATCCAATTAATATTGAGGAATACGAAAAGCTAGATGGATTTCAAGGCCTTAAAAATGCAATTAATTTAAAGCCAAACGAAATTGTTAAAATTGTCACGGAATCGGGTTTAAGAGGAAGAGGGGGTGCTGCATTCCCAACCGGCATTAAATGGCAAACCGTTCTTGATACCCCAGGTGAAAAAAAATACATTGTTTGTAATGCGGATGAGGGTGATTCAGGTACTTATTCTGATCGCATGATCATGGAGAATGATCCTTTCGTTTTGATTGAGGGCATGATTATCGCTGGAATCGCGGTGGGTGCCGATCAAGGATATATTTATTTACGCTCAGAATACCCAGATGCATTAAAGGTGTTAAATCAAGCCATCAATATTGCAAAAGAAAAGGGCTACCTTGGTAAAAAAGTATTGGGTACAGATTTTAATTTTGAATTAGAGGTTACCCGTGCTGCAGGGGCCTATATTTGTGGTGAAGAAACATCATTACTTGAAAGTTTAGAAGGCAAGCGAGGCATGGTTCGATACAAACCACCACTTCCCGCAATTGAAGGGCTTTATGGCAAACCCACAGTAGTGAACAATGTAATCTCGTTGGCTACGATACCTATTATTTTAGATAAAGGGGCAAAATACTACGCAGATTATGGCATGGGGCGTTCAAAAGGCACCCTACCGATTCAACTTGCGGGCAATTTAAAAAAAACCGGCTTAATAGAAAAAGCATTTGGTATTACGTTACGTGAACTTCTTTATGATTATGGTGAAGGTTCGGCGACAGGCAAACCCATTAAGGCAGTTCAAGTCGGTGGCCCGTTAGGAGCTTTTATTCCTGAGTCGCAATTTGATATGCCCCTTGATTATGAGACGTTCGCTAAAGTTAATGCTGTTGTAGGCCATGGCGGGATTGTTGCCTTCGATGATAGCGTGGATATGGCAAAGATGGCACGTTATTCCTTTGAATTTTGTGCGATTGAGTCTTGTGGAAAATGCACCCCTTGTCGAATTGGATCGACTCGAGGCATGGAAGTTATAGACAAGATAAAGTCAGGTGTTGAGGTGGAAAAAAATGAAAAATTGTTACGTGATTTAGCGGAAACCATGGTGCATGGTTCGCTATGTGCGATGGGAGGCATGACACCATTTCCGGTAATCAGTGCATTAAATTTCTTTCCAAAGGATTTTGGTCTTGAAAAGACTGATGCGAAGGCTTAAACTGTGGAAATAATTAATAAAATTAATGGGTTATAGCGACAAATGGATGACACTAAAGATTTTGGCACGCCAAAAAGTTTAAAAGAGAAACTGGTTAATTTAAAAATTAACGGTTTGTCTGTGAGCGTGCCTGAAGGCACCTCAATCATGCGGGCTGCTGCCGAAGCAGGCATAAATGTGCCAAAATTATGTGCCACTGACAACCTTGACCCATTTGGCTCATGTCGCTTATGTTTGGTTGAAATTGAAGGGCGACGTGGCTATCCAGCCTCATGCACTACGCCGGTAGCTGAAGGAATAGAGGTTAAAACAGAAACACCAAAACTTGAGGATCTTCGAAGAGGAGTGATGGAGCTCTATATCTCAGATCACCCATTAGATTGCTTAACTTGCGCAACCAATGGTGATTGTGAGTTGCAAGATATGGCTGGACGAGTTGGTTTAAGGGATGTGCGTTACGGTTATGAGGGTGAAAATCATTTAGATGCTATTAAAGATGAATCCAACCCGTATTTTACCTTTGATCCATCGAAATGCATTGTCTGTTCACGATGTGTTCGCGCTTGTGAAGAAGTGCAAGGTACTTTTGCGCTAACCATTGATGGCCGTGGTTTTGAATCCAAAGTATCTGCAGGAAATAAAGATTTCATGGATTCGGAATGCGTGTCATGTGGAGCATGTGTGCAAGCTTGCCCAACAGCGACATTAATTGAGAACTCAATCATTGAACAAGGAATTCCAGATAGGCATGTAACTACAACTTGTGCGTATTGTGGTGTGGGTTGCTCATTTAACGCTGAAATTCAAGGTGATCAAGTTGTCCGAATGACGCCGAATAAAAATGGTGGTGCCAATCATGGCCATTCTTGTGTTAAAGGACGCTTTGCTTGGGGCTACACCACTCATCAAGACCGCATTACAACGCCCATGATCAGAAAAAGCATCAAAGATCCTTGGCAAAAAGTGAGCTGGGAAGAAGCCATTTCATATGCAGCATCTGAAATTAAGCGCATTCAAAAAAAATACGGCATTAACTCTGCCGGAGCCATTTCTTCATCAAGATGTACCAACGAGGAAGTTTGGGTTGTACAAAAATTAGCACGTGCCGGATTTGGTAATAATAATATTGATACCTGCGCTCGTGTTTGCCATTCACCTACAGGTTACGGATTAAAACAGACACTGGGCGAGTCTGCCGGCACGCAAAACTTTGACTCGGTTATGAAATCAGATGTGATTATGATTATTGGCGCAAATCCAACCGATGGCCACCCTGTTTTTGCTTCGCAAATGAAGCGCAGACTCAGAGAGGGCGCTAAACTTATTATTGTGGATCCAAGAGAAATTGATTTGGTTAACAATTCCGTGCACATAAAAGCTGATTATCATCTGAAACTTAAGCCAGGTACCAATGTGGCGACGATCAACGCTATATCCCATGTAATAGCGCAGGAAGGTTTGATGGATGAAACGTTTATTCAAGAGCGATGTGAGCCCGATGCATTTAAATTCTGGCACGACTTTATTATTGATGAAAAAAATTCACCCGAAACTTTAGAAAGTGAGACAGGCATCCCAGCAAGTACTATTCGTCAAGCAGCCCGCCTATTTGCACAAGAAAAAAATGGTGCCATATATTATGGGCTCGGTGTTACAGAGCATAGCCAAGGTTCAACAATGGTGATGGCGATCGCAAACTTAGCGATGGCTACTGGAAATATCGGTCGAGAGGGAGTTGGCGTGAATCCTTTAAGAGGTCAAAATAATGTTCAAGGCTCATGCGATATGGGTTCTTTCCCACATGAATTTCCCGGTTATCGACATGTTTCCGATGATGAAACCAGAACGAGTTTTGAGAAGGCATGGAATGTTAAATTACAAGGGGAGCCTGGTTTAAGAATACCTAATATGCTTGATGAAGCCATAGCTGGAAAATTTAAAGCGCTTTATTGTGAGGGTGAGGATATTGCTCAATCAGACCCTAATACCCAGCATGTGACACATGCATTAGAATCGATGGAATGTGTCATTGTGCAAGACTTGTTCCTTAATGAAACAGCAATGTATGCTCATGTTTTCTTGCCAGGTTCATCATTCCTTGAAAAAAATGGAACATTTACCAATGCTGAAAGACGAATATCACCTGTCAGAAAAGTTATGCAGCCAAAAAATGGTTATGAAGACTGGGAAATAACGCAAATGTTATCAAACGCCCTAGGCTACCCAATGAATTATAAGCATGCCAGCGAGATTATGGATGAGGTCGCTGCAATGATGCCAACATTTAAAGGAGTCAGTTTTGAGAAACTTGATCGCTTAGGTAGTATCCAGTGGCCATGTAATGATGAGTCACCAGAGGGAACGCCCACCATGCACATCGATGAATTCGTCCGTGGTCAAGGTAAATTCTTTATTACAGAATACATACCAACAACAGAAAAAGTAAATGCAAAATTTCCGCTAATTATGACAACCGGCAGAATATTGTCGCAATATAACGTTGGTGCGCAAACTAGAAGAACTAAAAACAGTAGTTGGCATAGTGAAGATGTGGTAGAAATTCATCCACATGATGCTGAGGAACGGGGAATTCAAGAAAATGATTGGATTGGCATTACGAGTCGCGCTGGAGACACGGTGTTAAGAGCAAAAATTACTGAAAGAGTGCAACCGGGGGTTGTCTACACCACCTTCCATCATCCAGAATCAGGTGCTAATGTGATTACAACAGAGAATTCTGATTGGGCTACGAACTGCCCAGAGTTTAAAGTCACTGCTGTGCAAGTATCCAAAGTGTCACAACTTTCAGAATGGCAAAAACATTATAAAGATTTTAGTGAAAAACAAATAAAGTTTGTGGACGAAGGCACTGAAAAAGTTGATTAGGTTTTTTGGTGAAATCACAGACACTTATTCAATCTGATAAATCAATCTTTGAAGTAAAAATTTCTAAGAGTAGTTTACCGAAACAGCCCGTTCAAGAATATTTAGCAGAAGAAACACCAGTGGCAATGGTTTTCAATGGAATATCACATGTTGTTATGATGGCAAGCCCCGCCGATTTTAATGATTTTGCTCATGGTTTTGCAATAACAGAAAAAATTGTCTCTTCAATAGATGACATATATTCAGTTAATGTTGTTAAAAGTAATAATGGCGTAGAGCTAGAAATAAATATAAGCACGGAGTGCTTTGAAAAACTCAAAGAGGTAAGACGCAATCTTACTGGTCGAACCGGTTGTGGTTTATGTGGCGCGGAAAGTCTCAATCAAGTCATTAATTTACCTGAAAATAAAATTAATAATTCACATACTTTCTCTGCAGAAAAAATTTCAAAGGCAATGGAAATATTTGCATCCAAACAAGAAATTCAGTCAACAACAGGGGCTACACATGCATGCGCGCTTTGTTCAGCCGAGGGAGAAATTAAATTAATTCGGGAGGATGTTGGAAGGCACAACGCGTTAGATAAATTAATTGGTGCAATTTTACTAGGAAAAAAATTATCAGCTGACGATTTTATCCTTATCTCAAGTCGCGCAAGTTATGAAATGATTCAAAAATTTGCTTATTTAGATTTACCCCTTTTAGTGGCGATATCAGCACCAACCGCTTTAGCTGTAAGATTAGCTGAAAACTTAGAGATCACTCTTCTTGGTTTTGCTAGAAGTAAAAAATTTAATATTTATTCACATGAACATCGAATAACAAGGTAACATTTCGACCTATGAAAATTGATCATTTAATCGTAATGGCGAATCAAATTGGAGACTTTTTTAAAAGCTATCCTGACCAAGATTATGCACAAAAAGAAATTGCTACGCATTTAAGAAAGTTTTGGGCACCAGATATGCGGGAATTGATAAAAGATTTGGTTGAATCAAAAAAATCAAATGATCTTCATAGCGATGTTGCAGAAGCAATTAGAAAATATTTGTAGGTTATTTTCCCAGCAGAACGAAATAAAATTTATCTTTAGGTCGCTTTCCTGTCCATAATTCACGCCAATCTTTAAATTCTGCCGGCGTTTCATTATCTCCCTTAAGCGCTATTAATGCTAACTTACACACATCAATATCTTTTGAATAATTAATGGGTTTTATTTTCGTGTAGTAATGGAAGAGATCTATTTGGCTGTGAGTTAAATATTGCGAATACAAACAACTCGAAGATTGGACTAAATGCGGCTTCATTTCACTAAATAAATTTTTCATACTTTTGCGATTGTTCACTGCATCACCCCATAACATTATAAAGATAACCCAAATCATCGTTACACCAATTGCCCAATTACTAATCATAGAGCGATTAGTGATTTTTGATTTAATGATATAAAAAATCCATAAACTCGACATTGTTAATGCGACTATAAAATTTAAGAAATAGAATTGGTTACTATAATTTGCCGATGCCTCATAAATTCTTTGATAGAGATCATTTGGAAATGTAGTAATGGAAGCAAACCACCCCACCCAGATAATTATTCCAATAAAACCAAAAATCAGTATGCCAAACCAATTCAGTGCACTGGCAGCCCCTCTCTTAAGATTGTCAATGGCACCCACTCCTAATATTGAAAATGGGATAAGAAATGGCATTAAATTAATTTGATCTTGCCTATAACTAAAAGCAATTAAAATTAGATATATCAGGCTAAAAACTATTGGTAAAGAAAATTTTTTATCCAAGAAACACGTTTTATAATTTTTACATATTACCCATATAACTAGCGGTAAAGCTGGCCAGGTAAACCATGAAATACCCTCAAAAATGTATTTGAATGATGAAGAATTATTAAAAATCGGTTGTTGTAACCACAATGAAAATAATTCAGGACTTATTTTTTTAAAAGTTATTAACCAAGGAAAAATAAAGGTTAATGCAATCATGCTCGATAGCATTAAATAAGTTAAATATCGTTTGTTTTGCCAATCAGTCAAAAGGTATAAGCAGCCTAAACAAAAAATAATAGAAAGTAATGGTAAGAATCCACCTGTTAGAAAAACAATACTTAGCCCCATGCCCAATAGAATACTAGATCGAAAAGGCCGTCTATAATATAAAGTGCAACTATAAAAGCTTAATGCAAAACCTGACAATGTAGCCACTTCGGGTGTTAGCGTGTGAACATTTAATATAAGGCCAATGGATGCAATAAAAATTAAACCCGCTTGCCTACCAAACCCTCTTCCTAAAAGTTCACGCGCACTCATCCCTATTGCTAAAAGAGTCAAAGCGAGCCATAAGATATTTGATAATCGTGCCGCATCATGAAAGTCTAGAAATGGGGTAAAAATTTTAACAAAAAGTGAGGCTGTTAAAGCATACAATGGCGGGGTTGTTAAGCTATTGCTGCTTGCTTCTGTGGGTGCGATAAATTCACCATTGTAAATAATGGTTACAATTTGGCTAATTGTTTTAGATTCTTGCGGGGCCCATGGATCATGGCCAATAAGTCCAAAAGCTGCCCAAATTATAGCAAGAGCGATAAACAGATTGAATTTTGTTTTATCTCCAAGGTTTTTTCTTGGAGTGGACATATTGCCTTGCCAATCATGCTCAAGATCATATTTCATATATTGTAATCATATATAAAAAAAGGCAGCTAAGCTGCCTTTTTTGTATTTTAAAAATAATTACATACCATACTTTTGTTTGAATTTCTCAACACGTCCAGCCGTGTCTAGAATTTTTTGTTTTCCAGTATAAAAAGGGTGGCATTTAGAACAAACTTCAATAGTAAGATCTTTGCCAATTGTAGATTGTGTTTTAAAAGTATTGCCACAACTGCAGGTGACATTTACTTCTGGGTAATTAGGGTGTAAATCTTTTTTCATTTTAATCGTTTCTTAAAAAATTGAGGTGTAATTATGTTGGAAAAATTGGAAAAAATCAATAACTATGGGTTTTATCCACCCCGCATGCTGTCAAAGAAATTATCATTATTTTTCGTGGATTTAACTTTATCCAGTAAAAACTCCATTGCTTCCAAATCGTCCATTGGGTAGAGTAGTTTTCGAAGCACCCAAATCTTTTGTAATACTTCAGGAAGTATAAGCAATTCTTCTCTTCGGGTACCGGATTTATTTACATTAATTGCCGGATAGATTCGTTTTTCAGCCATTCGTCGATCAAGGTGTATTTCCATATTACCGGTACCTTTGAATTCTTCATAAATAACATCGTCCATACGAGAGCCTGTTTCAACTAAAGCTGTAGCTAAAATAGTTAATGAGCCTCCTTCTTCAACATTTCGAGCAGCTCCAAAAAATCTTTTTGGTTTTTGTAGCGCATTTGCATCTACGCCACCGGTAAGAACTTTTCCTGAGGATGGAATGACGGTATTATAGGCTCTGGCAAGTCTTGTTATTGAATCGAGCAAGATAACCACGTCTTTTTTATGTTCAACCAATCTTTTTGCTTTTTCTAGAACCATTTCTGCAACTTGAACATGTCGAGTTGCCGGCTCATCAAAGGTTGAGGCTAAAACTTCTCCCTTAACTGAACGTGCCATGTCAGTAACTTCCTCTGGCCGCTCATCAATTAATAAAACTATAAGCTCAACATCTGGATGATTTGCAGTAATAGCATGGGCAATATTCTGCATCATTACCGTTTTACCACTTTTAGGACTTGCGACTATCAAGCCACGCTGACCTTTACCAATTGGTGAAATCATGTCGATGATTCGACTTGTATAATTTTCTTCACCACCCTTGTCTCTTTCCAGAATAAGCGATTCATTTGGAAATAAAGGGGTTAAATTTTCAAAGAGTATTTTATTTTTGGTGTTTTCTGGAACATCATTATTGACTTTATCAACTTTAACTAAAGCAAAATATCTTTCACTGTCCTTGGGAGTTCTTATTTCCCCAGAGATAGTATCACCAGTGTGAAGATTGAATCGTCTAATTTGTGAAGGCGACACATAAATATCGTCTGGACCTGCTAAGTAGGAAGCTTCTGAAGACCTTAGGAAACCAAATCCATCAGAAAGTACTTCGAGGGTGCCTTCACCTTGCAGTGTATCCCCATTTTTTGCTTTATTTTTTAATAACGCAAAAATAAGATCTTGCTTTCGCATCCTTCCTGTATTTTCAATCTTTTCTGCGATGGCCATATCGACTAATTCGGCAATAGGGAGGTGTTTTAGATCAGATAGATGCATAGTTTAGATCGTGCTATCAATAAAAGCAGTTAATTGAGATTTGGATAAAGCACCAACTTTGGTTGCTTCAGGGTTCCCGTCTTTGAATATCATCAGAGTAGGAATGCCTCGCACTCCATATTTACTGGGAATTTCTTGATTTTCGTCAATATTAAGTTTAGCAATCTTTAATTTTCCATCATACTCAGCAACCAATTCATCAAGAATGGGTGCAATCATTTTACAAGGCCCACACCACTCGGCCCAATAATCTACCAAAACTGGGATAGTTGACTCGATAACTTCTTTTTGAAAGGTTTCACCACTAAGGTGAACGATGGAATTACTCATAAAACTTTATTTTGATTTTATTTAAGGGGGGTAATAAAGCGTATTCTAAAACATTAAAAAAAGAATATCAATAAGAATTTATATATTTATCGTCGATTTCAAATAGTGGGATTACTTTTTTTACCCCTTTAGATGATTTAGCTATTTTAATTGCATCTTCAACTTCTTTAGAATTAAGCAACCCCATTAAGTATACTTCTTGCCTTTCAGTAACGACTTTTACATGTAATGGAGATAATTTTGACTTAGATTCATTTACAAATAATCTGGAGACTACATTTGAGGTTGTGATGGCGTCGGACGCCTTTGATTTTAGAGAACTTGATATCCCAATCAAGAGGTAATTTTTAATTTCTTTAACCCCCTCAATATTCCTAACTGCATTTTCAACTTCTTTTTTAACTTCTTCGGTTGGAACTTCTCCCGTAATTAATACAGTTTGATTAAAACTAACAAAACTTAAATTATCATTTTCATTGATACCTTGTGTCTCTAAAATAGTTTTGAATTCTAATTTTTGGTCAATATAAATTACCTCGGCACTGCGGCGATCAGCATAGGCAACCGGGCCTCCAACAACAGGAGCGGCGCAACTTGTTAATTGAGTGATAAATAAAGCAACGAGAATTAAAAAACTGTATGATTTATGCATTATTGAATTATAACTTTTATTTAAATTTTTAAAAGTAAATATATTTGGAATCTTCACTTTATATTGTAGCAACTCCCATTGGAAATTTAAATGATATTTCTATGCGCGCCATTGAGACATTGAAAACAGTTGATTATATTGTTTGCGAAGATACAAGGCATTCAAAAAAATTACTTAATTTTTATGGCATCAATAAAAAATTAATTGCTATTCATCAACATAATGAAAAAAATAAAGCGAATGAAATTCTTCATTTGTGTGAAAAAGGGCACTCGATAGCTTATATTTCTGATGCAGGTACTCCCGCTATCAGTGATCCTGGAGCATTTCTCGTTAATTCATTTTTAGAGGCAAAACAAAAAGTAATTTCTATTCCTGGCGCCTCGGCAATGGTATCTGCATTTTCAATTGCAGGCATAATTGATCATCATTTCCAATTTTATGGTTTTTTACCTAATTCGCAAAAAAAAGCAAAAGAGCAACTATTGGAAGTTTATAAAAGTAATAAAACAACCATCATTTATGAGTCACCAAATAGAGTCATAAGCACCATGCATGAAATTTTAAATATTTTTGGTGAGCAGCATACAATTGTTATTGCACGGGAATTAACCAAAATGTATGAAAGTGTTAAAAAAGACTCTGTAAACACACTAATACAATTCTATGAAAAAAATAGCGAACAAGTAAAAGGGGAGTTTGTTTTGATTATTACCCCGTCAAATTTACAACTTGAAGAGGGTGAGGAAAAAATTTTAAATGCGCTAAAAATTATCTTGCAAGAGCTACCTTTGAGTCAATCCGTTCGGCTTGTGGCTGCAATATTCAATAAAAATAAAAAAGAAGTTTATAATTTAGCCCTGAGATTAAAAAATGACTGAAATAATTATTACAAAACCAGATGATATGCACCTTCACCTCAGGGAGGGTAAATTATTAGAGGCCGTTATAAAAGATACAGAAAAACAATTTGCACGCGCGATTGTAATGCCTAATTTAAAAAATCCAGTTGTTGATGTAGAAAAAGCCACTGTTTATTACAAAGAAATCAAAAAGTTTTCTACAATTTTTGAACCTTTGATGACACTTTATTTCACGGATGAATTAACGTTAAATGAAATAAAAAAAGCAAGTGACTCTTCAATAATCATTGGAATTAAGCTTTATCCCGCCGGCGTAACTACAAATTCAGCAAAGGGATTAAAATCAATCGAGGACAGTTATCACCTTTTTGAAGCAATGGAGAAGACAGACTTGCCCCTTTTAATCCATGGCGAGGTGAGTGATAGAAATGTAGATGTCTTTGATCGGGAAAAAAGTTTTATTGATAATTACTTGATCGGTATTACAAAAAACTTTCCTAATTTAAGAGTGGTTTTTGAGCATATATCAACGCAAGATGCCGTAAGTTTTGTCAACGAATCAAGTCACAAAGTTGCCGCAACTATTACCCCGCAACATATACTGATGAATAGAAATGACCTTTTATCAGGAGGCATTAAGCCACATAATTATTGTTTACCGGTTTTAAAAAGAAGCACCCATCAGCAGGCAGTTTTAAATGCAGCCGTGTCTGGGAACCCAAAATTTTTTCTTGGCACAGATAGCGCACCACACTTGCGACAGGAAAAAGAGAGTGCGTGTGGATGTGCCGGAGTATATTCTGCCGCTACGGCAATTGAGCTTTATGCAGAAATTTTTGAAAAAAATAATGCCCTTGATAAATTAGAGGACTTTTCGAGTACTTTTGGTGCAGATTTTTATCAATTACCGAGAAATAAGACAAAACTAAAACTAATAAAAAACGAAAATACCATAGCAAAGTCGATTAAATTTGATGGGGGCGAAATAATTCCGTTTATGGCGGGTAATCAAATTCAATGGCAGTCATTGGCGCTATAAAATGATAAAATCTTGTTAAGTTGACCAGACAGTCGCTATGCTATGCATAGAGGAAAGTCCGGGCTCCACAGAGCGAAGTGATGGCTAACAGCCATACGCCGTGAGGTGAGGAATAGGGCCACAGAGACGAGCGTATTTAGTTACGGTGAAACGCGGTAACCTCCACTTGGAGCAAGGCCAAATAGGATAACAATGACATGGCTCGTGTCGTTATCGGGTAGGCTGCTTGACTAAATAAGTAATTATTTAGCTAGATGAATGACTGTCCACGACAGAACCCGGCTTATCGGTCAACTTTTTCTTTTATCTAAATCCTTGAAACGTAAAGAAAAAATTTAAAAAGTGCTTGCAAAGCACTTTTTTTTTGCCTATAGTGTAGCTGTTAGGGAAAAAGTGGTAATTTGTGGGAAATTATTTAACGAAACTAAGGGCGTTTAGTAATTTCCCATCTTTTTATTAGGTAAAGGCTATGTATAGGGGCGTAACTCTTTTAAATCTTGATGGTAAGAGTCGAGTGGCAGTACCTACAAAGTACCGTGAGGCTTTGCTTACGGAATCCAAAGGCTCTGTTGTACTAACAGCACATCCACATGGTTGTTTGCTTTTGTATCCACAAGTTGCCTGGGAGCCAATTCAAAATAAAATCATGCAGTTATCTAGTTTTGATAAAAAATCAAGCAAATTACAACGGTTATTGGTGGGCTACGCTGAAGATGTCTCAATTGATGGTTCAGGACGAATATTAATATCTGCAGAATTAAGAAATTTTTCCAAGATTGAAAAAACTACCATGCTCGTCGGCCAAGGAAGTCATTTTGAGCTGTGGAGTGAGGAAGCATGGTCGCATCAAATTCAAAATATCAGTATTGATAATCAAGATGAATTGCCAGCAGAATTGGATGGATTTTCTTTATGAGTAACGATGCATATGGTCATATTCCTGTTCTTTTAGAAGAAGCTATCACAGCATTAAATATTAAACCTGATGGAAGTTATTTAGATTGTACTTTTGGTCGAGGTGGCCATTCGAGAAAAATTCTGTCAACTCTTCAAGCAAAGGGCAAATTAATTGCAATTGATAGGGATGAGGAGGCAATTAATGAAGGCAAAAAAATTCACGATAAAAGATTTGAAATCGAACGTGGCAATTTTTCTTTCATGCAAGAGATTTTAAAAAAAAAAGTATACATAAATTAGATGGAATTTTAATGGATTTAGGTATCTCCTCACCACAAATTGATAACCCAACACGCGGATTTAGCTTTATGCATCAAGCTGACTTGGACATGCGAATGGATCAAAATCAAAAAGTTTCGGCCTTTGATATTGTCAATTCTTGGGATGCGATTGAGTTATCAAAAATATTTAAGAGTTATGGAGAAGAAAAATTTGCTTGGCGAATTGCAAACCAAATTATTGAACATAGGAATGAAAAAGGCCCAATAAAAAATACATTAGAACTTGCCAATATTGCTGCGAAGGCGCAACCAAAAAAAGATTTGGGTAAAAATCCTGCTACTAGAATTTTCCAGGCACTGCGAATACAGACAAATGAGGAGTTGCAAGAGCTAGAGACAGCCTTACCGAAGGCATTAGAGTTACTAAAAATCGGCGGTCGTTTAGTAATAATTAGTTTTCATTCCCTTGAAGACCGTATTGTTAAAAATTTTATTACCCTGCAAACTAAAACGGATTTTCTTCCCAAAAATATTCCTATTAAAGCAAAGGATATAAAGCCTGCAAAAATTAAGAAGGTCGGAAAATTTATAAAGCCCAGTCCAAATGAGCTTGCACAAAACCCTAGATCGAGAAGTGCAACATTAAGGGTTATTGAGAAAGTGAGTGAACAATGAGGCTAAATTTAATCCTGTTTAGTATGTTAATAATTTTTGCATTAACTTTAGTCAATGCTGAACATCAATATCGAAATAATTACTCACAACTGGATCGAGAAAATAAACTGACATTTGAATTAAGGGATGAGCAAACAAAGTTACAAATTGAAGAATCTGAAAAATCAGGTAATGACAGGATAAATGAGATTGCAACCAAAAAACTAGGGATGTATGCCCCAAAAAAATTAGATAAAAGGATTTTGAAATAATGGTTAGAAAAACAAAAAATCCTTCAAATTTTTTTGAATTATCAACTTTTAGAAGACGATTAGTGCTTCTTGTCTTACTCTCTTTATTTGCAACACTTATTAGCAGGTCTTTTTACCTTCAAGGTATGCAAACAGATTTTTTACAAAAAAAAGGTCGAGCAACCAGTAATCGTATTGAAGAGCTGCATGCCTACCGAGGGAAGGTCATTGATCGGCATGGCGAAATATTAGCGATTAGCTCACCGGTGCAAACCATTTGGGTTAATCCTCCTGAGGTTGAAATGAATGAGCTTCAAAAGAAAAAATTAGCCAAGTTACTGGAATTAAGGGTTGAGCATTTAGAACAAAGATTAAACAAAAAAGACAAACAATACGTATATTTAAAAAGAAGAGCTTCTCCTGAATTGGCAACGCGTGTTTTGCAATTAAAAATTCCTGGTATTCGAACAGAAAAAAACTACGATCGTTTTTACCCTGAAAGAGAAACGACGGCACATTTGGTTGGGTTCACAAATATTGATGGTATTGGTCAAGAAGGGGTTGAACTTTATGCTAATAATTTATTGTCCGGAGTGCCCGGCTATAAAAAGGTTTTAAAAGATAATTTAGGAAGAATTGTTGATGACCTCCAAGATATACAAATACCTATTGATGGGCAAGACGTTCAACTCTCAATTGACAAGCGACTTCAGTACACCTCATATCAGGCTTTAAAAAAAGCAGTTGAAAAACATGGAGCGACATCTGGATCAGCTGTTTTATTAGATGCAAAAACTGGTGAAGTCTTAAGTATGACAAATTATCCCTCTTATAATCCGAATAATAAAAGTAAACCCACATCACGCATTCGAAATAGAGTCGTCACAGATATCTTTGAGCCAGGATCTACAATTAAGCCGATAACAATAAGTGCAGCATTAGAATCTAAACAAATTAAACCTCAGAGTATTATCGATACAGAGCATGGGATGTATCGTTTAGGAGGCTCACGTTTTACGGTAAAAGACACAAAAGATCATGGAATAATATCTGTAAGCGAAGTAATACAAAAATCCTCTAATGTTGGTACAACATTAATTTGTGAAAAACTTGATTCAAAATATCTGTGGTCAACAATCAATTTATTTGGTTTAGGAGTAAAAACAGGAGTTGGATTTCCGGGTGAAACTTCCGGTAAAGTGCACCATTTTAAGCATTGGAGAAAAACGGAACATGCGACCATAAGTTATGGCTATGGATTAAGTACAAACTTATTGCAATTGGCACAGGCTTATACTGTTTTTGCGAATGAGGGCGAATTAAAGGCTGCTAAATTGCTTAAAAATTCTGAACCTGTAATTGGTAGAAAGGTTTTGTCAAATCAAACCAGTAGGCAAATGTTAGAAATACTCGAGTCTGTTGTTTCGACTGACGGCACAGCGCCGCAAGCAAAAGTTTCGGGCTATCGCGTGGCTGGTAAGACAGGAACTGCCCACAAAATTATTAATGGGGCCTATGAAAACAAATATATTGGATCTTTCGTAGGTATTGCGCCAGTGTCAAATCCACGTTTTGTTTTAGCGGTAATGATTGATGAGCCAACAATTGATGGTTACTATGGAGGAGTGGTTGCAGGACCTGTTTTCAGTTCGATTATGAGTGATGCACTAAAAATTTATTCAGTGCCGCAAGACGCTATCGAGAAAAAAGACAATACCATTGTGGCGGACTCAAAAAATGACAAGGTCATATGAGTGAAGATTTGCTCAAGATTTTTTCAAACTGTATCGGCATTACAAGTGATAGTCGCAAGGTAAAAGCTGGCTATATTTTTTTAGCCTACCCTGGTCATTATCAAGATGGTAGAAACTATATTCAAGATGCACTAAAAAAAGGTGCTTCTTACATTTTTTACGAACCACAAAATTTTGAAACAGATTTACATCAACTTAACTTCATTCCTATAACCAATCTTAAAAATCAAGTTTCAATAATTGCTTCAGAGTTTTATAACTATCCTTCAAAAAAAATTGAAGTGATAGGGGTGACAGGCACAAATGGAAAAACTACCGTGGTTGGCTGGCTTCAACAGGCCCTCACCCTCCTTAATAAAAAATCAGCATGGATTGGTACTTTGGGTTATGGAGATAGTAAAAAAATAAATAATACTTTGAATACCACACCCGATGCGATAGTAATTCAAGAGATTATTAATCAGTACGTCAGTAAAAAATATTCCTTTATGGCTATGGAAGTATCTTCACACGCAATTCAACAGAAAAGAATTGAAGCTGTTAACTTTGGCGCAAAAATATTAACCAATGTTTCTAGAGATCATTTAGATTATCATTCCTCCTTACAAGAGTATCAAAAAATTAAAAAAAGCTTTTTTGCATCGAATGCATCAAAATTTTATGTAATAAATGCGGATGATGAAATTGGCAAACAAATAATAAAAGAAAAAAACGTAAAAATTATATCTTATGGGTTAAGAAATAATGCTGACCTTGTGGCTAGAAATATCGTCTACGATAAAAGTACTACGTTTGATTTAATTTTTAGAAATAAAAAATATCATGTTAGCTGCAATTTTTTTGGAGCACATAATATTTCAAATCTATTATCAGTCATTACTACTTTGATTGGCTACCAATTTAATATAGACGAAATTATTCATTGCGTAGGTAAGTTAAAACCAATTTGTGGTCGATTGGAGAGAGTTTTTTTAAAGCAGGCTGAAAATACAAATATTTTTTTAGACTATGCACACACACCCGATGCTCTCGAGAAGGTTCTGTTGGCACTAAAAGAAACTTTTGCCAAAAAAATTATCTTAGTTTTTGGGTGTGGAGGTGACCGTGATCCAGGCAAAAGGAAAGAAATGGGAATCATTGCAAGCAAATTAGCTGATCACATTATTGTGACATCGGATAATCCAAGGAGTGAAAATCCAGCACAAATTATGCTTCATATTGTTTCTGCAATAACAACACCTTATGTCATGATAGAAAACAGATCTGAAGCAATAAAAAGAGCAATGCAGCTGATTAATCATGACAACATACTTTTGATTGCAGGAAAAGGACATGAGGAATATCAAGAAATAGAAGGAAAAAAAATTCCTTATTCTGACCGTGAGACAGTGCTGAAGATATTGAAAAAAAATGGTACAACTTGATACAAATACATTATTAAAGATTCTTAATGTTAGTAATAACGGATTAGAAAATAAGGTTTTTTCCGGAATTTCAATTGATACAAGAAGCATCAAAGAAAACGAAATATTTATTGCTATCAAGGGAAAGAATTTTAATGGCCACCATTTCATTGAAGATGCTTTTGAAAAAGGGGCAAGTGTTTGTATTATTGCAGAACAAATACCCAGTAAGCCTAACTGCATTATTGTTGAAAATACTGATCTCGCGCTAGCGCAAATTGCTGCATACTTTGTTCAACAACAAAAACCTAAAGTAATTGCTATTACAGGCAGTAATGGAAAGACAACTACCAAAGAAGCTATCTTAAATATTCTAAAGTATAAATTTAGCGAACATACAATATTAGCGACCGAAGGCAATTTAAATAATCATATTGGTTTACCACTGACATTATTCAAACTAAAGGTAGAACATAAAATAGCAATTCTTGAGATGGGAATGAATCATAGCGGGGAAATAGATTATCTTTCTAAAATAGCTCCTCCAGATATAGCGGTCATTACCAACATCGGGGAGGCGCATATCGAAAATTTTAGTACAAGAAAAAATATTGCTTTAGCAAAAAAAGAATTACTTTTGAATACAAGTCCCACTGGAACTTTAATTTTACCTTTTGATGATGATTATTATGAATTGTTATCTGATGGTTTGCAGCAAAAGAAAATAACATTTGGTAAATCAAATAAAGCAGACATTTATTATGAAAAAACTCATAATTTGTATAATTTTTATTATCAAGGTAAGAAGATTATTGAAAAAATAAAATTTATTGCTGAACATAATGCTATTAATTTCATGTGTGCCATTGGAGTTGCAACAGAACTGGATTTCGTAGAGGAAGAATTTAATCAAATTAAAAATATAAATTTTAATATTCCACACCGATTAGAGTTTAAGCGAATGAAAAACGGTATGACGATCATTGATGATTGCTATAATGCCAATCCCACTTCTATGAAAAAAGCCCTTGATATCCTCAGTGATATGGTAGGTTACAAAATTGCAGTAATTGGCGATATGGCAGAGCTGGGAAAGAGTGCTAAGCAATACCATCAAGAGATAATAAGTTATGCTGAAAATAAAAATATTGATTTAATTTTTAGATTTGGCATATTTTTTAAAAATACCGAAAGTGATATTAAAAAAAATTTTTGGTATTCCTCCAAAGAATTATTAATTGAGTCTTTGAAAAAAAATTTAAAATCAAATAGTATTATTTTGGTAAAAGGGTCGCGTTCAATGAAGATGGAAGATATCATTGAAGCCATACAAAACTTTTAATTATTTTTGGATGTTAATTTATGCTACTGGAATTTTTTCGATGGCTATCAGATAGTTTTAGTAGCTTTAGTGTTTTTAATTATATTTCATTAAGAGCGGTTCTTGCTGTCATTACCTCGCTGTTTGTTTCATTTACTATTGGCCCATGGTTTATTAAAAAATTAGGTGATTACAGCTTTGGTCAATATATCAGGGCTGATGGACCTGAGGGTCATATAGCAAAGACAGGCACCCCAACAATGGGTGGGGCTTTAATAATTATATCGATCTTAATTTCTACTTTACTATGGGCCGATCTATCTAACCGTTTTGTTTGGTTGTTAATTATTGTAGTAATAGGTTTTGGTTTAATAGGCCTTGTTGACGATTACAGTAAAATAAGGAAGAAACAATCTGATGGCTTAACAGCAATACAAAAATATTTTTTACAATCAATGATTGGTTTGGGTGTTGCAATATACCTATTAATGACGGCATCATCGCCACAACAAACAGAGTTACTTATTCCTTTTTTTAAAAATTTAAGTCTTCCCTTGGGTACATTTGGATTTTTGTTTCTAACTTACCTGGTTATTGTTGGTAGCAGTAACGCCGTGAATTTAACTGATGGCCTTGATGGATTAGCGATCATGCCTCTTGTAATGGTTATTAGCGCCTTGGGGGTTTTTGCCTACCTTAGCGGAAATACTATTTTTTCATCTTATTTAGGTATTCCTTATATTGTAGGCATTGGTGAGCTGACAATTTTTTGTGCAGCAATTGCTGGTGCTGGATTAGGCTTTCTTTGGTTTAATGCCTACCCAGCAGAAGTTTTTATGGGTGACCTCGGGTCATTGTCGTTAGGTGCAGCAATGGGCACGCTCGCCGTGATTGTTCGACAAGAAATCGTATTATTTATCATGGCAGGAGTGTTTGTGGTTGAGACTATTTCAGTTGCATTACAAGTCAGTTATTTTCGTTATACAAAAAATAAGTATGGACAAGGAAGGCGAATCTTTTTAATGGCTCCATTGCATCATCATTATGAGAAAAAGGGCTGGAAAGAGACGCAGGTGGTAGTGAGATTTTGGATTATATCTATGATTTTGGTTCTTATTGGACTGGCTAGCCTTAAAATTAGGTAATGCAAAATATAAATACTGATCAAATTTTAATTATTGGTATGGGAGTAACAGGAGTATCCATACTGAATTATCTATCAAGTCGCTGTAGAAAAATTTCAATTTATGATAAAAATAAATCTTTAGATCAACTCAAAGAAATAGGTAGAAACCATAAAATAGAAAATTATTTTTGGAATGATATCAATGAAATCCCATTTGAAAATTTTGATTGTGTTGCACTGAGTCCGGGTATCAAATTAGACAATAACATTCAAGCTAAATTAAAAAAAAATCGGGTAGCTATTATTAATGACCTGTATTTTCTTGCCAAAGAAATAAATGACAATAATTGTAAACTTATTGGGGTAACAGGAACCAATGGCAAAACAACGACGTGCTCGCTATTAAAATTTTTCTTGACGGAATATGGAATAAATACAGAAGCAGTTGGGAATATTGGTAAGCCAGTTTTAGATATTTTTCCCAATAAAAATTTAGAGGTTTTAATTGTCGAATTATCTAGTTTTCAACTTGAAATAAATAATGATTTAAAATTTCACGTGGGAGTTACATTAAATATCAGTGAGGATCATCTGGATCGTTATGAAAAATTTAAGGATTATGTGGAGGCGAAAAAAAATCTTCACAGACAATCAATTAAGAAAATCATTAATTATGATGATCCTAACCTTCATGATTGGTACGATAAAGATACAACATCATTAAGTTTATTGTTTAAAGAAGATTGCCCTGATTATTATGTCAGCAAACTTCGTAATAAGACTTTAATTCAAGATAAAAAAGATTTTTTGCTTGATGTTTCTGCGATGACTTTAAAAGGTAATCATAATGTATTTAATATTATGGCGGCAGTTGCTGCTATCCGATTAATTTTTCCTAAGTTTGATTTTACAAAAATAGCATTAGAGAAATTTAATGCAATTCCACATCGACTCGAATGGGTCAGAAACATTAAAGGTATAGATTTTTATAATGATTCAAAAGCAACGAATATTGCATCATCTATTGCAGCAGTGAAAAGTTTTCCTAATAAAAAAATTCACTTAATTGTTGGGGGTGATAGTAAAAATCAATCTTTAGAACCATTAAGAGAAATTGTAGGTAACAATGTTTTAACCCTTGCTTTAATCGGAAAAGATGCAAAATTATTCCAAGAAAAATTTTCTAATATTAAAAACCTTAGCATTAAAAATTGTGGCGCAATGGATACAGCAGTAAAGTTTGTTTATGCACAAGCAAAAAAGGGTCAGATTATCTTATTGGCTCCAGCATGTGCAAGTACCGATATGTATAAAAACTATATGGCTAGAGGGGATGATTTTACAAATAATGTACATTTATTAACATGAAAATATTTTCATCACAAAAAAATTATAATTTACCCATCTATGACTACAATTTAATCTGGGTCAGTTTAATTCTCCTTGGCATTGGCCTGGTTATGGTTTATTCATCATCGGTTGATATTGCTGCAGCAAGTAAATTATCCAATTATGAAAATTATTATTATTTATTGAGGCAGTTTATTTTTATAACCCTTGGCTTTTTTATTGGTTATATTTGTTTTTTGATACCAATTTATTTTTGGCAAAAAATGGCACCATTTTTATTTATTATGGGTTTAGTTTTGCTGATACTTGTTTTGGTCCCAGGCATTGGGCGTGAGGTAAATGGCAGTCAACGATGGATCTCACTCGGTTTTACTAATTTTCAACCCTCAGAGGTAGTAAAGCTTTTTACAATCATGTACGCATCAGATTATGTCTTAAGAAAATCAAAGCAAATGCGAACAATCATGAAAGGTTTTCTGCCCATGCTTGGTGTAATAGTTTTTACAGGATTTTTATTGCTATTGGAACCTGATTTTGGTGCGTTAGCAGTCATCACTTTAATTGCGTTAGGTATATTATTTTTAGGTGGCTTAACTTATAAGATTTTCTTTAGTTTGATTATTTTTGCCCCAATCAGTATTTATTTTTTAATTACTAGCTCACCTTATCGAATGGAACGTATTGTCGGATTTCTTGACCCATGGGCAGACCCTTTTGGAAAAGGCTATCAATTAACACATTCATTAATTGCATTTGGACGGGGTGAGTTTTTTGGTGTTGGGCTGGGAGGCAGTGTTGAGAAATTACAATATTTACCAGAAGCACATACTGATTTTATCTTAGCGGTACTTGGTGAAGAATTTGGTTTTCTTGGTGTCACAATTGTAATTTGTTTATTTGCATATTTAGTCTTACGAATGTTTGGAATCGCAAAAGAAAGCATCCAAAATAAAAAACATTTTGCTGCATTAATGGCGCAAGGTATTGGCCTATGGTTTGGTCTTCAGGGAATTATTAATATGGGAGTGAATGTTGGGTTATTTCCAACTAAAGGTTTAACATTACCTCTGCTTTCTTATGGTGGAAGTAGTATTTTAATGAATATTATCGCGCTTTCAATCGTACTAAAAATTGATCATGAAAATAGAAAAAATATAAGAGGCCAGTTCTATTAAAAAGATTCGTATAGTAGTTGCGGCAGCGGGTACAGGGGGACATATTTACCCTGGATTGGCGATCGCACAATTTTTTTTAGAACGCCAATCAGAGGTTTTTTGGGCGGGCTCAAGGCATGGCATGGAAAATGATTTAGTGGACAAGACAAAATATAACTTTTTTAGTATTCCAATGCAGGGGGTGCGTGGTAAGGGAATACTGCATTGGGTGAAAACTCCATTTTTTTTGGTCAAAGCTATATTTTCTGCTTTTCTCGAAGTTAAAAAAGTAAAACCAGATTTTGTGATTTTAATGGGGGGGTATATATGCTTCCCTGTTGCAGTTGCAGCCAAGTTACTTAAAATTCATATTATTATTCATGAACAAAATGCAATTCCAGGATTAAGTAATTCGCTTCTTTCTTATATAAGCCAAAAAATTTTTTTAGGTTTTGAATTAAAAAAGCTAAAAGGAGAGGTAATTGGCAATCCCATTCGGCACGATTTATTTAATATAGAAAAACCCAGCAAACGATTTTTAAATCGATCAGGACCATTAAGAATTTTAGTTATGGGAGGAAGCTTGGGTGCTATGCAATTTAATCGAACTATTCCTCAGATTCTTCATTCGTTATCAAAGAATAAAAAAATAAAAGTCATACATCAGTCGGGTAAAAAACATTACCAAGAACTAGTAGATTTATATCATGAGCTAGATGTTGATATTGAGGTTAAAAATTTTTTATATGACATGAATTATTATTATTCATGGGCGGATATACTGATAGCACGTTCTGGGGCAATTACAGTGTCTGAGCTGAGTCAAATCGGAGTTGCGAGTATATTAATTCCCTATCCATTTGCAGTTGATAATCATCAATATTATAACGCCAGAATTTTAGAGCAGAGGCAGGGGGCCTATATTATTTTGCAAGAAAATATCGAGACAGAGCTACCTTCACTTATTAAAGAATTAACAAGATCAGGATGTCAACAAATGGCAGAGAAAGCCAAACAAGATAAAACTATTGAGCCGTGTGATGCAATTTATAAATATTGCTTGGAGGCATATGAGGGATAAAGTAAAAAAAATACATTTTCTTGGTATTGGTGGGTCTGGTATGAGTGGCATTGCAGAGGTTATGCATAATTTAGGATTTATTGTATCGGGATCTGATTTGCAAACTTCTCCAACAGTAAAATCTTTAAAAAAGATGGGCATCAAAATTTTTTCGAAACATCTGGCATCAAATGTTAGAGGTAAAGAAGTTCTTGTGGTCTCTGGAGCAATACCAAAAAATAATATTGAAATTAAAGAAGCTCAAAAAAATAATATTCCAATTATTCCAAGAGCTGAAATGCTATCAGAGCTTATGCGATTTAAGAAGGGAATTGCCATTGCAGGTACGCATGGTAAAACGTCTACGACTAGTTTAGTTGCTAGCGTCTTATCAGTTGGAAAATTAGACCCCACTTATGTAATTGGCGGACGTTTAAATTCCATGAAGGCAAATGCAAAATTAGGTTTGGGTGAATTATTTGTTGTTGAGGCAGATGAGTCGGATGCTTCCTTTTTACATATTAATCCAATTAATACAGTGGTAACTAATATTGATCATGACCACATGGAAACATATCAGGGGGACTTTGAAAGGTTAAAAAATACTTTTATAGATTTTATTCATCAAACACCCTTCTATGGCAGAGTTTTTTTATGCCTTGATGATGAACACGTAAAGTCAATTATCCCTAAAATTTCAAGACAGGTGATTACCTATGGACTAGATCGAAATGCATTAATTCAAGCAAAAAAATTAGAGCATCATGAAAATAAAATGTCTTTTGTGGTTGAAGATAAAGCTTATAAATTTAAATCATTTAAGGTAACAATTAATTTACCTGGTGAGCATTATGTTAGAAATGCACTTGCTGCTATCGGCATTGCTTTGGAGTATGGACTTTCTATCACTGATATAAAAAAAGGACTCAAGAATTTTTCAGGTGTTGGTAGAAGGTATGAAATTTTTAATAACTGTTTTCAACAGCAAAAGAAATTTATACTGGTTGATGATTATGGTCATCATCCAACCGAAATAAAAGCTGTCCTTGAGGCAACAAGAAAAGGTTACCCGAACAAAACAATTAATTTAGTTTTTCAGCCACACAGATTCACAAGGACTCGTGATTGTTTCAATGATTTTATTAAAGCATTAAAAATGCCAGATAAATTATTTTTACTCGATATTTATCCTGCCGGTGAGCGACCTATTAAAAATATTTCGACACAGTCGATGATTAAAGCGATTGCTAACAAAAAAACTTTTTACTTGCCAGATTTAAGAAGTGCAAAAAAAATAATCTTAAGTGAAATAAAAAATGATTCTATCGTTATTCTAATGGGAGCGGGATCAATTGGAAATTTTGCACAACAATTTACCGGAAACTCATAGTGCTTAAAGATCGAATATTGTTTGATATTTCCTTAAAAGAATTAAATAGTTGGCGTGTCGGAGGGAAGGCAAAAAATTTCTACATTTGTTCAGATAAGAGAATGTTGTCACAGAACCTAAAAGACAAAAATTTTAAACTTCCAATATTATTTATTGGATTAGGTTCCAATACCTTATTTAGGGATGGTGGCTTCAAAGGCACTATCATTGCAATGCATAAAGGATTAAATGATATTTCTACTGATGATAATTCCTTTTATGCTGAGGCTGGAGTGAGTTGCAGTAAACTTGCAAAATATGTGGCGAAATTGGGTTATAAAAACTCTGCTTTTTTGGCAGGAATACCAGGCACTTTAGGTGGCGCGCTTTCTATGAATGCAGGATGCTATGGATTTGAAACCTGGGATTTTGTAGAGAAAGTTTTAACTATTGACCAAAGCGGTGTTGAACATATACGAAAAAGACAAGATTTTGCCATTTCTTATCGGCACGTTGAAAATAAAAAAAATAACACAGAATTTTTTATTGCCGCTTGGTTAAAGTTTGATAAAGGTAACAAAGATGATGCAGAGCTAGCAATAAAAGTATTATTAGAAAAGAGAAAGGAAGCGCAACCGCTCAATTGGCCAACAGCTGGCTCTACTTTTAGAAATCCGGAGGGCTATTTTGCAGCTAAATTAATAGAGGAATGTGGCTTGAAAGGTTTTCAAGTTGGTGGCGCACAGGTGTCAGAAAAACATGCAAACTTTATTATCAATAAAGGCAATGCAACTGCAGCAGATATCGAAAATTTAATTTTGCAAATACAAAAAGAAGTTTTCAAACAAAAGAAAATAAAGCTAGTGACTGAAATTAGAATAATTGGAGAGCAACTTGACTCCTAGCTCTTATGGTCAGGTAGCTGTCTTAATGGGGGGTAACTCGAATGAGAGAGAGATATCTTTACAAAGTGGACATGCTGTTCTGAGAGCGTTACTCGAATTATCAATTGATGCTTTTGCTTTTGATACAAAGCATGAGTCCTTAACTGGCCTAAAAAAATATGACTCTGCTTTTATATGTTTACATGGAAAAGATGGTGAAGATGGCAAAATTCAAAGTATTTTGGATGCGATGGGAATAAGATACACAGGTAGTAACGCCCAAGCTTCAGCATATGGAATGGATAAATATAAATCTAAGGAGATATTTTTAGCAGCAAACATTCCAACGCCAAAATTTCTTTTATTAAATGAGAAATCAAATTTTAGGGATGTAAGCAAAGAGTTAGACAATCCATTTTTTATAAAGGCATCAAATTCTGGATCAAGTATTGGTGTTTATAAAGTGTCAACTGAAGAGCAATTTCAACATGCTCTGCATGAGGCAAAAAAGATTGATGATATTGTTTTTGCCGAAGAAAATATCTCTGGACGCGAATTGACGATACCCATTATTGATAATGAAGTACTTCCTGTGATTGAAATCATCCCAAATAGTGAGTTTTATAACTACGAAGCAAAATATATTCGAGATGATACTCAGTTTATATGTCCTGCCGATATTCAAAAAGACTTGCATGAAAAAATAAATAAAATTGCGTTAGCATCTTTTAAAGCATTGGGTTGCAGTGGTTGGGGCCGCGTCGATTTTTTAGTAGATTCTATGCTTAATGTATATGTTATTGAAATTAATACCATTCCAGGAATGACCAGCCATAGTTTAGTACCATTATCTGCAAAGACACATGGTATTAGTTTTAACGAGTTAGTTTTAAGAATACTGCAAACTGCTTATGTTGAATGATCTACAAGCTCTAAAGCGGTTAACTTTATTGGCTTATCTTTTAATGATCCCGCTTTTTATTTTTCTTACACAACAACTTTTAATTCGTGGTAATTTTCCTATCAATGAAATTCAGATTAAAAATCAATATGAGAAGGTTGACGCATTGCAGGTTGATTTAATTATTAAGCAATATCTCAGAGGAAATTTTTTTGGTCTTGATCTAAATTTAACTCGTAATGTTTTTAAAAAATTACCTTGGGTTCGTGAAGTCAGTGTCAGGCGACAATGGCCAGATAAAATTGAGATAACAATTGAGGAGCATCAGGTAATTGCAAGATGGGGAAATATTGGGTTAGTGAACGATAAAGGCGAGCTTTTTAATGCTGCTTATCAAGAGGACCTGCCTTTTTTTTGGGGCCCAAAAGATTTTACTGAGGAGATTACAAATAAATATTTTGAAATAAACAAAATACTTGCAAAAGAGTTAATGCAAATTGGTACAATCTCACTGTCCAATAGATTATCATGGGAAATACACACCGATAATAATATAAAGATAGTGTTGGGCAGAAAAGATATTTTAAAAAAATTAAATATTTTTGTTGAACATTACCAAACAGTGTTAACTGAAATCAATAATCGTATTGAGTATGTTGATTTGAGGTACAAAGATGGCTTTGCCATTAAAAAACTAAATGAAAAAACAATTAAAAAAGAAAAAGCCACCTTATGATTAATGGAAAAGAAGATAAGAAACTAGTAGTGGCTTTAGATGTTGGAACATCAAAAATTGTTGTCATTGTGGCAGAGCTTCAAGAAGACGGCGTACTTAAAATTATTGGACTGGGGCAGCACTTATCGAAAGGTTTAAAAAAGGGTGTTGTCATCAATATTGATTCAACCATGCAAGCCATTCAACGTGCAGTTGAGGAAGCTGAACTCATGGCGGATTGTAAAATTAAAGATGTCTATACAGGCATTGCCGGAAGTCATATCAAGAGTTTAAATTCACATGGCATGGTAAAAGTAAGGGATTCAGAAGTGAGTCAGATGGATATTGATCGCGTCCTTGAAACTGCCCAGGCAATTACCTTACCTCCGGACCAACAAGTACTGCATGTTTTAACCCAAGAGTATGTGCTAGATGACCAACGTGATATTAAAGAGCCACTCGGTATGAGTGGTATGCGCTTAGAAGTAAAAGTTCATATTGTTTCTGGGGCTATTGCGGCAGCGCAAAACATTATTAAATGTATAAAAAGGTGTGGTCTAGAAGTTCTAGAGCTGGTATTGCAACCACTTGCATCGAGTGAAGCGGTATTGACAAAAGATGAAAAAGATTTGGGAGTATGTTTAGTTGATATCGGTGGAGGTACTACCGATATCGCTATTATAAAAAATGGCTCTATTCAGCACACAACGGTTATTCCAATTGCAGGCGATCAAATTACAAATGATATTGCCGTGGCTTTTAGAACACCCCTGCAATCGGCAGAAGATATTAAAATTAATCATGGTGCAGCCACCACATTAATGGCTTCAACCAATGAAATTATTGAAATTCCTTTAGTGGATGGACGAGAGCCAAAAAAAATAACAACGCAAGCTTTAGCCCAAGTAATTGAACCACGAGTAACAGAGTTATTTGAATTAGTAAGAAATGAATTGCAACGCAGCAGAATGGGAAATGTTATAGCTTCTGGTGTTGTTATCACCGGAGGTTCCTCCATGATGAAGGGCATCGTAAACTTGGGAGAAAAAGTTTTTAATATGCCCGTTAGGATTGGCATTCCAAGAGATGTTGATGGATTGCTTCAAGTAGTGGAAAATCCTAGGTATGCAACTGGAATTGGTTTGCTTAAAATGGCAAAAGATGAAATTGATAGTGGCCAGAATCACTGGCCAGATGGAAACTCAGTAGTTGATTTGTTTAAAAAGATGAAAATGTGGTTCCAGGGTAATTTTTAAGAATTAAATAAAGGTGTCTTATGTTTGAAGTTGTTGAAAATAAAAAACAAAAAGCCATTATAAAAGTCATGGGTGTGGGTGGCTGTGGCGGCAATGCAGTGGATTACATGATTGACAAAAATGTCGTTGGTGTCGATTTTATTTGTGCCAATACAGATTTACAGGCCTTACAAAAAAGTCAGGCAAATAATATTGTACAAATTGGTGAGTCTTTAACCCAAGGATTAGGAGCAGGCTCGAGACCTGACACTGGAAAACAAGCAGCATTAGATGATAGAGATAAAATTATTGAAGCAATTCAGGGCGCTGATATGCTTTTTATTACTGCTGGAATGGGAGGCGGAACGGGGACAGGCGCAACACCTGTCATCGCACAAATTGCAAAAGAACAAGGTATTTTAACGGTTGCTGTAGTTACTAAACCTTTTGAGTTTGAAGGGAAACGAACTCAAGTAGCAAAGGAGGGTATTAGTGAGCTTATCAAACATGTTGATTCTTTAATTACTATTCCAAATGAAAAGTTAATGGGGGTGTTAGGCGAGGATGTTACATTTGTTGATGCTTTTGGGGCAGCAAATAATGTTTTGTATAGTGCGGTTGCTGGAATTGCTGAAATCATCAATAGCCCAGGAATGATTAATGTAGATTTTGCTGATGTCAAAACTGTAATGAGCGAAATGGGTATGGCAATGATCGGCTCAGGTTTCGCTGAGGGTTCAGATCGCGCCATTATTGCCGCAAAGGCAGCTGTAGCTTGCCCCTTACTTGAAGATGTTAATTTGAATAATGCAAAAGGTATTTTGGTCAACATCTCTGCAAGTCGTGATTTCAAAATGAAAGAATATTTTGAAGTAATGGAAATCATAAAACAGTACGCTGCTGAGAATGCTAATATCATCGTCGGTAATGTTATTGATGACGCTATGGCAAATAGTATTCGAGTAACAATGGTTGCAACAGGATTAACAAATCAATCTGGTCTTGAGAATGAGCCAGCTGATGTTATGAAAAGTTTTGTGTATGAGACTGAGGATAAAAGTGAAGAGCACGATGACGAAACAGTATCAGAAAATACGAATGAGGATCTGCTGAATGTCTTCGCTGATAATTCTGAGAATGATATAGATGCTATGAAGGCTCAAGCGGATGACGAATATGATATCCCTTCTTTTTTAAGAAAAAAGTAAATGATTAAGCAACAAACCATTCAAAATTCTGTCGTTACCGTGGGAGTAGGTCTTCATACAGGCCAAAAAGTAAAGTTAACCCTAAAACCAGCCCCACAAAATCATGGCATTGTTTTTTGTCGGACCGATCTTTCGACTCCAATGAAAATTCAAGTCAGCCCAAATATTGTGCAAGATACAAAATTATGCTCAGCTATTGGTACAGCTGAATTTAAAATTGCGACGGTAGAACACCTTATGTCAGCGCTATCTGCATTGGGTATTGATAATATTTTAATTGAAGTTAATGGCGCAGAATTACCTATCATGGATGGCAGTTCTATTTCATTTATTTACCTTATTAAAAGTGCAGGCATTGAGGAGCAAATTGCACCGAAGCAGTTTGTTTTTATTAAAGAAGCTATAGTGGTAACGGATGGTGATAAGGTTGCAAAATTTGAACCATATCCAGGGTTTATGATTGATTTTACTATTGATTTTCCACATCCTGCTATTAAGGATGAAGACAGCCATGTACAAATAGACTTTTTTAAAGACTCCTATATTCAAGAGATTAGCCGTGCAAGAACTTTTGGTTTCATGCATGAAGTTGAATTTTTAAGAGCTAATGGATTAGCAAGAGGAGGTTCATTGGACAATGCCATTGTGTTAGATGAGAGAAAAATAATAAATGAAGATGGATTACGATTTTCGGGTGAATTTGTTCGGCATAAAGTACTAGATGCAATTGGCGACCTGTATTTGTTAGGCAAGCCTATTATTGGAAAATTTACAGCGTATAAATCTGGACATGAACTCAATAATCGTTTGTTACGACAGCTTGTGGAAGAAAAAAATAAATGGGAAATTAAAACGTTAGATACAAATGATGTGGCAACCGCTAATTTAGCTGAGGAATATTCAAAGATGAACACAGAGCTAAATGAAACTGCCGAGATACTGGAAGAATAATGCTTTTATTAAGACTTACCATTTTCTTTCTTGTTATTACCTGCGCTGTTCTTCTAGTGTTCTTTTTTGTTACGAAAAATAAAAAATATTTGTTTTTAATTAAAACCATTTTCAATTATTCTCTTTATCTAGGCGTAATTGTTGGATTAATTTACCTCATAATGCGTACATTGCAGATTTGATAATATGAATGTCATTGCAATTTTTGGGGGATCTGGTTTTATTGGATCAGAATTAATCTATGCATTAGCCAAGCATAAAGTTGAAATTCGACTTTTTACACAAAACAAATTTCGCGCCAACCATCTCAAAGTTTTCCCCTCCTTAAAACTGGTTCAATACAACTCAAAATCTAATTTATTGGAATTATTAAAGGGCACTGATACCGTTATTAATTGTATTGGTATTCTGCATGAGAACCACACTAATCAATTTGATGAAATACATGCAATTTGGTTAAAAAAATTAGCGGGATTGATCAAGCAACTTAAAATAAAAAGGTTTATTCATTTAAGTGCATTAAGAGCTGAAAAAAATGCACCCAGTAAATACTTAAAATCAAAGTTTAGAGGCGAAAAATATATTCAGGAAATATGCAAAGCCTCTAATTGGACGATCTTTAGACCTTCCGTTGTATTTGGTGAAAATGATAGTTTTATTAATTTATTTAGCAAAATGATTCAATTTTTACCGATAATTTTTGTTGTCTCCTCAAAAGCCAAATTTCAACCGATTGCCGTTAATGACTTAATTTCTATAATTGTTAAAAGTATCGATGACAAAAAGACTTTTAAAAAAATATATAATGTGGGGGGGCCAAAAATATATACATTTATGTCACTGCTAAAATTAATCAGCAACTCTATGCATAAACAAAGATTGTTTATTCCGTTATCAAGGAACTTATCATATGCGATGGTGCGATTATTGGAGTTTAGCCCTGTTAAATTAATTACACGTGATAATTTAAAATCTATGGAATTAGATAATGTAACCACTATTAATGATGCTTATCAATTTGAATCAACGCTTATTGAACTTGAAACGTATTTAGATAAATTGCATGATTAAGAAATATCTTGTAGGTGGAGCAGTCCGTGATCAAATCATGGGCATTAGAACCAATGACTTTGATTATGTTGTGGTAGGATCCTCACCAGATGAAATGATTAAACTTGGCTTTAAACCCATAGGCAGAGATTTCCCAGTTTTTTTGCATCCGGATAGTCATGAGGAATATGCATTAGCACGGACAGAAAAGAAAATATCAAAAGGCTATCATGGCTTTGAATTTTATGCCTCGCCAGACGTAACGCTCGAGGAAGATTTAAAGCGGCGTGATATTACAATGAATGCGATTGCCATGGATGACTCAGGACAATTCATTGATCCTTTTAAAGGTATAGAGGATATCGATAATAAAATTATTCGCCATATCAGCGATGCCTTTGCTGAAGATCCATTAAGAGTGATTCGAGTAGCAAGATTTAAAGCTCGATTTCCAGATTTTGCAATTCATGAAAAAACATTCCAGTTATTAAAAAAAATTGTTAAAAATAAAGAAATACAAGCATTGTCAGCAGAACGAGTTCTCGATGAAATAAGAAAAAGCTTTTCTGATAAAAATATTATAATGATGCTTGAGGTGCTAGATAATTGTGGCGCTCTGGAAATCATACTTCCCAACTCCCATTTTTCCGAAATTCAAGGCGCTGCAAATTTATTTTTTACAAGTTCACAAGCATCTGAGCTGAATACTGATGATCAAATTATTTTGTTACTTCTTATATTATATTTGGGGGATAACGAAATAGAAAAAGGGGCGATTGTCAACGCGAAGAAATTAAAATTACCAGCACGAAGTCAACATCTGATCAATTTGGTTTCACAACATTTTTTGCAGTTAATTGATATTGATAAAGCCGATAAAAAAACTCAATTTGATTTTATACTTAAGGTAGATTTTTTTAGACGCCCTGAACTTTTATTTTCAAGCCTCTTATTGACAAAGTATTTGCTAAATATTAAGAAAAAAAGTCATGATCTGGATGCATTTATGGAGAAATTAAAAGTATTTGAAAATGACCTATCTATGACCAAATTCAAAATTGATCCAATGTTTAAGGGTCGAGAGCTAGGGCAGGAGATTCAGAAAAAAAGGTTTGAGATTTTCCAAAAACTTAGCTAATTCTTAATCGTTTTAATTGCTGCAGATTAAAAATTTTATAATCAACGTAGTTTGGTTTATAGCGCTCTTTGCTAAACCAAATAGTAATCAGTCCCATTTTCTTCGCCATAATCAAATTTTCTTTTACATCATCAATCATTACCCCACGTTTAAATTTATTATCCTTAAATAACTGATGAAAACTATGTTGATTTGGTTTCCCTAGAAAATTTGAATCTTCAATACTGTGCACACCATTGAACAGACGATAAATTTTCATGTGCTTTAAAATTTTTTCTGAGTAAGCTTTGGGTGCATTAGTAAATACTAATTTACGTACAGGAATATTTTTTAACGTATGTTTAATATTTTTTGGAAATAGAATTGTGTCATTATTAAACATTAAATCGTGTGTTATTTTGAGGAAGTCCTGAGGGTTAATTTGATGGTGTTTGATAAGACCAGGAAGAGTGGCCCCATACACATCCCAATAATATTGCCTAAGTAGGGCTGATTTTTTCTTACTAATATTAAGTTTATTTTGGATATAAGCATCCATTTTCTTATTAACTAAGGGAAAGATTTTTATGTCTGCAAAATGAAGTGTATTGTCTAGATCAAAGATCCAGTAGCGATACTTCACTTATTTTGCCTTGATCAGTGTGCCTACACCTTGGTCGGTTAAAATTTCAAGCAATAGCGCATGTTCCACTCTGCCATCGATAATATGCACCGCATTGACGCCACTTTTTGCTGCATCCAAGGCAGAATTTATTTTTGGTAGCATGCCACCCGATAATGTTCCTGCGTGAATTAAATTTTCAATCTCTTTTGGCGTTAACCCAGTAATAAGTTTTTGATTGTTATCGAGCACACCGGGTGTATTTGTCATCAAGATTAATTTTTCTGCATTTAATATTTCGGCTAATTTGCCAGCCACAACATCTGCATTAATATTGTATGTTTTATCGTCACTACCAATTCCGATCGGTGCTATGACAGGAATAAAGTCACCACTATCAAGAAAATTTATTAGCGCCGGATCAATACTTTCAATATCTCCGACTTGTCCCAAATCAATATTTTTAAATTCATCTTTTTCATCTTTAACAATTAATTTTTTGGCATGAATAAAATTACTATCTTGCCCAGTAAGTCCAACGGCCTTACCACCATTTTTATTTATCAACTGAACAATTTCTTTATTTATTTGGCCACCGAGAATCATTTCCACAATATCCATGGTTTCTTCATCTGTAATTCGCATACCATTTATAAATTCACCCTTTTTACCAAGCTTTTCTAAATGGGCATTAATTTGCGGGCCACCACCATGAATAATTACTGGATTCATACCAACGAGTTTCAACAGCACCACATCTTTGGCAAAGGATTGCTTTAGATTTTCATCGACCATAGCATTACCACCATATTTGATGACAATGGTTTTATCGAAGAATTTTTTTATATAAGGCAGTGCCTCACTTAAAATTTTTGCTTTATCGTTTGGACTCATTTAAAATTTTTTCATTAAAATTATCGTTATTTTATATGTTTTTAGTTAAGAATTTTGAGTTTCTCTCTATCTGATAGATTTTTTTTCGATTGATTGGCATAAGGTCTTTATTCTCAACTTTAAAACCTTTTTCCATAAACCAATGCTCGGATTGTGTGGTTAAAATAAAAAGGTGGTTAGTATTTTGCTTTTTGGCTTCTTTCTCACAAAATTTTAATAGTTTTGAACCATAGCCTTGGTTGTAAAAATTGCTATCGATGGCAAAACAAGCTACCTCAATCATTTCCTTGTAGTGGTAGAGCGCAACACAACCAATTAAATCAAGCCCATGCTCCATGACATAGAAGTTAGCTAACTCTTTTTCAATCTGATCAATCGGGCGAGTCACCAGTATGCCATCTTGTCCTAATGGCTCGATTAGTTGATAGATTTTATTAATATCACTCATTCGTGCTTTTCTAATTTGCTCGAGGGGGTATTCGGTTAAAACGGTTCCAGATCCCTTGTCAGTAAATAACTCCTCAATAATTGAGCCATTGGTGTGGCGGTTGATGAGATGAATTTTTTCAATTTTATTTTTTATTGCATTGAGACTACTTTTAAGAATATTAAAATCATTATAAGAAATAAAAGGTGCTTGATTTGGCGTAGAGTGTGTTTCAATATTTTGAATAAGTTTTTCTGCTTTTTCTGTGGTAATTTCAGTGATGAGCTCCCCCCTTAAGTTTAAAATACCATCGGAATTTATAAAGAAAATTAATTTATGTGCTTTCACAGCATTTGCTACCGATGAGGCCAGTTGCTCATAAGATAAATTAAATACATCACCCACGGGTGAAAACCCTAAAGGCGAAATAAGGACTACTTCTCCATTATTGAGTCGGGCTTGAATCACTTCGTGGTCTACTTTTCTTACTTGGCCGGTAAATTGCATATCCACACCATCGACAACACCCAAAGGTCTGGCCGTTATAAAATTACCACTCGATAGTCTGATATCACTTCCAAATAGCGGTGAATTAATGAGGCTAGAAGATAAGATCGATTCAATTTTTGTTCGAATTCTGCCAGTCACATCAATAACATGGTTCATGGTATTGCTGTCGGTAACACGAACATTTTTTACCAATGCTGTTTTAAGCTTTTTGGATAACAATAGTTCATCAATTTGTGGGCGAATGCCATGCACAAGAATAATACGAATGCCGAGCGAGCGTAATAGATTAATATCGTAGGCTATCGATTCAAATTGATGATCTTTTAAAACATCTCCCCCAATGGCAATGACAAAAATTTTATTAGAAAAAGTGTTGATGTACTTTGAGGCTCGCCTGAATTGCTCAACGAAGCTGTTGGGCGCCTCGAATTCAGAGTTTAGAAAGAGATCTTGAAATTGGCATTGAAATATTTGCGCTATTTTTTCTAAAATTTTGATGGTGATATTAAGTTCACCGCGTTCGATCCTTGACAGGTTACCAGGACTCATGGCAATTTTCTGAGCCAGTTCACTTAAGCTCATATTATGCAAATTTCTAAGTTTTCTTATATTTTTAGCAATAATTTTTTGCATATTATAAAAATAAATTATAATTTTAAAAATTATAGCAAATATTATTGCACTTTACACAAAATCTCCAAAAATATACTGCAGAATGGCTACACCTGCAATCGGTGCAGTTTCTGTTCTTAAAATGCGCGGACCTAATACTAAAGATTCAAATGCTTGTGATTGAATGAAGCTTATTTCATCTTCGGTAAATCCTCCTTCAGGACCGATAAATAATTTTACTTCGCCGGGGTTTTGATTAACACCTTCGAATGTTAATCCTTGTTTACCATAAGGATTAAGTACAAACCTGCGCTCATGTTTATCTATTGGCGACATTTCTTGTAAACAATGCTCAATTGTTGTGATTGAATAAATTTGAGGAATTACCGATCGCCCGGATTGCTCACATGCGGCGATGGCAATTTGTTGCCAATGGTGAATTTTTTTATCTTTTTTTTCATGCTTCAACTTAACCTGGCTCCGCTGTGTCAGTACGGGAGTGATTTTTTGTACGCCGAGCTCTACGGCTTTTTGTATTACCCAATCCATTTTGTCGTTCGTTGATAAGGCTTGGTAAAGGTGAATACAAAGAGACGATTCATTTATATTTTTATTTTTTGCTAATACCAAAACGCTGACATCATGTTTAATAATTGACTGTATTTGGACTTCATAATCGTAACCATCACCGTTAAATAAAATAGCTTTTTCCGCTACCTTGGCGCGTAATACTTGTACCAAATGACGTGCGGCAAACACATCTAATTTAATTATTTCATTTAACGTCAGCGTTGTTGAATGGTAAAATCGTCTCATGACGCAAGAAAAGGAGACAAAAGATTGGTTAGTTTACATCCGCCTTTGTGCGAATTTGGCTGGAAAGCTAAAGATTTCAAACTAAAAGGCGTCGACGATAAATTTTGGACGCTTAATGAGGCTTGCGGTGCGCGCGGTTTATTAATTATGTTCATTTGTAATCACTGCCCATATGTCAAAGCTATTTTACCTCGTTTGGTTGAAGATATCAGACAATTACAATCATTAGGCATTAATACAATTGCCATTTCAAGCAATGATGTAATTAATTACCCGGAAGATTCATTTGAAAATATGCAGCAAATAGCTGCTGAGCATGGCTTCTCTTTTCCCTATTTGTTTGATGAATCACAATCGGTGGCGAGTGATTACGGTGCAATTTGCACACCAGACTTTTTTGGGTTTAACGCAAAGCTAGAGCTTCAATACCGCGGTCGTTTTGATTCCACTGGGCGAGGTGAACCCCCTCCTGACAATAGGCGAGATTTATTTGAAGCAATGCAATTGGTAGCCCAAACACAACAAGGACCAAAAGAGCAATTTTCCAGTATTGGCTGCTCAATTAAATGGAAAGAGGAAGCCGTTAATTAAAGACGACAATGCCTTGATTGAATGGGCTGTTTCGTTGATAATTAAAGATTACGATATTTATTATTCAAGCATGACTTATGACGCTAATTAAGTCATCATTTTGGGAGGTAACATGGCAACAAGACAAGATTTAGCTAACGCGATACGTGCATTAGCAATGGACGCAGTTCAAAAAGCAAATTCAGGACACCCTGGTGCACCGATGGGTATGGCAGAAATAGGGGAGGTTTTATGGAATCACCATCTCAATCATAATCCGACAAATCCGAATTGGGCAAATCGCGATAGATTTATTCTTTCGAACGGTCATGGCTCTATGCTTATTTATTCATTATTGCATTTGACTGGCTATGATCTTCCGATGAAAGAGATCGAAAATTTTCGTCAACTGCATTCAAAGTGTGCTGGACACCCTGAGTATGGATATGCGCCTGGCGTTGAGACAACCACTGGTCCATTAGGACAAGGTATCAGTAACGGGGTAGGTTTTGCTATGGCAGAAAAACTGCTAGCCAATCAATTTAATCGTCCAGGTCATGACATTGTTGATCATCATACTTATGTCTTTATGGGTGATGGTTGTTTAATGGAAGGCGTGTCTCATGAAACTTGTGCACTTGCAGGAACTTGGGGGCTTGGAAAATTAATTGCATTTTGGGATGATAATGGTATTTCTATCGATGGCCACATAGAGGGTTGGTATACAGATGACACTGCGGCACGGTTTGAATCTTATGGCTGGCATGCAATCAGAAATGTCGATGGCCATGATTTTGATGCTGTTGAGAAAGCCATCCAAGAAGCCAAAAAAGTAACTGACAAACCAACCATAATTTGTTGTAAAACGATTATTGGTAAAGGCTCGCCTAATAAAGCTGGATCGCATGATTGTCATGGTGCGGCGCTTGGTGAGGATGAAGTTGCTTTGGTTCGAAAAGAGATTGGTTGGGACCATCCTCCATTCACAATTCCGCATGATGTTTATGACGGCTGGAATCAAAAAGATAAAGGCCAGGCCAAGGAAGAAGCATGGAATGCAAAATTTGATGCATATGCAAAAGAATTTCCGGAATTAGCAGCCGAATTTAAACGTCGTATGGCAGGAGAGCTCCCCAAAGACTGGAAAAAACATACGGATGCCATGATTCAAGCAGCCAATGACGCTGGCGATAAGATGGCGACGCGTAAGGCTTCACAAAATATGATTGCAGCTTTGGCTCCAGTATTGCCGGAATTCGTTGGCGGTTCTGCCGATTTAACCGGCTCTAACTTAACAAGTTGTTCTGCCTTTGAGCACGTCAGTGGCAATAAACCAGGGAATTATATTTCTTATGGTGTACGTGAGTTTGGTATGGCAGCGATTATGAATGGTATGGCATTGCATGGAGGTTTCTTACCTTTCGGTGGCACTTTCCATATGTTTACCGATTACATGAGAAATGGCATGCGCATGGCCGCGTTAATGAAGCAACGAGTGGTGTATGTATTAACCCATGACTCGATTGGACAAGGAGAGGATGGCCCTACCCATCAACCTATTGAAACAACGGCTGGTATTCGCTATATCCCGCGTATGGAAGTATGGCGTCCTTGTGATGCAACCGAAGTGGCTGCAGCATGGACTGCGGCGGTTGAAAACGCAGAGAATCCAACCAGTCTCGTGTTAACGCGGCAAGGTACTGGCTTTAATAAACGTTCCGATTCACAGTTAGCAGACATTAGAAAGGGCGGTTATGTTTTATCTGCTGCAGATGGAAAACCGGATGTAATTCTTATTGCAACGGGTTCTGAAGTCGACCTGGCAATTAAATCGCAAGCAACGCTGAAAGAGCAAGGTGTGAATGCGAGCGTGGTTTCTATGCCATGTACGCATGCGTTTGATCGACAAGATAAATCGTACCGTGATAGCGTGCTCATTCCTGGGATTAAGCGTGTCTCAATTGAAGTGGGGGTGACAGACTACTGGGCAAAATATGTTGGGCTGGATGGCGGCCATGTAGGTATCAATACTTATGGTGAATCTGCCCCTGGTGGCGTTCTCATGGAACATTTTGGCTTCACAGTAGATAATGTTGTTAAAACAGTAAAATCGATCCTGTAATTTTTGGTTCTTAATGTTTTTTTTAAGGCATCTTTTTTACTCAAAAAGGTGCCTTAATTATTTAAATTCTTATAAGGTGTATTCATGACAATTAATGTTGCAATTTCAGGCTTCGGTAGAATTGGTCGTCTTGTCCTTCGTGCTATTTATGAAAATAATTATAAAGATATTAAGGTGGTTGCAGTTAATTGCAGCCGAGGTACGATAGAGAAGCATGCACACCTTTTAAAATATGATAGCCAACATGGGCGTTTTAATGTTGATGTGCAAACAACTGATGATGCATTTATTGTCAATGGCGACCATATTCGCTACTTTAATACGCGCAATACGGATGAATTGGTTTGGGGTGAACTGGGGGTTGATTTAGTCTTGGAATGTACCGGTGCCTTTCGTGGCAAAGCCTCATGTCAATTCCATTTAGATAATGGTGCGAAAAAAGTATTAATCTCTGCTCCCGGAGAAAAAGATGTGGATGCAACTATTGTTTATGGTGTGAATCATGATCAAATAAAACCAGAACATACAGTTATTTCGAATGCTTCGTGCACAACAAATGGTTTGGCCCCTATTGTAAAAGTTATTCAAGATAGTATTGGTATCGAAGCTGGGCTAATGAATACCATTCATTCTTATACCAATGATCAGGTCATTTTAGATAACATGCATGATGATGTTAGGCGTGCACGATCCGGTGCGGTCTCAATGATTCCAACAAAGACGGGCGCAGCCTCAGCGATCGGTCTGGTGATTCCTGCGTTAAAAGGAAAACTGGATGGTGTTGCGATTCGTGTTCCAACCTCGAATGTGTCGTTAGTTGACTTAACAATCACCACCACAAGGGCGACGAATATAGATGAAGTGAATGCGATAATGAAAAAAGCTGCTGAGAACAATCTTAAGGGCGTGTTAGTTTATAACGAAGAACCATTGGTATCCATTGATTTTAATCATACATCGGGTTCAAGTTATTTTGATTCAACATTAACGAAGGTTAGTGCTGACGGTAAGCTTGTCAAAGTCTTTGGCTGGTATGACAACGAATGGGGATTTAGTTGCCGCATGCTCGATACTGCCCTAGCGATGATGAAAGTCTAAAGTTCATGCCCATGCTAAAGATCAGCGACCTTGATTTGAGTGATCAACGGGTTCTCATTCGAGCTGATCTAAATGTGCCGTTAATGGCAGGAAAAATTTCTTCTGATAAGCGCATTCAAGCCTCAATTCCTACTATCCAATATGCCATTGACCAAGGCGCAAGAGTCATGGTGACTTCACATTTGGGGCGTCCACAAGAGGGGAAATTTTCAGAGGAAAATTCATTGCAACCGATTGCTGATTATTTGCGGGGTCACTTGGGCGCCCCAGTCAGGCTGCAACGTGATTGGATTCATGCGCCTGTCGAAGTTGGAGTGCGCGAGGTGGTTGTGCTTGATAATTGTCGATTTAATATTGGCGAAAAAAATAACGATGAAGAGTTAGCAAAAAAATATGCGGCACTGGCTGATATTTTTGTGATGGATGCTTTTGGTACTGCGCATCGTAAACAGGCTTCAACTTATGGCGTAGCTCAATTTTGTAAAATTGCCTGTGCTGGATTTTTATTTGCTGCAGAACTGGATGCATTAGAAAAAGTTATGGCCAGCCCCAAACAACCTATGATAGCAATTGTTGGCGGATCTAAGGTATCCACAAAACTTACGATTCTAGATCAATTATCCGACAAGGTGGACCAACTCATTTTGGGTGGGGGTATTGCCAATACCTTCCTCAAGGCACAGGGCTATGAAATCGGCCAGTCTTTATATGAGCCTGATTTTATTAATCAAGCCAAAGGAATTATGCAGAAACTCGAAGCGCGTGGTGCCTCATTACCAAACATCACAGACGTTATTTGTGGCAAACAATTCGATGCGAATGAGCCTGCAGTCTTAAAAAAGATCGACCAAATTGAGGCCGATGATATGATTTTTGATCTGGGCCCTGAATCGATGACAGAAATCGAAAAAAGATTAAGTGAAGCGCAAACTATATTATGGAATGGTCCAATAGGAGTATTTGAGTTTGCTCAATTCTCTCAAGGCACACGAGTGTTAGCCCATGCAATTGCCAAATCTAATGCTTTCTCGTTAGCAGGTGGCGGCGACACAATATCAGCGATCCAGATGTTTGGGGTTGAAAATAATATTTCATATATTTCAACGGCGGGCGGTGCATTTTTGGAATTTGTTGAGGGTAAAAAATTACCTGCTATCGAAATTTTGCAAAAAAGAGCGGGTTGATATGGCATTATTAAATTCAAGCATTAAAAGTTTGCCATTAATTCATCAAGGTAAGGTGCGTGATATATATGACATCGATCAAAATAAAATGCTTATTATCACTACTGATCGTCTGTCAGCATTCGATGTCATTATGAACGAGCCTATCCCAAAAAAAGGTCAAGTGTTAACTCAGATGGCAAATTATTGGTTTGATTATTTTAAAGATATTCCTAATCATTTAACCGATGAGAGCCCGGAGGATTATGTCTTACCTAAAGAAATTGATCAGGTTCAAGGACGCGCAGTAGTAGTTAAAAAACTTAGACCGATTCCGATTGAAGCCATTGTTCGTGGTTATATTATTGGCAGTGGCTGGAAGGAATACCAAGTAAGTCATACCATCTGTGGTATTGAGCTACCCGAAGGCTTAAAACAATCTGATCGATTACCTCAAGTGTTGTTTACACCATCCAACAAAGCTGAACAAGGACAGCATGATGAGAACATCACGCTTGATCAATGCAAGAAACTGATCGGCGATGAGCTCACGCAAAAAGTCAGTAATATAAGTATTGATATTTATTCAAAAGCAGCAGCCTTAGCAGAATCGAAAGGTATTATTATTGCTGACACTAAGTTTGAATTCGGTCTTGATAGTGACAATCAAGTCACCCTCATGGATGAAGTCTTAACCCCCGATTCCTCGCGCTTTTGGCCGAAAGAAAGTTATGAAGTTGGCATGTCGCCACCGAGTTTTGATAAGCAGTATGTGAGAGACTGGTTGGAATCTCAGGATTGGAATAAACAACCTCCTGCTCCTCATTTACCGCAAAATATCATTGATGACACCGCACAAAAATACCAAGAGGCTTTTTTTAAAATTACAGGACAAATTCTTTCATAATGAATTGGCTTGATAAACGCTCTTTCATTCAACTTTGTATCCTCGTGCTTTTAGTCACAGGTGCTATTAATGGCTGGATTGCATCCATGAATATTGAAGGGGTGACCGCTCAAAAAATGCATCAAAGTGATCAATTTTTTCCAGCGCCCTATGTGATCGGTACGGTTTGGACTTTATTAATGTTGAGTTTAGCGTTTTGTTTTAAAAATCTGACAGGCCATAGCTGTTACCAAAAGGGTGTGCTTTTTTTATTTTTGATTTGTGTGGCTTATCCGATTTATACCATAGGTTTCTCATCCATAGGCCTTATGATTGCCGGTAATTTAATCACCATCGCCATGGCTAGTTTTTTGTCTGGCATTCTTTTTGAAAAATTTAAATGGCCTGCAAGTCTCGTTCTATTAATTCCTGCCTGGGTCGTGTTTGTAACCTACCTTATGTTTTTTATTCATTAATATTGTTCTTGAGTAATATTAAGTTTCTGAATCTCAATTTTTGACATAAAAAAACCTGCCTTAAAAAAGACAGGTTTTTAAATGAAGGATCAGATTATAAAATCGGCACAATGAGCAGTGCAACAATATTAATAATCTTAATGAGTGGGTTAATCGCAGGACCCGCTGTATCTTTGTATGGGTCACCGACTGTATCACCGGTTACAGACGCTTTATGTGCCTCTGAACCTTTACCGCCGTGATTACCATCTTCGATGTGTTTCTTAGCATTATCCCATGCGCCACCACCGGTACACATTGAGATCGCAACAAACAGACCCGTAATAATCGTACCCATGAGTAAACCTCCAAGTGCCTGAGGTCCTAAGTAGAAACCAACTAAAATAGGCACTACGACAGGGATCATTGATGGAATAATCATTTCTTTAATTGCAGCAGCAGTTAATAAATCGACTGCCTTAGCGTAATCTGGTTGCGCTTTACCGGTCATAATACCTTTAATCGTTTTAAATTGGCGACGTACCTCTTCAACCACGGAAGCAGCAGCACGACCAACCGCCTCCATTGCCATTGCTGCAAATAAGAAGGGAATGAGGCCACCAATAAACAAACCAATAATCACCATTGGCTCGCTAAGATCAAAACGTGTAATTTCACCTAAATGTTCTTCAAGCTTATGGGTATAGTCAGCAAATAAAACGAGCGCAGCTAACCCAGCAGAACCAATTGCATAACCCTTAGTCACAGCTTTAGTTGTATTACCAACAGCATCAAGAGGATCGGTAATATCACGAACTTTCTGAGGCATTCCTGCCATTTCAGCAATACCACCAGCGTTATCAGTGATAGGACCATATGCATCTAGCGCAACGATAATCCCTGCCATACTAAGCATTGAAGTCGCGGCTATGGCAACACCATAAAGCCCTGCCAAGTCATAAGAAAAGTAAATAGCAGCACATACTGAAAGCACAGGCAGCGCGGTAGATTTCATTGAGATACCAATACCTGCAATGATGTTTGTCGCGTGACCGCTTTCAGATGCTTTAGCCACCTGTTGCACAGGGGCATATTCGGTACCAGTGTAATACTCTGTAATCCAAACGAGTAATGCAGTTAAAACTAGACCTACGATGGCAGAACCAAAAAGAGCATTCGCCGATACCATTTTTCCATAAATCTCAAAACCATTTGGGAATAAATGTTGTGTTACATAATAGAAAGCAATAGCTGACAGTAATCCTGCAATCGCTAGACCACGATATAAAGCTGGCATAACGTTAGTCATCTTATTATTTGCTTTAACAAAGAAACAACCAATGACTGATGCAATGATTGACACTGCACCGAGCGCTAATGGATAAATTATGCCATTGCCATCGGATACCATTAAAGCGCCTAAAACCATTGTGGCAATGATGGTTACTGCATAAGTTTCGAACAAGTCAGCTGCCATACCTGCACAGTCACCGACGTTATCACCAACGTTATCTGCAATCACGGCTGGATTTCTAGGATCATCTTCAGGAATACCTGCCTCAACTTTACCAACCAAGTCAGCACCAACATCAGCGCCTTTAGTAAAAATACCACCACCCAAACGAGCGAAAATAGAAATTAATGATGAACCAAAAGCCAAACCAATAAGTGGATTTAGTGCTGCAGTTGAAGATATTGTTTCTCCACCAAGGTATAAGTAAAAGCCAGCAACACCTAAGAGACCCAGACCCACAACTAGCATACCTGTAATCGCACCACCTTTAAAAGCAACATCAAATGCCTGCGGCAAACCTTTTGTTGCAGCTTGTGCGGTTCTTACATTGGCGCGAACAGATACGTTCATACCGATAAAACCACAAAGACCTGATAGCACAGCACCAATAACAAAACCAATGGCTGTATTCATATCAATAAAGTAGCCAATTAGAATCGCTAAGATAACACCAACAATACTAATTGATTTGTATTGTCTGGCTAAGTATGCAGATGCACCATTTTGGATTGCTGCTGCAATACCTTTCATTTTTGCGTTTCCATCGGGTAAACTAAAAATCCATTTGGACATGAGTGCACCGTATAAAACAGCAATAACTGCCGCGGCCAGTGCGAGATAGGTTACTGACATAATTCCTCCGTAAGATGATTATTATTTTCTAAGTCTTATATAAGACTTTAAAAAAAAGATGCGACATTATACCTTTTTTCACACAAGTCTCAATCCAAAATCGTGAAAAAAATGATTAATTAATAGGGGTTGATTAACATCAAAATACCGATCACTACTAATAAAGCTGCGAAAGCTTTTTTGATTGTAGTATCGGGTATAGATAACAACCAAGTGGCAGATAGCTTGACAAAAAGTAAACTGGGCAATGTTAAAAATACAATAGCAGGAAGGTAAATATAGCCCACCATGTGATTCATCTCGGTTGTCTCCGCGGCAAAGAAAATCGCGCAAGATGAACCGATACCAATGAATAAACCTAAAACACTTGCAATACCAACTGCCAGTTTTGGCATAATATTTTTGCTTAGCAAATAAGGCACAAATAATGTTCCGCCGCCAATACCAATAAGCCCTGAAAGGGTTGCAAAAATAGCACCGATGCTTTGACAAATTAGTTCGGCGGGAAATTTTTTTTGCCTGACTCCTGTTTGCTGCTTGATAATTTTGTAGGCAGCAAGAAAAGTATAAAAAATAAAACAGGTTTTAATAATTTCTGTTGGAATTTGTTTAAGAAAAAACCCAATCACAAGCGAGCCAAATAAAACACCCCACATAAAGCGCCTAAAGATGCCCATATCAAAATTTTTATTCTTGATATGAGTAATTGAGGCAACAATTCCGCTAAAAATAATTGATGCCAATGAAGTGGATACCCCGGATAACAAAGCAATATCAAAACTGACATGATGAAAATAAACCAACGAATATGTAACGACTGGCACAATCAATAGACCACCTCCAATGCCAAAAAGACCGGCTATTGAACCAATAAAAATCCCTGAAATTAGATACAGAATAATTTCAATCATTTTTTAGAATATTTGTTAGTTTCTGTTTGAGCGGTGATGAATCTAATTGTTGCTTGAGTTTTTTTAATTGAGGGTGTCCGAGATTAAATTTTTTTGATGGTTGACCTAACTGTTGATTTTTATTCGGGTTAACCTTAATTTTAAGATCTGCTATGGGGTATTGATCGTCATGACTTTGTTTCGTCAATGTCGGTTTTAACAACTTGAATTGATGTGCCATCATATTACTTGAAACTTCGACTACAACTCGTTGGTCAATGACATTGATAACCTTAAATGCTGATTGTTGTGCGGCTGGAATGATTTTTTTTAATTTTTTTTCGTAACGATCAATAAGATCTTTTTTTTTCTGTATTTTAGAAAAAAAATCGTTTTGGAATAACTTTTTAATGGGTTCCATACTATAATGCTACCTTAATTTTTTTAATCTAACCTTAAATAAATGCGAATTTACTTTCTAGGAAAAAATACAAAAAAAACAAAGAGTTTCAGTCTAGAGCTTATTGTTTTTTTTCTATTGATTTTTGTTGCTGCAACATTTTATGCCGCCAATCAATACATACAAAATAAACTTGCGTTTGTTGTTGAAAATAATACGACTACAGAACAGTTGCATGTTGATTTAGAAATTCAAGCCTCACCAAAAGAGCTGGATATGTTTATTAAGCAGATTAGTGAACTGCACACACGCCTAGAATACATTGACCAACAAACAGAGCGTATTCAGCAAGTGATGAAAAAACAAATTGTAGGAAAAGAAAAATTACCTAAACTGGACAAGAAAGACAAGTTAGGTGGGGCAGGCGGCCCATTTATCAATGATGATTTGCAAGAAAAAGATATCCGCCAAGGCATTGATAATTTATTAGCAAAAGTTGAAGCCCGTGAGTTGCAATACAATAAAATGGAGGCCATCATGATGAAGCAATCAGTTCTTAAAGTCACACTACCGACGTTGTTTCCAGTGAATGTTCCCTATCGTTCCTCCAGCTACGGTTGGCGACATGATCCTATTTTAGGCATTCGTGCCTTCCACAACGGTTTGGATTTCAGTGCTGCCCAGGGCGAACCCATTAAAGTTACGGCAAGTGGCATTGTTACTAAGGTGGGTAAAGCACCTGACTATGGAAACTTTGTTGTGGTAAATCATGGCGATCAATTAGAAACGCGATACGCACATGCGTCGAAAATACTTGTCAATGAAGGTGACATTGTTGAACGTGAAGATGTCATTGCGTTGGTTGGAAATACAGGCCGTTCGACGGGCCCCCACCTGCATTATGAAATTCGCTACAAAGGTCGCTCACTCGACCCCCGTCAATATTTGAAGAAATAATTATGCTAAAAAAAATCATCACTGGCTTATTTGGAAGTCGCAATGAGCGTTTATTAAAAGATTATGGCAAAAAAGTTGCCATGATTAATGCGATGGAAGTAGCGATCCAAAAATTAAAAGACACTGATTTTAAAAAGAAAACTGAAGAATTCAAAAAGCGTTTTAAAGAGGGAGCCACTTTAGATGACTTTCTCATCGAAGCTTTTGCGTTGGTGCGTGAAGCCAGTGTGCGCACTATTGGTTTGCGACATTATGATGAGCAATTGATGGGTGGCATGGCGCTGCACGAAGGAAAAATTTCCGAGATGCGAACCGGTGAGGGTAAGACCTTGGTTGCTACCTTAGCGATTTATCTTAATGCCTTAGCCAGTAAAGGCACACATGTTGTGACGGTCAATGACTATTTGGCAAAACGCGATGCTGAGTGGATGGGTAAAATATATGAATACTTAGGACTTACCGTGGGTATTAATTTATCTAGAATGCCTGGCGATCAAAAACAAAAAGCCTATCAAGCAGATGTTACCTATGGTACCAACAATGAATTTGGTTTTGATTATTTAAGAGACAACATGGTCTATGCAGCAGAGGATCGTGTGCAAAGACCCTTAAATTTTGCAGTTGTGGATGAAGTGGATTCAATTTTAATTGATGAAGCAAGAACACCCCTTATTATCTCTGGACCGTCCGAACAAAATATTGATCTTTACACACAAGTAAATAAAATCGTCCCAAAATTAACGAAACAAGAAAAACAAGATGGGGAAGGCGATTTTTGGATTGATGAAAAAGCACATCAGGCTATCCTGTCGGAAAAAGGGCATGAAAAAACCGAACAAATTCTCGCTGAGTTTGGTTTATTAGAAAAAGATTCAAATTTGTATGACCCCTCCAACATTAGTTTATTGCATTACGTTAATTCTTCGCTTAAAGCCCATTATCTCTTTATAAAAGATAAAGATTATGTCGTTAAAGATGGTGCTATTACTATTGTTGATGAATTTACCGGACGCATGATGCCTGGCCGAAGATGGTCTGATGGCTTGCATCAAGCGGTTGAGGCGAAAGAGGGCGTGACAATTCAAAAAGAAAATCAAACCATGGCAGGGATCACGTTTCAGAATTATTTCCGTATGTATGCCAAATTATCCGGTATGACAGGGACCGCCGATACCGAAGCCGAAGAATTTAATCAAATTTATGGCCTCGAGACAATTATCATTCCACCGCACAAAACAACCATACGGAAAGATAACATCGATAAAATCTATCGAACCTCAGAAGAGCGGTACGAAGCAGTTTTAACTGATATTCTTGATTGTCATAAAAGGCAGCAGCCCGTGCTGGTAGGAACAACATCGATTGAAAATTCAGAATTCATATCGAAGCGATTAACTAAAGCCAAACTCAAACATCAAGTCTTAAATGCCAAACAACATGAAAAAGAGGCAAATATTATTGTGCAAGCAGGACAGCCGGGTATGATCACGATCGCAACGAACATGGCCGGTCGTGGCACTGATATTGTGTTGGGTGGCAATATAGAGCCTGAGATAGAGGCTTTAGAGGCTAAAAAAATTGATACAGCAAAACGTAAAAAACAAATTGATGAATTGAAGAAAGCTTGGCAGACTCGTCATCAACAAGTAATTAGTGCGGGTGGATTGCATATCATTGGCACCGAGCGTCACGAATCAAGACGTATCGACAATCAATTACGAGGTCGCTCAGGTCGTCAAGGTGACCCAGGTTCTAGCTCATTTTATTTATCTTTAGAAGATCCTCTGTTGAGAATTTTTGGTTCTGATCGAGTCGCAACCATTATGGATAAATTAGATATGCCAAAAGGGGAACCTATTGAGCATACCTGGGTAAATCGCTCCATTGAGGGTGCGCAGCGCAAAGTAGAGGGACGTAATTTTGATATTCGTAAGCAGCTTTTAGAATTTGATGATGTCCCTAATCAACAAAGAAGCGTTATTTATGAGCAACGAAATGATATTTTAGATAGCCCAGATTTAGTGGAGACGGTTGATAGAATTATCAATGATGTTTTGGAACAAACGGTGTATGAATACATGCCAGCTGAAAGTGTTGAGGAAATGTGGGATGTTCCAGCGTTAGAGAAAAGATTACTTGCAGATTATGGTCTGGATGCAAAGATTAATGCTTGGTTAAAAAAAGATCCAAATCTACCCATTGAGGATATTGTTAAGCAAGTGCAAGTGAATGCATTAAAAAATTACCGTGAAAAAGAAAAAGTCGCTGGAAAAGAGGCGCTTCACCATTTTGAGCGGTCCGTCATGTTGCAAATATTTGACCATCATTGGCGCTCACATCTATCCTCGCTTGATCATTTAAGGCAGGGTATTGGACTCAGAGCTTATGGTCAAAAAGATCCGAAACAAGAATTTAAGAAGGAAGCTTTTGCTTTATTTGAACAATTGCTCGAGACGATTAAATTTGAGATTACTCGGGTACTCATGTTGGTGGTAGTAAAAGATGAGAAAGAGGCAAAAAGAATCGATGCACAAAATCAATCGAAACTTGATGCAGCAAAATCAAATCGTGAAAAATCAGAACAAGCTAATACAGCTAATCAGGCCAAAGTTGGTCGTAATGAGCCTTGCCCGTGTGGAAGCGGCAAAAAATATAAACATTGTCATGGTGCGTTAAGTTAATGGATGATATGAAAAATCAATCCACCGTTGAATCGCCTTGTGTTGGCGTGTGTCAGTACAATGATGAAGAAGTTTGCCAGGGTTGCTTTAGAACTTCACAAGAAATTACCGATTGGTTTGATATGAGCAATGCTGAAAAAGAAAAAATTATTGCCTTACTCCCCGCTAGAATGGAAGAATTGTTCTAGAGTTTTCCTTTATATTCACACAATTCATTAATTATACAGTCACTGCACAAAGGCTTCTGTGCCTTACACACATAGCGCCCATGCAAAATGAGCAAATGATGTGCATCGGTTAAAAATTGTTTTGGTGTGAGTTTGGTTAATTTCTTCTCGACTTCCAGTGGGGTTTTACCTGGCGCCAAATTAATCCTATTTGCAAGTCGATATATGTGTGTATCAACGGCAATGACAGGTTCATGAAAAATAGTATTTAATATCACGTTTGCCGTTTTTCTGCCGACACCCGGAAGACTTTCCAGTACTTTTCGATTATTGGGCACCTCGCCACCATATTCCATATGAATAATTTGACTGGTGTTAAGAATATTTTTTGCTTTGGTTTTATAAAGCCCAATCGTTTTAATCAAGTTTTCAATTTCATTTAATGCTAATCGACTTAATTGAGCAGCATTACCAGCCCGTTGATATAATTTTTTTGTTGCTTTATTGACCGAAATGTCGGTGGCTTGTGCAGACAATATAACTGCAATTAAAAGCTGAAATGGTGACTGGTAAATAAGTTCGGTTTTTGCATTTGGAATATTTTTTTTTAGCAGAGAAAAAATTTTTTCTCTTTTAGCATAATTCATGATGCTGATTTTTTTTGGTCAATCCAATTGGTAATGGCAATTAACAATGCTAAACCTAAGAAAGCACCCGGAGGCAATACGGCCAATAAAAAACCGTTATCTGCACTGAAAAACTGAAGATTAAAATCACGATACCCGTCACCAAAAATTAAATGTAAACCTGAAAATAAAGTTCCTTTGCCCAAAAATTCTCGCATCCCACCAAGGATTGCTAGCACTATACACAGTCCAAGACCCATAAATAAGCCATCATAAATTGACGGCAATAATGGATTTTTGGAAGCAAACGATTCCACCCGAGCCAGAACAATACAATTGGTCACTATTAATGGAATAAAAATACCAAGTGTTTTATAAAGTGGTTCGGCATAAGCATGAATAGTTAAATCAATGATGGTAACTAAAGCGGCAATGACAAGAATAAAAATAGGCACGCGAATTTCACTTGGTACGAACTGCCTAATAGGTGCGATTGAGGCATTAGAAAAAATCATCACAAAGACAGTGGCTAGACCAAGACTGACGCCGTTCACTACCGTAGTTGTGACAGCCAAAGTTGGACACAAACCCAAGAGCTGAATTACGCCTGGGTTTTGTTTCCATAAACCATCCAACATTGCTTGTTTAAACATCCGTAAAACCTAACTTTATTTTATTTTCTTCGAAATACTTAAGTGCATTTTTAACTGCGTTAATAACAGCCCTCGGTGTAATTGTAGCACCTGACACATAATCAAACTCACCTTGGTCTTTAATTACGGCCCATTTCTTTTCGTTTGTTTTGGTGAAAGATTGTAATTGAAAAATATCAATCCAATTTGTTTTTTCTTTATCAATATAATCCCCTAAACCTGGCGTTTCTTGATGCTTAATAACACGTGCATTTAAAATTTCCGCTTTTTCATTGATTGCGACCAAGAGAAAAATATCACCTGAATAACCATCAGGTGCACGCGTCTCAATAATGGCAACTTTATTTTTATCATTGTATTTAACAAGGTAAAGCGCTGTTGGTTTCTTATTTTTTAATAAGTTATTCGGCTCAATGATAAGAAAATCTTTTTCAATATCGTTGTCATATATTTCGTTTGAAATGAGTTCGAGCAATAATCGTCGTTTCGCTTCTGCTTCACTTTTTTCAATAATAGGGCTGGTGGTCTCGAAAAAAAAACCTAAAAAAGCAGAGAAGATAAGACCAAATAAAACCATGATAGAAACCGTTTGGAAGATAATTTTTTGATTATAAGTAAACTTAGTCATGACCAAAAACTTTCGGCTGTGTGAGGTTATCAATGAGCGGCACACAAATGTTTGCAAAAATAACAGCAAATGCAATGCCTTCAGGGTAACCACCAAAAACTCTGATTAGGTAGACAAGTAATGCTATCAAGAAGGCAAAAAATATTTTTCCTTTCGGCGTGGTCGGACCACTTACAGGGTCCGTGATAATGAAAAAAGCTGCCAACATGGTTCCACCATTCAATAGGTGAAATTGAAATGGGGCAAACTGACTTGGATCAATGAGATGAAATAAAGAGGAGATGGTAAATAGAGTAAGTAAATAGATAACAGGTAAGTGCCACGTAATAATTTTTGTGAAAAGTAAAAAAATACCGCCTAGAAGAAAACCAAAACCTACCCACTGCATTTGCGTCAATCTTGCTAATGGTTCATTCAATATGGGTAAAATATTTTTGTTTTGTAATAACTCAGTCTTGACATAGTCAAGCGGTGTCGCCGATGCAATTCCATCATAATTATCAATGCCATGCATAAATACAGAAAAGGCGATGTTTGCATCATAAAGATAAGATGGATTTTGCCATTTTGTCATAATGGCCGGAAAGCTGATTAATAAAATTGCATAACCAATCATGGCGGGGTTAAAAATATTGGAGCCAATGCCACCATAAAAATGTTTGGCAATAATAATAGCAAACAGCGTGCCAATGACAGTAATCCACCAAGGTGCTATCGATGGAATGGAAAGAGCAAGTAGCCATGCGGTAACAAGTGCTGTGTTATCGGTGAGAAAAACTTTAGTCGGTATCTTTCGAATTTTTAAGATGAAGTATTCAGCAATAATGGCTGTAATACTAGCAAGGATGATATTAAGCAAGATACCTATACCAAAAAAGTACATGTATATGATCAGCCCAGGTATTAAGGCTAACATAACTATAAACATTATATTTGAAACGCTTGTGGATCCTTGCACAAAGGGAGATTGAAGATTAATCATTTTTATCGTCTTCTTTTTCTATACGTTGCATGGCGTCAGCAATAGCTTTTCTTTTTTCATCAATTAATTTTGTTTTTTCCTCCGATGAAGATTGTGCTCGGCGTAATGCATTTCTCTCGGCACGCTCCAGTTTTTCACGTTCCAGTCTTTGTAATCGAAACTCATTTCTCTCACGAGCGATATTGGCTTGTTCATATTCATGTCTTTCTTCAATAATTTCACTTTTAGCAAATCGATAGTATTGAACAAGAGGTATATTGCTTGGGCAAACATATGAGCAACAACCACATTCAATGCAATCAAAAAGATTATATTCTTCAGCTTTTTCTAATTGCTTAGATTTGCTAAACCAAAAAAGCTCTTGTGGTTGTAACTCAACGGGGCAAGCCTCCGCACATCGAGCACAACGAATACAAGGTAATACAGGTTTTTTCTCCTCGATCATTGCAGGTTCAGAGCTAATGATACAATTCATTGCCTTAGTTACCGGGACATCAATACTGGGGAGCTTGAAACCCATCATTGGTCCACCCATGATAAAGGTATCGTTTTTAATGATTTGCCCACCTGCATCGTCAATAATTTCTTTGAGCGGCGTGCCAAATAAGAGCTCATAATTCCTTGGCGACTTTAAGTTGCCAGTGATGGTGACGATTCTTGATATTGAGGGTTCACCAAATTCAATAAACCTATAGATTGCTAAAATTGTGGCAACATTAAACATTTGTATACCGTAGTCGCTCGATCTGCGGCCTTTTGGGATCTTGATGCCCTTTAATAGGTAGATAAGTCGTTTAGCATCTCCGCTTGGATAAATTGTAGGCACAATTTGCAGCGAAATATTTTTTTCTTTTTTGATTGCATGTTGAATAAAATTAATGGCATCAGTTTTATTGTCTTCAATTCCTATTACACTTTCTTTGACATTTAAAATTTCATGCACAAGTTTTATGCCTTGAATCAGCTCATGGGTTTTTTCACGCATTAACATGTCATCACAGGTAATATAGGGCTCACATTCAGCTGCATTAACGATTAAAGTATTCAGAGCTCCTGCTTTTTTACTATTATTAAGTTTTAAATGCGTTGGGAAGGCAGCACCACCCAATCCAACAATGCCTGATTCGAGAAGTAATTCGTTAACTTTATCTAAGCCAATTTTTTTCCATGGGATAGCTTTTTTTTCAATCCACTGATCTTTACCATCTGGACTAATTTCAATACAAAAATCAGGTAAGCCTGAAGGATGCGGTATCAGACGTTTTTCAATCGCAGTAATTTTTCCTGAGGTTGATGCGTGAATTGCTGCTGAGACGTTGCCATCAGCTTCAGCAATTAGCTGCCCCTTAAGAACTTCGTCGCCGATGTCAACTTTTAATTTTGCTAATTTACCAATATGTTGTCTTAATGGAAGAACAATTTTCTTTGGCAGAGGAATTTTTCTTATTGGCTGCGCAGTAGAAATATTTTTTTTAGTTTCTGCACGAATTCCACCATTAAATTTAAATACCTTGTCAAATAATTTCAAGAGGCACGCCTTTCGGAAACTTTGTCGATTTTATACACAGGGTATTTCCATTTCCAATTTTCGGCATTTTCTTCAATAGCTACCATATCAATGCAATCGACAGGACATGGGGGCAAGCAAAGTTCACAACCTGTGCATTCTTTTTCAATGATGGTATGCATGTGTTTTGCTGAGCCCAGAATTGCATCCACAGGACAGGCTTGAATACATAATGTACAGCCTATACAGGTTTTCTCATCAATAATGGCAACGGATTTTGGTTTTGGTTCACCATGTTCAGCATTGAGTGGTTTATATTCGACACCCAGCAAATCTGCTAATTTATGGATACCTTCATCCCCCCCTGGAGGACATTGGTTAATATCAGCTTCACCATTTGCAATTGCAGTAGCGTAGGGTTTGCAACCGGGAAAACCACATTGCCCACATTGAGTTTGTGGCAAGATGGAATCAATCTTTTCAATAATAGGATCACCTTCAACCTTAAACTTTATTGCCGAGATACCTAAAACAATCCCGATAATGACAGCCAAGAAAATAACAACCAATATGGAAGTAATCATTAGCGATCAAGCCCCACAAAACCCATAAAAGCAAGGCTCATGAGCGCTGCTGTAGTCATGGCGATTGCAGAGCCTTGAAAAGGCTTTGGTACATCAGCACCATCAAGTCTCTCTCGAAGTGATGCAAAGAGAATTAGCACAAAAGAAAATCCTACAGCTCCACCAAAGCCAAAAACTGCGGACTCAATTAACGTATGACTTGCCTGGGCGTTTAAAAGAGGTATACCTAATACCGCACAATTTGTTGTAATCAAAGGAAGAAAGATCCCTAGCATTTTGTAAAGAAGTGGAAAATTCTTCTCCATTAACATCTCTGTAAATTGCACCACAGCAGCAATGACAACTATAAAAGTGATTGTTCTAAGATAAATAAGATCATTTGGTTCAAGAAGATAATGATTGATAGCCCAACTGGTCATCGAACCTATGGTTAAGACAAAAGCCGTTGCTGCAGACATACTAATTGATGTCTCAAGCTTTTTTGATACACCCATAAAAGGACATAAGCCAAGAATTTTTGTCAGCACAATATTATTCACTAACACTGTACTAATAATTATTAAAATATAGCTATTCGACATTATCTAAAATTATAGAGTATTTAAGGACTTATCTACCTTAATATGTTGTAAAATTACGCGTAATATAACAATTTTATTATATAAATAAAAAGAATATTATATTATTTTAATATAGTTTTTAATTATATAAAATTAAAGCCCTAGAGTTCTCCAAGGATTATTATGTTTCATGGAAGTATTGTTGCACTTGTGACGCCAATGAACCCAGATGGTTCGATTGATTTTGCTAGCTATTTAAAGTTATTAGAGTTTCATATCAATAATAATTCAGACGGTGTGGTTGTTATTGGAACAACTGGCGAGGCTCCTACCATTGATTTTGATGAGCATGTAACCTTAATACAAGAAGCGGTAAACTTTGTTGATGGCAAAATACCCATCATTGCAGGAACCGGCGCGAATTCTACTAAAGAAGCAATTTTTTTAACTGAACAAGCAAAAAAAATTGGTGCTGATGCTTGCTTACTTGTTACCCCTTATTACAATAAACCAAATCAAAAAGGCCTCTATGAGCATTACAA
>JAFMCB010000018.1 GCA_017858095.1 Methylophilaceae bacterium | reverse complement strand
TTATTTTTTTTTGGAACGGCAATTCTATTGTGCAAAAAATAATCTTTTGATGATGTTAACTTTGAAATTTTTTTAATAGTTCCTAATTTATCGTTAATCTCAAAAAAGTCATAATTTAAAGACATTTCAGAGTTGAAATAATCTGCCACATGCTCTTGATTACATTCAAAGAAGATGAGTGGTAATGATGAATTAATTACTTCTGCCGCACCTTTAAGCACACTTGGTTCATATCCTTCAACATCAATTTTAATAAGACTGACTTTTGATTTATCTTCTTTTTTTATAAAAGCATCTAATGATATTTCTTGAATCGGTAATTCATAATTACCTTTTCCAACTATTGAACCACCTGATGAAAGATAATGAATATTTGTATTAATTTTAAGATTGTTATTTTTATTAGAATCACCAACGGCAAGCAAGAATAAATTATTAGGATTTAAATCATTTATTTTAAAATTTGTACTCATTCTTGCATAATTCATAAAAAAAGGTTCAAAAGAGAGAACCGTATTAGATTTATTTGATTTGGTGGCACTAAGAGAGTAGACCCCGGTGTGGGCACCTATATCTAAAATAATTTTATTATTTATTTTTTGACATAATGCGGTCCATACCTCCAATGTTTTTCTTTCATAACAATTATTCCAAAAAAATCTTCGGGAAATCGCACAATCATTATTAGCACATAACATTTTAAAATGAACATCATCGTGAACGTAACAATCAACTATCTCATTAACTGTTTCTTTTTGGTTTAATTCTTCTAATGTATAAAAATTAAAAACATTTTTTTTCATATAATCATTATACTTTATTATACTTTTTGATATTTATAAGAATAAATTATTAAAGATTACAACTTATTAATTTTAAATGAATTAATGGTGGTGATGGAGAGACTTGAACTCTCGACCTCAGGATTATGAATCCTGCGCTCTAACCAGCTGAGCTACATCACCAAGACGAAATAAGCGTGTGATTATATTTTTTAAAACTTAATAAGTCAAAGGATAATCAGACGTTAAATCTAAAATGAATTACATCGCCATCTTGAACGATATATTCTTTGCCTTCTAATCGCATTTTTCCAGATGCTTTTGATTTTTGTTCACCGCTGTTGGCTATGTAATCATCATAATTTATCACTTCAGCGCGTATAAATCCTTTTTGAAAATCTGTATGTATTACCCCAGCAGCCTCTGGCGCACTCGCTCCTTTTTTTGTGGTCCATGCTCTAACTTCTTTGACCCCCGCTGTGAAGTAAGTTTGTAAACCCAATAGAGAGTATGCATTTTTTATGACTCTGTTCAAACCTGGTTCTGTCAGGTTTAAATCAGATAAAAAAATTAATTTTTCGTCATCATTCAAATCTGAAATTTCCGATTCAATTTTTGCGCAAACTGCGACAACGGGGGCTTTAGTTTTATCAGCAAATTTTTTAACTTCATCCAACAATGCATTATTTTCAAAACCATTTTCATCGACATTAGCGACAAACATAATGGGCTTAATCGTAATTAAACAAAGTGGCTTGATGAGTAATAATTCATCTTTATCAAATTGCACAGCACTTGCTGGTAAACCATCATTAAAACTATCTTCGATTTTTTTATAAATCTCTAATAATCTTTTTGCGTCTTTATCACCTGATTTTGATTTTTTTGATTCTCTCAGGATTGCTTTATCTAAAGTCTCCATGTCAGAAAGTATAAGTTCTGTGTTAATTGTTTCGATATCATTTATAGGATTAATTTTTCCATCAACGTGGACGATATTTTCATCTTCAAAACATCTGACCACATGCATAATTGCATCAGTTTCTCTGATATTGGCTAAAAATTTGTTACCTAGTCCTTCGCCTTTAGATGCACCGGCCACCAGTCCTGCAATATCTACAAATTCAACTATAGCCGGTTGTATTTTTTCTGGCTGAACAATTTTTGCAAGCGCCTCTAATCTTTCATCGGGTACCTCAACAATTCCTATGTTAGGTTCAATTGTGCAAAATGGATAATTTTCTGCATCAATGCCAGACTTAGTTATTGCATTAAAAAGCGTTGATTTACCGACATTAGGAAGTCCAACAATGCCACATTTCATAGTTTTTCCATTTAATTTACCGAGTGAAGATTTAGCATGGCTTTTTCAAATTGCCCCAACATAATATAAGAAAAAACTTTATAGCTATTTATGATTGATTCCTGAATTAATTGCATTTCAATTTTGGATGGTTTATTTAGAACATATCCAATAACTTTGCTTTTATCACCTGGATGGCCAACACCAATTCTCAAGCGCCAAAAATTATTTGAACCAAGAGAGGTTTGAATACTTTTCAGCCCGTTATGACCTCCATGACCTCCCCCTAACTTGAGTTTTGCTGTACCGGGTTGTATATCTAATTCATCGTGAATTACCAATATTTCTTCAGGTTCAATCTTATAAAATTTTGCTAAGGCCTGCACAGACTTGCCACTGTCGTTCATAAATGTAGAGGGTTTTAGAAAAAAAACTTCTCCATCCTCATTATGTTTAGAAAATTCCCCAAAATATTTTTTTGAATTTTTAAGCGACAATTTATGATTTTGACCAATAAAGTCAATCCACCAAAAACCCACATTATGCCGCGTTTCAACGTATTGCTCCCCTGGATTACCGAGCCCAACAAAAAGTTTGATTTTATGCATAAAAAAATAAAGCCCTCGAAAAGAGGGCTAAATTTAATGAAAATTTCTTAAGATTCGCTTTCGCTACTTTCATTTGCAGAGTCAGAACTTGCCTCTTCGGAACCTTCTGATTCACTCTTCTCTTCAGAACCTGCTTCAAGTGTTTCATCACCCTCAGTTGTTGGTTCAACTTCGACAACGACTTTAGGTTTCGTAATTGAGGTCACTGCAGCATCATTACCATGAGTTAAAGGGGTCAGTTCAATACCTTCTGCAATTTTAATCTCTGACAAATGAATTGATTCACCCATATTTAGTGCACCTAGATCCACTTCGATATACTGTGGAAGATCTTTTGGTAAACAGGCAATATCAACTTCAGTCATGATGTGCGAAACAATTCCACCCTCGAGTTTCACTCCTGGGGCAGTTTCTTCATTGACAAAATGGAATGGGACTTTTACATGTAATTTTTCTTTTTCATTAATTCTTTGAAAATCGACATGCAATAATTTATTTTTTACAGGATCAAGTTGATAGTCACGAAGAATGACAGATTCCTTTTCCCCACTGAGTTCAAGGGTAAGAATTGATGCATGAAATGCTTCATGCCTGAACTTTAAAAGCAATTCTTTGTTGTCAAACTCAATACTTTTGGCCTCCTTATGATTACCATAAAGAATTCCTGGTATTCTGCCAGAATGGCGAAGACGGCGGCTCGCACCCGTTCCCTGAACCACTCTTTCGTTGGCTTTAATTGCAATTTTCATTATTAATACTCCAATTTAAAATACATTCGCGACCAAATGTATCTGTTGTAAAAATTAGTCCATAAAGAGAGAACTCACGGAGTCCTCATGACTAATACGCCTAATGGTCTCTGCCATAATTTTTGCGACTGATACTTGCCTAATTTTTTTTGATTTTTTCAAATTTTGGCGCAGCGTAATTGTATCAGTAATTACAATTTCATCAAGCTCAGAAGCGTCAATTGAATCAATTGCATCGCCAGAAAAAATGGCGTGGGTAGCATACGCTACGACATGTGTGGCCCCTTGTTTTTTTAAAGCCGATGCAGCTTCACATAACGTATTTGCCGTATCAACAATATCATCAATAATGACGCACGTTCTATTGGCAACGTCGCCAATAATGTTCATCACTTCAGATACATTTGGTTTCGGACGACGTTTGTCAATAATAGCAAGATCTGAACCTAAAATTTTTGCACAGGCACGCGCCCTTACGACACCACCAACATCGGGTGAGACAATAACCAAGTTCTCATAAGCTTTTTTCATGAGATCCTCGAGTAAAACGGGGGTGGCATAAATGTTATCCACGGGGATATCAAAGAAACCTTGGATTTGGTCAGAGTGAAGATCCATCGTTAAAAGTCGATTAACACCCACGCTAGTTAGCATATTGGCAACAACTTTTGCGGTAATGGCAACGCGAGCAGAACGTGGCCTTCTGTCTTGTCTTGAGTAGCCTAAATAGGGAATGGCAGCAGTAATTCTCGCGGCTGAGGAGCGACGAAGTGCATCAACCATCACCATAATCTCCATGAGGTGATCGTTAGTGGGGTGGCTGGTGGATTGAAGTACAAAAACATCTTTGCCTCGAACATTTTCTAATAACTCAACCATGGTCTCACCATCACTGAAGCGACCGACTGTTGCTTTACCTAATTTAATATTTAGATGTTCAGCGACTTTTTCTGCAAGATGGAGATTCGCACTGCCTGCAAATACCATGAGGTCTTTTGTGTTCAATATTGCCTCCCAAAAAGTTGGCTGGGGAGGAAGGATTCGAACCTTCGCATGCAGGGATCAAAACCCTGTGCCTTAACCAGCTTGGCGACTCCCCAATTAATCGATTGCGTAGAAAGGATGAATCGATAAACCCCTTACCATGAAAAGTGTAATTTTAGCAGGTTTACGGACTGTTTTAAGGGCAAGTTTCTGATTTTCATCTAACTTGCAAAACAGGACTGAACCGCTACCAGTCATCTTAATCTGCCCAAATTGCGACATCCATTCATAGGTTTCTCGCATTTCTGGATACAAGTCAAAACAAACCGTTTGTAAATCATTTTGACTCAAATGGTATAAATTATCATCCAGCGAGGTCGCTATTTTCATAGGAATTGACTCTTTTGTCAATTTGAATGCTTGAAATATTTTTTTGGTAGATATGTTGAGTTCTGTTGTAGCGAGAAGATAAGAATTATTTGCAATTTCGATTGGGGTAAAAATATTTCCAATACCTTCAGCCCATGCATTTTTTCCGTAGATAAAAAAGGGTACATCCGCACCTATTTCTAATGCGATACCCATCAATTCCTTTTGGCTTAAGTTTAATTTAAATAATTTATTTAAAGCCATCAAAGTTAATGCTGCATTAGAGCTGCCTCCACCAAGACCAGCGCCAATAGGAATATTCTTTTTGAGGATGATATCTACGCCATAAGAGGTGTTATTTAGAATTTTTTTTGCAGCCTGCATAATTAAATTATTTTTTATATTTCCGGCATCTTGTAACACAATCTTTGTGTCTTGCCTTGGACGAAAGTAGAGCTCGTCAAATAAATCAATCAATTGAAAGACGCTCTGAATATTGTGATAATTATCAGACCGCCTGGATAACACCTTAAGAAAAATATTTATTTTTGCAGGGGCTAAAAATTTACAAAAATCTTTTGTCTCTAAATTATTTATTTTTTCCATGAGGTAAAGAGGATGTCGAGACGGATATCATTTTTTTCAAATGATATTTGTTTTGTTTTGTTTGATGGTAGCGAATCTTTGTAAGTTATCTTCCAATGTTTATTATTAACAACAATATTTTTATCTTCAAATAAAGGTCTGTGTAAAATAAATTGCCGCATTAAAAAAATATTGTCATCCTTTTTTAAGAAGTCATGAAACTGTGCGATATCTGCACTATTTTCTTGCGTAAAAATTGCAAATTCTTTTGTGGTTGGATTTAGTTTTATTTTGGCAATTACCGTATTAAATGGGTTAAATAAGAATACGGTATCTACATTGCTTGCCGATTGCCAAACTAATTTACCACTATAGCCTTTGTCTTTCACGTAAAAGGTAAACTTACTGCTTGCGTTGAAGTTTTCTAGCTCAACTTCCGAAATTGACTTTTCATACTCATGATAATTAATTAACTTATCATTCTCTTGAGGCCTAAAGGTTGCGCAACTTGTCAGGGCCTGAATCAGAATAAAAGTTATAATTAATCTCATTATTTCATTGTAATCTTTGGGAAGTTTCTACCAAGACAGTATTGGAGGGATTAGATTTGAGTGAATTATTCCATATTTGTTTTGCTTCATTACGCTTGCCTTGTTTCCAAAGAATTTCGCCAAGATGTGCTGCAATTTCAGGGTCTGCTTGAATATCGTAGGCTTTCTTAACAAATTGGTAGGCAATATCAAGATCGCCTAAACGAAAATAGACCCAGCCCATACTGTCTAAAATATAATGGTTGTTGGGTTGAATAGACAATGCTATCTCGATGTATTTTTTTGCTTCTTGTAATTTTATCTTTCTGTCGGCAAAAGAATAGCCTAAGGCATTATATGCAAGCGCGTAGTCAGGTTTTAATTTAATGGCTTCTTTTAAAAGTTGCTCCATTAATAACGTGTTACCCATTTTTTCTGCAAGTAAAGCATAATCAAATTTAAACTCAGGCACATTTTTAAAATTCTCCTCCTCTTTTGACATTAATGTCCAAGCATCTTGTGCACGATTATTATTAAAATAAAGAGAGGTTTTTGCTTGTATAAACCTTAATTTCTCAAGTTCATTAAGATTTTTGTACTGGTCTAATGAGTTTACTGCATCATCAATGGACTGATTTTGCGCGATAATCTCTGCAGCATAAAGTTTTGCATCCATAAAAAATTCACCTGAGACAATCTTATCAAGATAAGAAATAGCTTTTTTTGCCTCACGGCGCTCTTCGTAAATTCGTGCCAGATACATATATACCTTATCGGGTTGCTTGTAGCCACGCTCCAAGCTTTGATTTAAATACTCTTCGGCCAGCTTTGAATCACCAAGCTCTAGTGCAAGCAAGGCAACGGTTAAACTTATTTCTGCTGAGGCAAGTGAGCCATTCACAAGTTTAAGAAATTCTTTTTTTGCTTGCTCATACTTTTTTAAATTGGTAAGCGTTTTGGCATATTCCAGTCGCACCTCATTTGATGCTGGATACTTTTTTAAATAGCTTTGATAATATTCGAGCGCTTTTTCAGGCCATTCTTGCGCGAGCATAAAGCCCCTAAATAAAACTGCAGTTTCCCATTTAGGATTTAATGCATCGACAATATCTAATTCTTTTTCAGCTAGTTTCTTGTCACCAGCAAAATAAGCGGCATGGGCAATACTAAAATGTGCTTCGGCTAATTTTGGATAGGGTTGTGCGACATTCATAATAAATCGTAATGCATTTTTTTTATTTTCTACTTTTGCTAGCAAGCTATTTAAATACAAAAAACCGTCAGCTCGGGTTTTTTCTTGTTTTAATAGTTCCGTGATTAATGGTTTTGCCTTGGCTAAATTACCGCTAGCAATAAAGAGCTCGGCTAAGATTTGTTTTGCTTCGATTGAGCTCTCATCCAGCTCACTCCAAACTTGAGCAGAATCCATAGCAAGCCTGCCATTTCTCGCAAAACCAGCAATATCGGTAGCGCGCCTTGCAATGCTAATGTCTTTGGTCAGTTTAGCTAAATCAAGAAAAATATGGCCAGCAGAATTGAGGTCACCACGTTGCGTAGCAATTTCTGCCAGCAGAAACTTATAGACAAACTCGGGTGTGGTTTGTTGTATCTTGGCCGGCTGATTTACGTCAAATTTTTCTTCCACTTCTGCCATTGCAGAATATGAGAAAAAAAGAAGAATAAATAATGTCTTGATGAAAAAATTTGGCATAAAAGCTTTCGATTTAAGGTGTTTTTAAAAGTTTAAACTATAACTAAATAATAATATCAGTTTTAATGACACCTTTTTTTGCATATAATTCAGTGTTCTTAAATTTTGTAAACTTTTTTTATTAAAAATGATCTGTTCTATCGGAATTATATAAGCTAATTAAAATGACTATATCGCTAGAAGCAAAAAATTTATCCAGGCAGTTTGGACCAAACTTTGCCGTGAAAGATGTGACATTTAATTTAAAGCGTGGAGAGGTGTTAGGCTTTTTGGGACCCAATGGAGCTGGTAAGTCGACCACCATGCGAATGTTAACTGGAAACTTAGCCCCTACAGATGGTTCAGTAAAAATCGGACCATTTGATATTATTGAAGAGCCAAAAAAAGCAAAGTCATTAATTGGTTATTTACCCGAAGTAAGGCCCTTATATAAAGAATTAACTGTTGATGAGTTTTTAACCATCGCTGCAAGATTTCACAATGTTGCCTCAAAAAATATAAAATCATCGGTAGACAATGCCAAGCAGCGATGTGGACTTACGCACATGAGCAAACGCTTAATAGAAAATTTATCGAATGGTTATCAACAACGTGTTGGTATTGCACAAGCCATTATCCATAATCCAGAAATTGTCATTCTTGATGAACCCACAGTGGGATTGGACCCTATTCAAATTCGCGAAATAAGAAAATTAATTAAAGAAATTGGAAAGAACCATAGCGTTATTCTTTCAACACACATTTTGCCTGAAGTAGAAATGGTTTGTGATCGTGTGCAAATTATTAATCAGGGCAGCTTAGTTTTTCATGGTTCTATCGAAGATTTGAAGCAACAGCGTATTGGTAATAAATTGCAAGTTGGTCTTTCTAAAGCGCCTTCAATGAAAGAGCTCTCTTCAATTGAGTATATTGTTAAGGTTGAAAAAATGGAAAATAATTTATTTCGCTTCTATTTCAAAAAAACTGTTGATGCAGAAAAACTTGCCACACTCTGTGCAAAAAATAAATGGGGACTATTTCATATTGCGCCAGATGTGACCAGTTTGGAAGATATTTTTGCGCAATTAACCATGTTGGGAAATTAAACGATGATCTTTAATATTGTCAGAAAAGAACTAAAAAGTATTTTTGCTTCGCCGATGGGATGGATTATCTTAGCGTTGCTCATGTTTGGGTTCGGTACACAATATTTAAGTGGTATGGACAATTACTTTCAAGTAATGTCGGGCGCTATTCGACCCGCAGAGCGTGTTGGCGTAACTATTTTTGTTGGCGGTCAAATTTATGGGAATGCAGCTTTTTTAATGTCTTTTGCGATACCTATCTTAACGATGAAGTTGATTAGTGAAGAGAGACGAGGGATGACACTCCCATTTTTGTTTAGCGCACCCATCTCAATTACAGAAATTGTTGTTGGAAAATTCTTGGGCCTACTCATTTTCCTGAGCATTTTAGTAATATATATTTTTATCATGCTAGCCACCATGAATATATGGGCAGATATTGATTTTGGCTATTTATTAGCCAATTCTTTTGGCCTGATTTTATTGATTTCATCATTCGTAGCGCTGGGAACTTTTTTTTCATCGCTGACCAGTCAACCGATAATTTCTGCAGTTTTGAGTTTTATTGCACTGATTGCGCTTATGATGGCTGGCCGCTACTATGCCAGCGCACCAGACCATTGGTTTAATCACATTTCGTTACTTAGACATTACCAATCATTCTCAAAGGGTATTATTGAAAGTGCTGACATTGTTTACTTCCTTCTCTTCACATTAACTTTTTTATTATTAACGATACGTCGATTAGATTCAGATCGGCTCAGAGGTTAGCAATGAAAGCAAATAAAAAACTTAAATTACAATTGTTGATGCAAAATAGTTTTTTTGTGATTGTGTTTATAGCACTCATTATTTTGCTTGGTTTCTTATCGAAGCAGTTCACCTTTACTGCTGATATTACGCAAGCGAATCGCAGCGTACTAACAAAAGGCAGCGTTGAGATACTCAAAAATATGAAGGGGCCCGTAAACCTGACGGTCTTCGCTACCAATGACAATGTTAGTCAAAATGATACATTTCGACAAAGTATGATTAACTTTATTCAAAAATATCAAAGAGAAAAACCCGATATTACGATTAAGTTTATTAATCCAACAGAGGAGCCTAAACTTGCGCAAGATTTGGGAATACGCACCGATGGCGAAGTTATTGTTGAGTTCAATAAAAGAACAGAGCACATCGTGCCGCCGTTTGCTGAACAAGAGTTAACAAATTTATTGGTACGATTATCAAGAACTAATGAAAAGCCAATTATGTACCTTGATGGTCATGGTGAAAAAAATTTGTTGGGCTTAAAAAATAATGATTTAGGTGAATTTGGAAAACAACTTGAAAAAAGAGGGTTCAAATTTTCCAACCCTGATTTAACGGTTCTTAATGACATACCCAAAGAAGGCTCGATGTTTGTGGTTGCCAGCCCTCAAGTTCCTGTTACAAAAGTTGAAGCAAAAAAAATTGTTCATTACTTGGAAAATGGAGGAAATCTTTTATGGTTATTAGATGACGCCAATCTTCAAGGGCTGGAAGAGGCTGCTAAATATATTGGTCTTGAAGTATCGCAAACGAAAATTGTTGACCCAGGTTCTTTGCAATTTGGTGGAAATGAAGATATGACTTTCGCATTGGCGTATGCCAATCATCCAATCACACAGAATTTTATGCTAAGAACGCAGTATCTTGATGCGCATGAAGTCAAAGCAATAGGCACCTATGAAAATGGTTGGGAAGTTTCAAATCTTATTGAGGTGGGGGCGACAGGATGGCTACCTGCACCCAATAAGAGTAAGCAAGATAAATTAGTGTTTGATGCAAATAATGATCAAGCTGGCCCTATTAATATTGCAGTAGCCCTAAACAGAAAATTTGGAGAAAAAGGCCAACGTGTTGTTGTGATCGGTAATGCATCTTTTTTATCCAATAACTTTATCACTTCAGGGGGTAATCTTGATTTAGGTATAAATATGATCAATTGGTTAGTGGGGGATGATTCATTAATTACCATACAACCAACACCGTTAAAAGATGTAAATGTAACGATACCCAGTGATGCAAAATCAGTTTTTGTGGCATGGACGGTATTTCATATGTTTCAATTCTTTATTCCTATTGGCTTATTTATTTTAGGGTTCTTGTTCTGGTTTAGACGAAGAAAAGCTTAACGATGAAACCCAGCTGGACTGTAAATATTGTTTTATTGATCATTGTTTTAATTGGCGGGTTTTATGCTTGGAATAGTTCACGACAAGATCCTGTTGATGATAGTCGCATTGAGATTTCTAGCTTAAAACTTTCTGATTTTAGTGAAATAAATATTGAGTTTCCTTCACGCCAACCAACACAGTTTAAACTAACTGAGCAAGGCTGGCGCATGATGAAGCCTTACCAAGCGCGTGCTGACGAACTCTATGTTTATAGAGTTCTCGGCATTTTGGCGACAACAAGCCCAGTTAAGTTGCCTGCTAATGATTTAGAAAAGTATGGGTTAGAAAAACCAGAGCTTAAAATTACTTTTGCAAACAAAGTGGAAGAGGTGACTTTCTTATTTGGCACTTATAATCCAGTCAACGAAGATCAATATATTTTATATAACAACCATGTCTATTTAATTAGTGGCGGATTTTCTGAAACTGCAACTTTTCAGCCGCTGGAGTTAATTGATAAAAATCCAATTGCACGTTTTGAAAAAATTAAGAGTTTTGATTTTTCCAGACTTGAACAGTGGCAAGAGAATCGTTTAAGAGTTAACAAAGATTATGCTAATTGGTCGGTTCAAGGAGACAATGTAGCTGCCGATTCAAAACAGATGGATGAGTGGTATGAAATTACTTGGGAAAAATTGGCAGCCACCTCTGTAGAGCCCTATAAAATGGATCCACGTATTGGCTATAGGAGTTTTGATATATTGTTTGAGAATGGTAAAAAAGTTACCTTTTATCGTATTCAAGAATCCCCCGAGCTGACCCTTTACAGAAAAGATGAAGGGCTTCTTTATCATTTTCCAGGTGACCTTGGGTTTACCATGTTAAATCCTCATGTAATGATTAAAGAGAACAGTGACTAATGCCTGAATTGCCGGAGGTTGAAACAACTCGGCAAGGATTGTTGCCATTAGTGGATCAAACAATAAAAGAAATTATCATTCGCAACGGCTCATTACGGTGGCCAGTCAATCCAAACTTAAATAAAATACTGACCGACAAATCCATAAGGTCTATTAGTCGGCGCGCGAAATACCTCTACATTAATTTTGAGCACGGCACACTGATTATCCATTTAGGCATGTCCGGCCGTATGCAGATCATTAACGGCAATGCAAAAGCTGAAAAGCACGATCATGTTATCTTTAAATTTATTAATAACAATAAGACCTTGCGTTATCATGACCCACGACGATTTGGCTCAATGCATTGGGTAACGACTGAGATTAATGAGCATTTTCTTATTAAATCACTTGGCCCAGAACCACTAAGCGAAAATTTTAATGCGGGTTACCTATACCAAAAACTCAGAGCTAAAAAACAATGCATAAAAAATAGCCTCATGGATGCACATCTGGTTGTTGGGGTAGGAAATATATACGCAAGCGAGGCACTATTTTTATCCAACATTCGACCGCAAAAGCAATCATTAAAACTAACAAAGAAGGACGTTAATAAATTAGTAAATGCAATTAAGTTTGTTTTGAATGCAGCTATTCAAAAAGGAGGCAGCACATTAAATGATTTCACTTCGGTTGATGGTAAGTTGGGCTATTTTCAGCAAGAACATCAAGTGTATGGCAGAGAAGGCTTGTCATGTTACCAATGCCAGAATCCAATTCAAAAAATCATATTAGGCCAGCGCTCTAGTTTTTTTTGTAAAATTTGTCAAAAATAATTACATACTTAAATGAAATTTAACGGGATACCTTTTTTGCGTCAACAGCGATGCAAAAATCATACATGACATACTCACGAGGAGACCTATAAGCTGTGCCGGAATGAGGATATCCTCGCCAAAGATAAATTCCATAATAATCCAAGTTCCGATACCGCCAATGATGGAACATAATGCACCGAAATCATTGGCTTTCTTCCAAAAGATTCCAAAAATTAAGGGTGTAAAAGCCCCTGCTAAGGTTATTTTATAAGCCGATTCCACCATATGAAAAATACTTAATTCAGAATACGACGCATAAACTAAGACGATCATAGAAAAACTAACAAGGCATAAACGCATTACGTTTAAAAATTGTTTATCTGTCATGTTGGGATAAAAGCTACGTACAATATTTTCAGCAAACGTGACTGATGGAGCTAACAAGGTAGCCGAGGAACAGCTCATGATGGCGGAAATAACTGCACCAAAAAAAATTGCTTGGGCAAAAATAGGGGTGTAGTTAGTGATGAGCAATGGTAAAACTTTCTGTGAATTCAATTGAGCTATTTCAAGGAAAAAATCAGGATTAATTAATGTTGCTGCATAAGCGATAAACATTGGCACAAAAGTAAAGCAAAAATAAATTAAAGCACCAAATACAGAACCCCACAATGCAATTTTTGCACTTTTGGCTGATGTAATTCTTTGGAAAACATCTTGCTGTGGAATCGAGCCTAACATCATTGTCATCCATGTTCCAATAAATGTGATCCATATCCAAATATTTCCTTTGGGAAAAAAATCTAAACGCCCATTATTGTATGCACTTTCCAACACCGGCTGCACGCCGCCTGTCAATCCTGACACCACATAACCGATAAATAGCAAACCGCTGATTACAACAATCATTTGAATAAAATCAAGGATGGCTACTGACAACATACCACCCAGTGTTGTATAAGTTAAAACAACAAACGTTCCAAGTACCATACCCATCTGTTCAGATACCGCACCATCTGAGACAATATTAAGAATTAAACCAAGCGCCTTAATTTGAGCTGCAACCCAACCCAAATAAGACACCATAATTGCCAAAGTAGTAAGCACTTCGATTGATCTACCGTAACGTTTTCGGTAAAAATCACCAAGGGTGATGATGTTAAGTTTATATAAATATTTTGAAAAAAGTATTCCTGCGATAACAAGACATAAACTTGCTCCAAAGGGATCCGCTACAACCCCGGTTAATCCCTCCTCAACAAAAGTAGATGAGACACCAAAAATTGCCTCGGCTCCAAACCAAGTGGCAAAAACAGTAGCAATAACAACAGGTAAAGGTAGATGCCTGCCAGCAATCGCAAAGTCACGCGTATTTTTAACTTTGGTTGCTACAAACAGTCCAATACCCACTGAAAAAAGAATGTATAGAATAACAAACCAAAAAAGCATAATTAATTTTTTAAAATAAAAATAAAAATTGAATAATAAACAAAATAAATATGATGGTGAAGATTATTTTTATATGTTGATTAGATTTTTTTAGCTGTCTAATATCTTGCTGATAATTCTGAATTTCTATTTTTGCTTCATGACTATTATGTTTAAGATAAGCTTCGATAAGTTTGGGAAGTCTTGGTAAGAGTTCAATGATTTGTGGCATTTCTTTTTTTAGTGATTGGAATATTTTTTTTGGGCCAGTCTGTTCCTTTAGCCATTTTTCAAGGAATGGCCTTGCAGTTACCCAAAGATCTAAATTAGGGTCAAGCTCACGTCCCAAGCCTTCAACATTCAGAAGCGTTTTTTGTAACATGGTTAATTGGGGTTGAATTTCCATATTAAATTGCCTCGATGTCTGAAATAGACGGATCAGTAATTTGCCAAAGGATATGTCTTTTAAAGGTTTGTTAAATATCGGCTCACACACAGATCGAATAGCATTTTCAAATTCATCAACTGACGTGTCACTTGGTACCCAACCAGATTCAAGGTGTGCCTCTGCAACCCCGCGATAATCTTTCTTAAAAAAACATACAAAGTTTCTTGCAAGGTAATGCTTGTCACTTTCGGTTAGCGTTCCCATAATGCCAAAATCGAGTGCAATGTAACGGCCATCTTTAGCCACTTGGATATTACCAGGGTGCATATCTGCATGAAAAAAACCATCACGAAATACTTGTGTAAAGAAAATATCAACACCGTCTCTTGCAAGTTTTGCAATATCAATTTTATGCCGATTAAGTTCTTTAATATTACTTACAGGAATACCATCCATTTTTTCCATCACCATGATATTTTCATGACAATAATCCCAAAAAACTTCAGGAACAATCAAGAGTTTTTTATCTTGAAAATTTTCATATAGATGCGAGCAATGTCCCGCCTCTAACAATAAATTTAGTTCGGTAGCAGTATGTTTACTAAATTCAGTGACCACTTCTTTTGGTTTTAATCTTTTTCCATCAGACCATATTATTTGTAAAATTGAGGCAATCCAATAAAGCAATTGAATATCTCTTTTGACCTGCTGTTCTATCTTAGGACGGAGTATTTTTACAGCCACCTCTTTGCCATCTTGTAATGTAGCAAAATGGACTTGAGCGACAGAGGCACTGGCGACTGGAGATTCATCAAATTGCTTGAACTGTTTAAATATGGGTTGTTTGTAAGCTGCCTCGACAATCTGCTTGACGAATGAAAAATCAAAAGGGGGCACTTGATCTTGCAGCTTCGCTAGTTCATCTGCAATATCAGTTGGAAGAAGGTCCCTTCGTGTTGATAACATTTGACCAAATTTTACAAAAATTGGACCTAAATTTTCCAGAGCTATTCTTAACCGTTCAGCACGGCTTAATTTGTTTGTGGTGAGTAATCGAATTGGCGAGAGAATAATTTGGATACACCGGATAAATTTGGATGAAAAAAATTCATCAAGCCGAAATCTCAGCGCTATGAAAATAACATAGATAAATCGAAAGAAACTCATAACGCTTCACTCTGTAAAAATTTATCAAGCCTGGCTTCAAAGCGATCAACGTCCTCATTTAAATGATCGACATTTTTGATGAATTCATGCACATCATTTTTTTTTGATAAAATTTTATTTTCTTCCTGCCAAAACTCGACGAGAGCCCCAGAGATTTCAAGCACATTTCTTTTATTTTGTTGCATAAAAGATTTGCCTGCTTGCGAAATTTCATGCGCTACAATATCTCCAAATATACGACTTAAATCATCCTCAATATCCCACTCAATAGCACTTAAAATGTCAGCAAAATCTCTTGCAAGATTTATATCACCACTGATATTAATACCTTTTTTTTCTTTGGTAATAAATGTTTTAATGAATGCATCAATACTCATTTGTATTTTTGTGTCACTATTACTTGGATTTTTAATTGTTTTTAAATTTCCATCTGAACAAACTATAAAATCAAATGTAAATGGCCCAATAATTAATGCAATAACTTTATTTTCATATTGTGATAATTTTTCGCGCATCCAATCATTTTGGTTTAATACATGATCGATAATAGAATTTCGGAACTCTAAAATCATACTTTGTAACCTTTATGTATTGCAGCGATACCCGCATTCAGATTATTGTAAGACACGTTAAAAAAACCTGTCTTCTCCATTATTTTTTTTAATTCTTCTTGATTAGGATGAACCCTGATAGATTCAACTAAATATTGATAACTTTTTTTATCTTTTGAAATAATTTCACCCAATCGTGGAATAATTTTAAAAGAAAAGATATCGTAAATTTTTTCAAGAGGCTTCCATACTTTAGAAAATTCAAGAATCAGTAATTTTCCACCTGGTGATAAAACTCGATATACCTCTTTAAGTGCCGTCTCTTTCTGTGTCATGTTTCTTAAACCAAACCCTATGGTTACACAATCAAAATAATTATCAGAAAAAGGCAGCGCCTCACAATCGCAGGCTACTGAAGGAAGAATAACTCCATGATTGAACAATTTTTTTCTTCCCTCTTCAAGCATATTGCTATTAATATCCGTATGAAAAATTGAGTAGGTTTTATTTTTTTTGGCAAAGGCAAGGCTAAGGTCAGCTGTTCCCGCAGCAATATCTAATATTTTTGCATTATCTTTTAAACTTGCACTTTCGATAAAACTTTTTTTCCAAAGCCGATGTAACCCAAAAGACATTAAATCATTCATTAAGTCATAATTTGATGACACAGAATTGAAAACACCTTTCACCTTCTCAGTCTTTTCATTTTCATCGATTTCAGTGAAGCCAAATTGCGTTTTATTATTGCTCATCCGTTGACCTTTTAATTCCTGCAGCGTCTAGTTTTCCCAAATATTCAATCCAAAGTTGCTCATAATTCTTTGCTAGACGATAAAGATAATCCCAGGAATAAAGCCCAGTATCATGGCCGTCTGAAAAAGTTATTTTGATAGCGTAGTTACCGATAGGTTCGATGTTTGTTATATTCACTTTTTCTTTGCCAATTTGAAGAACTGCCTGACTTGGTGAATGTCCTTGAACTTCAGCAGAGGGAGAATAAACACGTAAAAATTCGCAAGACAGAGAACACTCTGTTTGATTATCAAATTTAATCTCTAACAGACGAGACTCTTGATGCAATTTTATTTCAGTAGGATTTGGATGTTCAGCCATAAGTCAAAAAACGTTTTATAAAGACGAATTCTATCAGAATGCCTTTATTTTTTAAGCGTTTATGACTTTGGGGACATAAGCAATTTGATTTTATTCAATGCTGCTTGTTCAATTTGACGGATACGCTCGGCTGAAACTTGATATTGATCAGCTAAATCATGCAGTGTTTTGGCTTTATTTTCATTTAGCCATCGCGCCTCAATAATTAACCGACTTCTTTCATCCAGTTGACTTAGCGCATCCTTTAGCCCATCTGAGGCATTAGATTCGTCTTCTTGAGCAGATAATTGGTCAGAAGGCTCGAGGGCATTATCTTGTAAATAAGAGATCGGGCGGAATGAGTCTTCTTCGCGCTCATCATCAGAGTAATCAATAGCAATTTCTTGACCCGAAAAACGATACTCCATTTCTTTAACTTCTTCTTCTTTTACATTTAATTCTTTGGCAATTGATTTAATTTCCTCAACATTTAAGGGTTTTAGTGATTTTTTTAAACTTCTTAGATTAAAAAAAAGTTTGCGCTGTGCTTTAGTAGTAGCTGTTTTAACAAGCCGCCAGTTTTTTACAACATATTCTTGTATTTCTGCTTTGATCCAATGTATTGCAAAAGATACCAGTCTAACGCCTCTTTCTGGATCAAATCTTTTGACAGCTTTCATTAAACCAATATTGCCTTCTTGCACAAGATCAGCGTGCGGTAGGTTATAACCGCTGTATGAACGAGCAATTTTAATGACCAATTTAAGGTGAGATAAAATTAACTGTTTTGCTGCTTCAAGGTCATTTTCTTTTTTTAGGCGCATAGCAAGGCTATATTCCTCTTCTGCAGTTAAAGAAGGAAATGCATTGATGGTCTGTTGATAGATATTGAAATCATCAGCAGGATTTATATTTGCTATCGATAAATTGTTCATCATTTACTTATATTTTAGCACTCATCGATTGAGAGTGCTAATTTTAATAAAAAGTTCCAGAAAATACAATAGGTTAGTAATTTTTTTCTAATTTATGAATTGCCTGTTTTGCAGCAATATATGATGCAATCCAACCAACAATCATTGCAATAACTATAATAAGAATCGATTGTTCAAGAGAAAATGCTTTAAGGGTAATATTCCCACCCATTAAATTTTCAACACGGTGTGCCACAAGATTAAATGATGCAAGAATAATTTTTATAATTCCTAGTGTTATCACCCCGCCACCAAAGCCATAGAGAAGGCCAGTATATTTAAAGGGTCGTTGAATAAAAGCATTGGTAGCACCTATCAAGCGACTGACTTCAATTTCATTTTGATAAGTTAGGGTTTGCAAACGTATAGTATTACTAATGACAACGATAAGAACCGTAAGGAGCAAGCAGCCCAAAATAACAATACCGATTTTTACCAGGTATAAAATAGACCGTAATTTTTTAACCCAACCTCCATCGATGACTATTTCCTCAATCCCCTCGATTGTCTTTAGATCAGCAATAAAGGTTGTAATTTTTTTTGTCTCTAAGGTATTTAATGAGATAAAAAAGGCATCGGGAAGGGGGTTCTTAGATACCCCATCTTCAATAGATGACAATTTAAGTTGTGCCTGAAGCTTTTCCCATGCATCAAGTTTTGGTTCGAAATGTATTTTCTTTATCAATGTATTTTTTTCTAGAGCAGAGCGAATAAAATTAATTTGCTCAGATGGAATGTCTTTGCTAAGGAAAATACTAATTTCAGCTTCATATTGAATTTTATTCGATATTTGAGATGCATTTTGAATCAATAAAAACCCAGTGGCAGGTAAGGAAAGGGTAATACCAATGACAAGAAACATCATGACAGAGCCAATCCAATTCGCTTTTATACGAATTAATCCTTGAACAAAGGCATGGTAGTGGCTATGTAAGAAGCGGAACATTTTGTAAATTACCGGTTATAAGATGAAATTCTTTGTAATGTATTGTTGTTTTTGGGATTTCATGACTTGAAATAATCACTGTTACCCCTACTTGTTGGAAGCTGTAAAAAATATTCATGATTTCATCTGCATAGCCCCTATCTAAATTCGCAGTTGGTTCATCTGCAATCAAAATTGATGGCCTTGAAACTATAGCTCTTGCAATGGCTAATCTTTGTTGTTCACCACCAGATAAGGACATTGGCATCACCCTTTCTTTTGTTAATAGCCCAACTTTATTTAGCGCAGCTCTAACACGACGACCAATATCTGAGGGGTCAATTTCATTAATTGCAAGTGGCAAGGCAACATTATCGTAACAAGTTCTGTCAAAGAGCAATTTGTGATCTTGAAAAATCATGCCAAATTTTCTTCTTAAAAATGGCATTTCATTTTTTTGTAAATAATTAAGATTTTGATTTTCAAATATAATTGTGCCTGAAGTTGGTTTTTCAACAGCAGAAATTAATTTTAATAAGGTTGATTTCCCTGCACCTGATGGGCCAGTGACAAATATTAATTCACCTGAACTAATTTCAAGTGAAATATCTTGAAGAGCATCCATTTCACCTGGATACCTTTTGTAAACATTTGAAAATTTAATCACTCAAACATCGCCTCAACATAATCTTCTGCTGAAAACACTTTAAGATCATCAATGCCCTCACCAAGGCCAATAAAGCGAATAGGGGTGGGAAGATCTTTTGCAATTGCAGCTACTATTCCTCCCTTTGCGGTGCCATCAAGTTTAGTAATAATTAAACCTGTAATACCTAATGCCTCATTAAATACTTTAAGCTGATTGATTGCATTTTGCCCTGTGTTGGCATCTATAACCAACAAAATTTCTTGCGGACCTGATTCATGACACTTATTAATGACTCTTTTTATTTTAGTTATTTCATCAATTAAATGTTTTTGCGTAGGTAATCTTCCAGCCGTGTCGGCAATTACTACATCTATTTTTTTGGCTTTGGCAGAATTGACGGCATCAAAAATAACAGCGCTTGGGTCTCCAGTTTTTTGCGTGATAACTGTTACTTTATTTCGATCCCCCCAAACGGTAAGTTGTTCTGATGCTGCAGCTCGAAAAGTATCGCCTGCTGCAATCAAAACGGTTTTGTTATCGTCTATAAGTAATTTGGTTAGCTTTCCAATGGTCGTTGTTTTGCCGGTACCATTTACTCCGACCATCATAATAACAAAGGGTAAATCATTCGATATTTGCATAGGAGATTCAATAGTCTTTAATAAGATCTTTAATTCTTGCTTAAGTATTTCTTTTAGTTCGAGAGGGTCTTGTATTTTTTCTTTACTTACTCTATCTTTTACTTGAGTAATTAACATTTCAGTTGCATTAATTCCAACATCTGCAGTTAATAAAATCATCTCTAGTTCTTCATAAAAACTCTCATCAATTTTATTGCCGACAAAAAGTTGTGTGAGCTGAGAGCTGAGCTTCTCTCGAGTTTTTGATAAACCTGTTTTTATTTTCTCTGCAAAAGAAAAAAGGCCTTTTTTTTCTGGTTTTATTTCATTGTTCTCTTTTATTTCTTCAACTTGAGGAAGTTTCGCCGGTGCTTTCGGTTTCGCCGGTGCTTTCGGTTTCGCCGGTGCTTTCGG
>JAFMCB010000017.1 GCA_017858095.1 Methylophilaceae bacterium | reverse complement strand
AAATGGCGGAAGGGGCGGGATTCGAACCCGCGTTAGGGAGTTCACCCTAAACACGCTTTCCAGGCGTGCGACTTAAACCACTCATCCACCCTTCCGGTGAGCTGAATTATACCCTAAGGTTTTATCTATAACTTAGTCTTGATTAAATTTTAAGTCTTATATATCATATATAAGACTTAAAATTTAATCATACTATTTTTACTAACACCTTGCTTTGTTTATCTATAAGTATTATTGTTAATATTTTGATAGATGCATACGAATTACGGAGGAATAATGGCTTTCACAACACTTAAAGAACTGGGAATTAGCAAAAATCCCTACAAAGACAAATACGATAATTATATTAATGGCAAGTGGGTAAAACCTGTTGATGGACAATATTTTGAAAACATTACACCGCTATCAGGTAAGCCATTTTGCGAAGTTGCCCGATCAAATGATAAAGATATTAACTTAGCATTAGACGCTGCCCATGAGGCAAAAGATGCCTGGGGTAAAACAAGTACAACCGAGCGTGCCAATCTTCTTCTAAAAATTGCCGATGTTATGGAGCAAAATTTGGAGACCATCGCACTGGCGGAAACGATTGACAATGGTAAACCCATTCGTGAAACAATGGCCGCAGACATCCCATTATCCATAGATCATTTTAGGTATTTTGCTTCTGCTGTTCGTGCTCAAGAAGGTACAATTGGTGAAATTGATGATCAAACTATGGCTTATCATTTTCATGAGCCTTTGGGTGTCGTGGGTCAAATTATTCCATGGAATTTTCCAATTTTAATGGCCGCGTGGAAACTTGCACCAGCCCTTGCAGCCGGTAACTGCGTCGTTATGAAGCCGGCCGAGCAAACACCGGTTTCCATTTTAGTGTTAATGGAAATTATTGGTAGTATTCTTCCCCCGGGTGTGCTGAATATTGTTAACGGTTTTGGCTTGGAAGCTGGTAAACCTTTGGCAAGCTCACCAAGAATTGCAAAAATTGCATTCACAGGAGAAACCACTACAGGCCGCTTAATCATGCAATATGCCTCACAAAATATTATTCCTGTCACACTCGAATTAGGTGGTAAATCACCCAACGTCTTTTTCGCCGATGTCATGGATCAAGATGATTCATTCTTCGATAAAGCGCTCGAAGGTTTTACCATGTTTGCATTAAATCAAGGTGAAGTTTGTACCTGCCCTTCAAGAGCTCTTATTCAAGAGTCTATCTATGATAAGTTTATGGAGCGTGCGCTTGAACGAGTAAAAGCGGTGAAACAAGGCAACCCACTAGATCCTTCAACCATGATTGGTGCACAAGCTTCAAGTGAGCAAATGGAAAAAATCTTATCCTACATGAAATTAGGACAAGAGGAAGGTGCAGAACTTCTCACTGGTGGAAAGCAAACAAAATTAGAGGGTGAGTTAGCATCTGGCTATTACATTGAACCTACCGTATTTAAAGGTCACAATAAAATGCGTATTTTCCAAGAAGAAATTTTTGGTCCTGTGGTGTCCGTGACAACATTTAAAGATGAAGCAGAAGCGCTCGAAATTGCCAATGACACGCTTTATGGCTTGGGTTCAGGCGTTTGGACACGTAATGGCAATACCGCATTTAGAATGGGTCGTGGTATCAAAGCTGGACGTGTTTGGACAAATTGTTATCATGCCTACCCTGCCCATGCCGCTTTTGGTGGTTACAAACAATCTGGAATTGGTCGTGAAACTCATAAGATGATGCTTGATCACTATCAGCAAACGAAAAACTTATTGGTCAGTTACACGGAAACTAAACTTGGCTTCTTTTAAAATTAAGTCGAATCAGTTTAAAATAAAAGGCAGGATACAACCTGCCTTTTTTTTATGATTACACGAATTTCAACGACGGAAGCAGCAAATAAACTCATTGAGGAATTAAAAAACACTCATGGGGAGCTAATGTTTCATCAATCGGGAGGCTGTTGTGATGGCAGTGCACCGATGTGTTATCCGGCGGGGGAATTCTACTTAGGTAATGCTGATGTTGAAATTGGCCATGCCCATGGGGTACCCTTTTACATGAGTGCCTCACAATTTTCTTATTGGGAACATACGCATTTAATCTTGGATGCAATCCCCGGCACAGGTGGGCAATTTTCGCTTGAACGTCCTACCGGCTTACGATTTCTGATTCGCTCAAGGCTCTACAGTGATGAGGAATGGGAATACCTTAAAAAAAATCCAGTAAAAAATTGTGGTTAATTTCACTCACCCAAGCGTAATACGGTAAAATATCTTTGGCGGGCCTCCTCGCATTGTTAGTTAGCCAACCTGGTCAGGTGCGGAAGCAAGCAGCCACAACTAATGATACAAGTGCCGAGGGTTTGGCTCGCCACTTTATGTAACTATGTTGAGAATATATGTCATACCAAGTACTTGCTAGAAAATGGCGGCCTAAATCATTTACCGAACTTGTAGGTCAAGAAAGTGCGGTACAAGCTATTAGTAATGCGCTAGATCAAGATAGACTGCATCACGCTTACCTTTTTAATGGGACCCGTGGTATTGGTAAGACAACCTTAGCCAGAATTCTTGCCAAATCGCTTAACTGTGAAAAGGGCACCTCCTCAACACCATGCCAGCAATGCAATACTTGCAAAGATATCGATGCTGGTCGCTACGTTGACTTGATTGAGTTAGATGCGGCATCTAATACCCAAGTCGATAATATGCGAGACCTACTCGAAAATGCACAATATGCGCCCTCCTCAGGGCCCTTTAAAATTTATATTATTGATGAAGTGCACATGCTCTCAAAAAGTGCTTTTAATGCCATGCTGAAAACATTAGAGGAGCCTCCTGAGCATGTTAAATTTATTTTAGCAACTACCGAACCAAACAAAGTTCCAATCACAGTTTTATCGCGCTGCCTGCAATTTAATTTAAAGCAAATGAGTAGTGAAAATATTGCTAATCATTTGGCGTTAATTCTTGCTAAGGAAAAAATTAATTTCGAGCCCAATGCCCTGTCTATAATAGCAAGGGCCGCCAGTGGCAGCATGCGTGATGCCTTATCGATTCTTGATCAAGCAATTGCTTACAACCAAGAAAAAATTGAGGTGGATAAAGTTAATCAAATGCTCGGTACACTTAGCGATGAAATTCTAATTAACTTATTAATCGCTATAGCAGATCAAGATGGCGAGAAATTAATCTCCCTCACATTGGAAATGAATGAAAAAAATATTTCATTCGAGTCATCACTTGAGGGGTTGGCCAGTCTTATTTATGAATTATCATTGGCAAAACTTGTTCCTAACTACTTTGAGGAGTCGAGCAAAAAACAAATATTAGAACAATTGCTTGACAAATTTACCCCAGAGAAATTACAACTTCTCTATCAAATAGCCACGATAGGTAAACGAGATCTTTATCTAGCGCCTGATTTGCTGGCTGGATTTAACATGACTTTGTTGCGCATGCTTGCCTTCTATCCCGCCTTTAACGCTAGCAGGAAAGAGACCGAATCAGCATCCATAGCAAAAGAAGTTATCTCTCCTAAGGAGCAAGCAGTACCGAATAATTCTGAGGGGGAAAAAACATTTGAGTTTGATGGTAATTGGCGTGAATTAGTTGAAAAGTTAGAACTTGGCATGGCTAAATCACTTGCTCAAGAATCTGAATTTATAGCGTTTTCAAACCGTACCTTTTCACTTCGATTGCAACCTCAGCACAAACATCTGTCTGATAAAAGTTATCAAGATAAACTAGAGCTTGCATTATCAAATCATTTTCTTGAGCAAATTAAAATTGAAATTACTATAACTGCGGTTGAAACAAGTCCAGCAATAGAGATAAAAAAAGAAAAAGCCGAGTTGTTAGCAAAAACTGAAAAAAGTATTATGGATGACAGCTTTGTCAAAGAGCTTATTAATGAATTTGATGCTGAAGTTGTATCCACAAGTATTCAACCAAAAACAAATGGAAAGGAAAGTTAATTATGGCCAAAGGTGGGATGGGAAATTTAATGAAACAGGCGCAGATGATGCAGGCAAACATGCAGCGCGCACAAGCCGAGCTGGCAGTCACTGAAGTTGAAGGACAAGCTAGTAATGGCCTAATAAAAATTAAAATGACTTGTAAAAATGAAATAAAGAAAATAGACATAGATGCTTCGCTCCTTGAAGATAAAGAGATGCTTGAAGATATGATGGTAGTTGCCTTAAAAGATACTTTTAAACAAATTGAAGAGGTAACCAATACCAAAATGTCAGGTTTGGTGCCGCCTGGAATGAATCTACCCTTTTAACTATGAAAAATAATGAGTCACTGCAAGCATTAGTTGATGCATTAAAGTGCTTACCTGGAGTTGGCCCAAAATCTGCACTACGTCTTGCTTACTATCTTTTACAGAGGGATCGAAAAGGAGCGCAACATTTATCCAACAGTATTGCTGATGCGTTGGAGCGGCTCGGTCACTGTAACCTCTGTAATAATTTTTCTGAAGAACCCATCTGCAACATTTGTCAAACAACGACTCGTGATGCGGAAACGCTCTGCATTATTGAAATGCCAACTGATTTGCTTATGCTTGAACAGACGCATTCCTACCAAGGCTTATACTTTGTTCTCATGGGACGTTTATCTCCCTTAGACGGAATTGGTCCAAATGATATTCATTTAAGCAAATTATTAAAACGCATTAAAGAGGCTAATATTAAAGAAATTATTTTGGCTACAAACTATACGAATGAAGGCAACGCAACGGCACAATATATTAAAGAACTTCTCAGAGAGCTACCCATAAAAATTAGTCGTATCGCAAGAGGTTTACCTATGGGAGGCGAATTAGAATATGTTGATAGCGGCACATTGGCTCAATCACTACTGGACCGTAAGTCCATTTAATCAAAATTTAACTCCTGAAGATTATCAATAATATGAGTTGCTCCCCATGCATGATAATCATCATCGGGATTGATGTATCCATAAGAAACAAGCACGCTTTGAACGCCAGCTAATTGAGCAGCATCAATATCTCGCTTTCCGTCACCAATATAAATCATTTCACTTGATTGAATCATTAACTTTTCAAGTGCAACGTTTAACATGTCCGGTGCAGGTTTCGACTTGTATCCATCATCACCACAAATTAATATTGCCAATTCAGCCATGAGATTAAAATGATTAAGAATTGTTTCAGTGAAAACTCTAGGTTTGTTAGTAACGATGCCCCAAGCAATTTTTTTATCTTTTAAGTGAGAAAGGAATTCTGATGTACCTGGAAAAAGATCGACCTCATCCAGAATATGTGTATTATAAAATTGCAAAAACTCAAGTGTTAATGAAGAAAAATTATCCTCAGATTCATCAAACCTTTGCCTTAAAAAGGCTTGCGTACCATCAGATGAAATAACTCTTCCCTGCTCGTAACTTAATAGCGGTTTATCATATTTTTTATAGATAGCGTTTGCCGCATTAATTAGCCCTGGTGCAGTGTCTGCAAAGGTCCCATCAAAATCAAACAAGCACGCTCTAAGTGGCATCAAATGCCACTTCAATAAGATAGTTAACCGAGGTATCTTTTTCCAATTTATAACGTTTTAAAATCGGATTGTAAGTCATGCCAATAATATCCAACACGTTTAATTCATTTTCACGGCACCACTGTATTAATTCAGCCGGCGTAATAAATTTTTCATACGTATGGGTACCCTTAGGTAATAATTTTAAGACATATTCAGCGCCAATAATGGCAAACAAAAATGATTTTGGGTTTCGATTAATCGTTGAAAAAAACATGCGTCCATCAGGCTTTAATAGGCGCCTGCATGCTTGAATTACTGAACTTGGATCAGGTACATGCTCTAACATCTCAAGACAAGTAATTACATCATATTTTTTCTTATTTTTTTTTAAAAAATCTTCTATATTCAATTGTTTATAATCAATATTTAAATTATTTTCTAGCGCGTGTATCTGTGCAATTTTAATCACTTTATCACCCTGATCAATGCCAGTAACAATCGCACCTTCTTTAGCTAATGACTCCGTCAAAATCCCGCCCCCGCAGCCCACATCTAAAACATGTTTATTGGCTAAATTAATCTTCGATTTAATATAATCGAGACGCAGCGGATTAATATCATGCAACGGCTTAAACTCACTGGTGCTATCCCACCACTTATGAGCTAAAAGGTTAAATTTTTCTATTTCACTAGAATCTATATTTGACTTATTTTTTGTTGCCATGCACCTAAACCATTTAATAATTCGTCGACATCAATATTGATGAGCGCACGTTCTTTCATTTGCATATTTCCACCAATCCAAACGTGTGAAACCATTGATCGATTTCCACTATATAGCAATGACGATAGTGGGTCGTAAATTGGTTTCATTTCTAAGCTACTCATATTAACAGCGATCAAGTCAGCGCACTTACCCTTTTCCAAACTACCTAAGCGCCCCTCCATCCCGATCGATTTTGCCCCATTTAGTGTTGCCATTTTTATTAACTGAGCAGGGTTCATAAAGTCTGCTTGATGATTCACTCCCTTATTGATCAATAAGGCAATATTTAATTCATTTAAAATATCCAAACGATTGTTACTTGCCGAACCATCCGTGCCGATTGCAATACAAATATCACGTTCGATCATTCCCTTGATATTTGCTATGCCACTGCCAAGCTTCAAGTTAGATGTGGGGTTGTAAATAACACACATATTATTTTTAGCTAAAATATCAAGGTCGGTATTCGTTAAGTGTACACAGTGTGCGGCACTAATATGAGGCCCTAATACGCCTAAGGCATCTAGTCGCTGGATGGGGGTTAGACCATATTGCTTTAGGCTGTCCTCAATTTCTGTTCTTGTTTCATGCAGGTGCACATGAATTTTTAGGTCTAATTCTTGAGCATAAGTGTTAATTTTAAGAAAGGATTCATCCGATACCGAGTATGGCGCATGGGGTGCCAAAGATGTTGATATCAATCCCTCTTCTCGAAACAAGTCTCGGAATGCCAACCCTTTAGTTAAATAATCATCAGGATCTGATGCATAATTGGTTGGAAATTCTAATAAAACCATACCTAAATTTGCCCGCATACCTATCTTTACCGCCACTTCCGCTGTCTGCTGAGGGTAAAAGTACATATCGTTGAAGGTAGTTATACCCGATTGAATCATTTCAGCAATCGCAAGTTTTGATCCTTCTGTCACAAATTTTTCATCAACATATTTTTTTTCAGCAGGCCAAATTCTATCCATCAACCAGGATTGCAAAGTTAAATCATCAGCATAGCCCTTGAATAAACTCATAGCAGCATGTGTATGCGCATTAATCAATCCAGGCAGCAATAAATGATCAGCTAAATTAAAGCTTGCTTTGGCAGCATATTTTTGCTCAATTATCTCATTTGGTATTAACTCGAGAATATTGCCGTTATCCACAACAATTGAAGTCTTTTCTAAAACAACAGAATCAATTGCAGAAAAAATCCAACGTGGTGTAATGATTAAATCAACCTGTTTGATCATTTAATTGTCTTATCTAATACGTTTTTTAAGATAGATTGAATCGTATCAATTGACTGAGTGGAGTCAATTACATGAAAACGACTGGGTTCTAATTTTGCCAAGGTAAGATAAGATTGTCGAACATTGTCATGAAATTGTTGGGCTTCTTTTTCAAATTTATCTAATACCCTTGTTTTTTTTAGACGTTCGAGGCTCACTTCTGTCGGTAAATCAAACAGGAATGTTAAATCTGGATTCACGCTGGCATGAGTATATTTTTGTAGCATTTTTATAAACTCTTCACTTACCCCCTTGCCTGCTGACTGATAGGCTAATGTGGCATCAGAAAATCTATCACACAAAACAGTAATGCCCTCATTTAAACTAGGCATAATAATGTTTTGTAAATGCTCAAATCTAGCAGCAAACATTAATAATGTCTCCGTACCTGCATGCATAGGATCATGTAATAATAATTCTCGCAATTTCTCGCCAAGCTCAGTTCCACCAGGCTCTCGTGTGACAACAAAATCAATTTTATTTTGAGTTAAGTATTGCTTAATAAAATTGATATGCGTGGACTTTCCAGCGCCATCAATTCCTTCCAGGGTAATAAACTTTGCGGACCTCATCTTTTCTTTTGGTACTTTCTTACAGCCCAATTATGCTCTTTTAATGTCTTTGAAAAATAATGGCGGCCATCCCCCATCGCGACAAAATAATAAGCATCGGTAATTGCTGGATTTAATGCTGCCTCTATCGAGCTTTGGCTAGGAAATGCAATCGGAGTCGGCGGTAAACCCCGGCGCGTATACGTGTTATGCGAGGAGTCTTGTCGCAAATCTTTACGCCGAAGATTTCCATTAAAATTATCCTTCATGCCATATATAACTGTAGGGTCACTCTGCAACGGCATTCCTTTTTTTAAGCGATTTACAAAAACCCCAGCCACCATAGGCGATTCCTCTTTTAATAAAACTTCTTTTTCTATGATTGAGGCCATAATCAACGCATCATACATGTCATCATATGGTAGATCATCTGATCGATTTTCCCAATAAAACGAGAGTTTATTTACCAAAATATTGTGTGCATTTTTCAAAATATCTACATCTGACGTATTTTTATAAAAATAATAACTGTCAGGAAAAAAAATTCCCTCAATGTAGCTTACATCTGCATGAATTAGTTTGAGGATAGTGGATGCATCGTAATTAGATAAGGTTTTTTTAATATGCTTATTTGATTTAATTAGGTGGATTAGGTCATCATAGGTTTGACCTTCTATTAATGTCATCGAGAAAAGAGATTCTTTTCCTGACGCCAGCATATTGAGCAAATCCAGGGGGGTAATATTTTTATTTAATTGGTAATGCCCGCGTTTCAAGCTTTCAGATTTACCGAACATAAAGCTAAGTAATTTAAATCGAAAAGAGTCTTCAAGTACATGCATTTCAACTAACTGGTTTGTTATTTGCGTTAGATTGCTACCTGATTTTATTTCAAACGAAGCATTATCCTCGGTAACATTCAAAGGAAGGTATAGGTAAGATATCAGCCATAGTAAAACAAAAAAAGTAATTAATAAAAACTTGCGCTTGAAACAAAAATTCAAGAAATTTTTAAAAATTAACTGACTGCCTAAATTCTTGAACAAATTTAAAATCTTTCCATTGTTTTTTATTAAACGATCTTACAGGAATTAAACCATTAACTGAATTGGCAATAAAAAACTCATCTGCCTTTTCTACTTTTTTAAGACTAATATTTTGATTTCTTATGCTATACCCATTTGCGATGGCATAATCACTTATTACCATCTGTGATATACCAGCTACGCCCCCATGGTCAAAATTCGGCATGACTATGGTATTTTTAAAGCGTAAGAAAATATTGTGGCTGCCACACTCTAAAGCATATTTTTTTTCATTTATCATAAGACCATCGAAAGCCCTAGTTGATAGATTTTTCTTAAGCAACACATTTTCCAGTCGATTTAAATGCTTTATTGATCCAGATTTAAGGTTGGTTGATGGAATAATCGGACTTAATTCGATATGAACACCACTAGAATATAATTTTTCATCAGGTTTTTTAAATTTCGTCTTCAGCAAAATACAATTTGGCTTTATTCGCTTACTTGGAATTTGGTACCCTCGATCAGACAATCCTCGGGTTATGATAAATTTACCGATATAAGTGCCTTTTTCATCAAATAGCTTACTTACCTGATTGATCAGTATTTTACTTGAGGGCACATCAATATCGATTGCCTTCGCATCTTGCTTTAATTTTAAGTAATGATATTCCCAAAACCGAGGGCAATGATCAAAAACTTTAAATGTTCTAAATACGCCGTCTCCAAATGCAAGACCACGGTCGAATGGGTTTAAGCCTTGCGACTTATTACCATTAATTAAGAAATCATTAAACAAAATAGGTTAGATTTTTTTGAAGACTAAACTGCCATTAGTTCCACCAAAACCAAAATTATTTTTTAGTGCCGCGTTAATGGTCATTTCACGCGCTTCATTTGCGACGTAATCCAAATCACACTCGGGGTCTTGATTGAAAATATTAATGGTTGGTGGGGATATTTGATTATGCACTGCCAGAACTGTAAAAACTGACTCAATACCGCCGGCTCCGCCAAGTAAGTGGCCTGTCATGGATTTTGTTGAATTAATAACACAATCATAAGCATGTGCCCCAAGTGTTTCTTTTATTGCATTTGTTTCATTTAAGTCACCTAAGGGGGTTGAGGTTCCATGCGCATTTATGTAGTTTATTTCATCAACATTTACACCCGCGTCATTGATGGCATTTAACATTGATTGTTTTGGGCCAGCTATACTTGGTGCAGTAATATGATATGCATCTGCACTCATGCCGTAACCAACTAATTCACAATATATTTTTGCCCCCCTTTTTTTTGCATGTTCATATTCTTCTAAAACCATGACGCCCGAACCCTCTCCGATTACAAACCCATCACGATCACGATCCCATGGTCTTGAAGCGGTAGCTGGATCATCATTGCGCGATGACAACGCTTTTGCAGAAGCAAAACCGGCAACGGACAATTCTGTAATGGCTGCTTCAGATCCACCGGCAACCATTATGTCTGCATCGCCGTAACCAATCATTCTTGCCGCGTCGCCAATGGAATGGGTACCCGTGGTGCAGGCTGTCACAATGGAAACGTTAGGGCCCTTTAGGCCAAACATAATGGATAAATTTCCAGAGATCATGTTAATGATAGTGCCTGGTATAAAAAAAGGTGATACTTTTCGGGGGCCTCCATTGTCATAGGTATCATTGGTGCTTTCTATTAAGCCCAAACCTCCAATACCCGAACCAATAGAAACACCAATTCTGTGAGCATTGGATTCAGAAATCTCAAAGCCAGAATCTTTTATGGCCTCTATTCCAGAAACTAAACCATATTGAATAAAGGTATCCATTCTGCGAGCTTCTTTGGGATTTAAATAATTGATTGGATCAAAATCTTTCACCTCACCTGCAATTTGAGATGAAAAATTAGTCGCGTCGAATTTGGAAATTTTTGTGATGCCAGAAACTCCATCAACAATATTTTTCCAACTCTCCTTGACACCAATACCTACGGGTGTGACGAGGCCAAGACCTGTTACAACTATGCGTCGTTTATTCATGGGTATGTCCTGACTAAAAAGTTTTAATCAGGTTAAAATTATGATTGGTTCTTGTTGATATAATCGATTGCTTGTTGCACTGTTGTTATCTTCTCAGCTTCATCATCTGGAATTTCTGTATCAAATTCCTCTTCTAAAGCCATAACTAATTCTACCGTATCAAGTGAATCAGCACCTAAGTCTTCAATAAAAGATGATTCATTTTTTACTGATGCTTCATCAGTTCCTAATTGCTCAGAAACTATTTTCTTTACTCTTTGTTCGATGTCAGACATCTAATTACCCCTTTTAATAACAAAAATAGGAAGTCGCTATTTTATCAAATGAATCACTAAAACAAGCAACTTTTTTAAAAAAAAAATTTAAATCTTGTATATTTTCATCAATATGTTAAGCCATCAACATGCCGCCATTAACATGAATAGTTTCACCTGTAATATAGTTTGCTGCATCAGATGCTAAGAAACATACGGCTTGAGCGATATCTTGCGGCTGACCCAGTTTAGCCAATGGAATATGTTTAAGTAATGACTCTCTTTGAGTATCATCAAGAGCCCTTGTCATGTCGGTATCGATAAAGCCTGGTGCAATCGCATTCACTGTAATTCCTCGACTGCCTACCTCTTGTGCTAAAGACTTAGTAAAACCATTAATGCCTGCTTTTGCAGCTGCATAATTAGTCTGCCCAGCATTACCCATATGGCCAACCACTGATGAAATATTTATAATACGGCCTGAACGATTCTTCATCATGCCTCTTAAAACTGCCTGACTTAGCTTGTATACAGATTTTAAATTTGTACTTATAACTGCATCCCAATCTTCTTCTTTCATTCTCATCAATAGGGTATCTCGAGTAATACCAGCATTATTAATTAAAATATCAACGGTACCAAATTCTTCGTTGATTTTATTCATTAGTGTTTCTATAGAGGCATTACTATTCACATCAAGCACCATCGCTTGACCTTTTACTTTATTGATTTCAAATGATTTTTTAATAATCTCAGCGCCTTTTTCTGAGGTAGCCGTACCGATAACAGAAGCACCACATTTCGCTAATTCAATTGCTATTGCGGCTCCAATACCTCGGCTAGCGCCAGTGACAAGTGAGATTTTATTTTTAAGTGACTCTGACATAACTATCCTTTACGCTTATAAATTTTCTTTAATTTCATTAATAGACTCAACTGAATTCACTGAGATATGGAATCCATCTTTAAATATTCTACGATTTAATCCCAATAAGACTTTATTTGGTCCTGCCTCAAAAAAAGCCTCAACGCCTTGATTGACCATAAACTCTATAGTTTTTGTCCACTGTACCGGTTGCGACAATTGTCTTGATAAACTTTTTTTAATTGCCTCTGGATCACTGTGTGATTGAAAGTCAACATTATGAATAATTGAAATATTTGGAGTATTAAAATTTATATCCTCCAGATAAGTCTTAAACTGATCCGATGCAGTCTGCATTAAGGAGCAATGCGAGGGCACGCTGACTGGGAGTTTCACCGCCCTTTTCGCTCCAGCTTGCTTAAACACATCTAATTGTTTATCTATAGCGCTTTGATGGCCTGCGACAACAACTTGACCAGGCGAGTTAAAATTCACGGGCTCAATAACTCCATCGCCCTCGGCCTCCTTACAAATTCGCATAACATCCTCATCAGCTAACCCTAAAATCGCAGCCATGCCACCTATTCCTTCTGGTACCGCTGCCTGCATTAATTCGGCGCGTTTTTTAACAATTAGCAATGCAACATCAAAACTGATCACCTCTGCTGCCACAAGCGCTGTTATCTCACCCAAACTATGTCCTGCAACAAAACAAGGTTGATCAAAACCAGCCTCAACTAAAATTTTCCATGTTACAAAACCTGCCGTCAACATTATGGGTTGCGTGTAAATGGTTTGATGAATTAACTCATTTTCCTCAGAAATAAGTCTCCATAAATCTTCGCCGATAATCTCACTTGCTTGATGAAAGGTTTTTTTTATTAATTGATTATCTGCGAAAGCGTTCATCATTCCAACCGATTGTGAACCTTGGCCAGGAAAAGTAATTGCATATTTTTTCATAAAATTTAAAGCTTGATTAAAGCCGAGCCCCAAGTAAAACCTCCACCAAAAGCCTCCATAAGAATCAATTGGTTGGGTAATATTTTGTTTGTTTTTATACCTTCATCTAAAGCCAGCGGAATTGAAGCAGCTGATGTATTTCCATGCCGATCTATCGTAACAATAACTTTATCCATACCCATAGATAATTTTTTTGCGGTCGCTTCAAGGATTCGGATATTTGCCTGATGGGGCACCAACCAATCAATATCTGTTTTTTTTAAATTATTTGCATCCAGCGTCTCGTCAACAATTCTATCAAGCGTGTTCACTGCGATCTTAAATACCTGATTACCTACCATATCAATGGTATCTTTTTTTTCATCCGATTTTCTTGGAACATGAAGTAAATCCTCATACTTCCCTTGCGCATGAATGTGGGTAGATAAAATCCCTGGCTCTTGAGAGGCTTTAAGAATAACTGCGCCTGCACCGTCTCCCCATAAAATTGCATTTCCTCGATCGCTGTAATCGGTGATGGTTGACATTGCATCCGCCCCAACAACTAGTACTGTCCTCGCAGAATTTGTTTTAATATATTTATCTGCCACACTCAGGGCATAAATAAAACCACTGCAAACGGCTTGAATATCAAACGCAGGACATTCTTCAATACCAAGCTTGCTTTGCAGGGTACAGGCAGTGCTTGGGAAAACTTTATCGGGAGTCGTTGTGGCAACAATGATTAAATCAATGCTATTTGCATCAATTTTTGCAGCCTTAATAGCCTTAATTGCTGCTTCATAAGCCATATCACTGGTTTTTTCTTCGTCACCAATAATGTGTCTTTGCTTAATGCCCGTGCGTGAAGTTATCCAGTCATCAGAAGTGTCTAGGCGCTTTTCAAGGTCTTGGTTTGTAAGTATGCTACTTGGGAGATAACTTCCGGTTGCAATAATTTTTGAAAAAGACATGTTTGTATTTTAAGCGATATGCTCAACTTTGAGCTGTTTTTTTATTTTATCGATAACCTTATTTTCCATTTCATGGATTGCTGTCTCAATGGCGTGTGTAAAACCATAAATATCGGTACCCCCATGACTTTTTACAACGATACCATTTAAGCCCAAGAAAGATGCTCCATTGTAACGTCTTGGATCCACCCGACGTTTAAAAGCTCTTAACACCGGTAATGAAACTATTGCCATGAGTTTAGTTAAAATATTACGCTTATATTCTTCAGACAAAAAACGCCCAAGCATGTGCGCAAGTCCTTCCGTTGTCTTGAGCGCGATATTGCCAACAAATCCATCGGCGACAATAACATCGGTAGTACCTTTAAAAATATCATCCCCCTCAACGTTGCCATAGAAGTTAAGGTGGCTGTTTTTTAATAGAATTGACGCCTCTTTTACCGTTTCATTACCTTTAATCTCCTCACTACCAATATTCAGCAAGCCTACGGTAGGGTTCTTTTTTCTTGATAAAGCCGTTACTAACATGGCTCCCATAATGGCAAATTGTAATAGATGCTGAGCTGAGCAATCGGAGTTGGCACCCAAATCAAGTAAGCAGGTAGATTTTCCTTTTTGATTCGGCAGGTTTGATGCAATGGCGGGACGATCGATACCGGGCAACATTTTTAAAACAAAACGTGCGGTTGCCATCAAGGCACCGGTATTCCCAGCACTTACACAGGCTTGTGCGTCCCCATTTTTAACTAAATTGATTGCAACACGCATTGATGAATTTTTTTTATTTTTAAGCGCGCTTTGTGGCGACTCATCCATCTTCACTACCTCGGTGGTTGGATGAATAATTATTCTTTTATTACTCGACTCACCTAGTTTGTTTAATTTTGATTTTATCTGCGTATCATCACCAACCAGAATAATAGTTAAATTAGCATGTTTTTTGAGGGAAAATAAAGCAGCTGGGACGGTAACATCGACTCCGATGTCTCCGCCCATGGCATCAATTGCAATTGACTGACGAGGCATAAAGTGTCTTAGTCAGCCTTTGTGTCAATAACCTTCTTGCCTTTGTAAAAACCGGATGGGCTGACATGATGACGCAAATGCGTTTCACCAGTCGTAGGTTCAATGGCTAATGGTGGATTGGATAAGTTATCATGAGAACGACGCATATTTCTTCTTGAAGGCGTTTTTTTACTCTTTTGAACAGCCATGGAAACTCCTTAATTCATACTAAAATTTTAAAGCGGGATTCTACCATAAAATAGATTTTTTATCTGAAAAAAACAGTCAATAACCGTTGTTTCTTTAATCTTAAAAAAAAGAATTAAGCAATATTTTTTTGACAAATATCACATGATATAATCTCAGGGTTTGAGTCTAATGCCCAATTAAATAGGGAGCCTAACACTTTGCTTCGAAAAATATTAATAGCTAATCGTGGGGAAATTGCTGTCCGAATAATAAGGGCATGCAAGGAAATGGGTATCACCAGTGTTGCCATCTACACAGATGCTGACCGGTATGCTCTCCATGTAAAAAAAGCTGATGAATCTTACTTTATCGGCAATGATCCTCTGTCTGGATACCTAAATGCCCATCGCATTGTTAATCTAGCTGTTACCGCTCGCTGTGATGGTATTCATCCTGGTTATGGTTTTTTATCGGAAAATCCACAACTAGCAGAAATTTGTAAAAGACGTGGTATTAAATTTATTGGTCCAGATCACCATGTTATTAAAAAAATGGGTGACAAAATTCAAGCGCGCAAAGCAATGATCGAAGCTGGAGTACCTGTGATTCCTGGAAGTGATGGCAACATAAAAGACCTTAATGAAGCTAAAAAAATAGCGGGTGAAATTGGTTATCCGGTGATGCTTAAAGCTACAAACGGTGGTGGTGGGCGTGGCATTAGACGATGTGATAACGAGAAAGAATTAAATTCAAATTATGATCGAGTCATTTCGGAAGCAACAAAAGCATTTGGAAGTCCTGAGGTGTTTATTGAAAAATGCGTGCTTACGCCAAAACATATTGAGGTCCAAGTCATTGCAGATCAGCACGGTAATGCAATCCATCTGTACGAACGTGATTGTTCGATACAAAGACGAAACCAAAAACTTATTGAAATTGCTCCATCGCCTCAATTGAATGAGGAGCAAAGAAATTATATTGGACAACTTGCAGTAAAAGCAGCGAAGGCGGTGAACTATGAAAATGCTGGTACCGTTGAGTTTTTATTGGGTACTGATAATAACTTCTATTTCATGGAAATGAATACACGATTACAGGTTGAACATACTATAACGGAATCCATTACTGGCATTGATATTGTACAAAAACAGATCAGAATAGCGAGCGGCGAACCTTTGCGATACAAACAAGAAGATATCTCTTACCGTGGTTATGCTATCGAATTTAGAATTAATGCGGAAGATCCAAAACAAGATTTTCTGCCTTCTTTTGGTAAAATAACTCGGTACTTTGCCGCCGGTGGGCCCGGGGTTAGAACAGATGCAGCAATCTACACAGGCTACGTGATCCCACCCTATTACGATTCTATGTGTGCCAAACTTACAATTTGGGCATTAAATTGGGAAGATGCTGTCGCGCGTGGCTTAAGGGCATTAGACGACATTGGAGTTTTTGGCGTAAAAACAACGATTCCCTATTACCAAGAAATTTTAAAACATGAAGACTTTATCAATGCTGAATTTAATACAAGTTTTGTCGAAAATCATCCTGAACTGACAGACTATGAGGATGAATTACCACCTGATATAATTGCCGCTGCTATTGGCGCTGCCATAGCTGCGCATGAAGGAATTTAAGATCCATGAAAAAAATAAATATTACTGAATTAGTGCTCCGTGATGGTCATCAATGCCACATCGCTACTCGCCTAAGAACCGAAGATATGTTGCCGATTTGTCCACAGCTTGATAAGTTAAATTTTTGGTCTCTTGAAGCATGGGGCGGTGCAACTTTTGATGCTTGTGTTCGCTATCTGAAAGAAGATCCTTGGGAGCGACTCAAAAAATTACGCCATGCATTACCTAACAGTCAAATTCAAATGTTACTGCGTGGACAAAATTTACTTGGTTATCGTCATTATTCAGATGACGTGGTTGACCTCTTTGTTAAAAAATCAGTTGAAAATGGTGTTGATGTATTTAGAGTATTTGATGCCATGAATGACATTAGAAATTTAGAGGTATCAATTAAGGCAGTCAAAAAATATCAAAAACATGCACAAGGCACAATCAGCTTTACCACCTCACCTGTTCATAACATTGAATATTTTGTTGAACTTGCCAAAAAAATTGAAGAGCTAGGATCCGATTCTTTGGCCATTAAAGACATGGCTGGCTTACTTACCCCCCAGGTAACAAAAAACCTCGTTGCCTCATTAGTTAAAAATATTAATATTCCTATTCACCTTCATAGCCATGCGACTGCAGGTTTAGCATCCATCAATTTAATTGCTGCCGTTGAAGCGGGTGCAGCAACCGTTGACACATGTAATTCAAGTTTTTCAGAGGGCGCAAGCCATCCTACCACTGAATCCATGGTTGTGGCCCTAGAAGATTTGGGATATGAAACTAATATTGACCTTGCTTTAACGAACGAGGTGAGCCAATATCTAAAAGAGATTAGAAAAAAATATTGGCAATTTGAATCAGAATTTACAAACTTGGACCCAAGAGTATTAATTAATCAAGTTCCTGGCGGTATGATCTCCAATTTATCAAGTCAGCTCAAAGACCAAGGCGCATTGGATAAAATGGATTTAGTACTTGAAGAAATTCCTAAAGTTAGAGAAGATTTGGGTTACCCGCCACTAGTGACTCCAACTTCGCAGATTGTTGGCACGCAAGCAGTATTAAATGTCATTACAGGAGAGCGTTATAAATCTATCACCAATGAAGTTAAAAACTATTTCTTAGGACAGTATGGAAAAGCTCCCGCAAAATTAAATCAAGAAGTTCTTCAAAAAGCAATTGGCGACCAAAAGCCAATCACTTGCCGCCCTGCAGATTTATTAAAACCAGAGATTGATAGCCTGCGTGTGAAAGCAGAGCCATTTAGTAAAAGTGAAGAAGATATTCTTACCTATGCAATGTTCCCTGATCTTGGTGAATTATTTTTACAAGAGAGAAACGCAGGAACATTGGAACCAGAAGAATTGCTAGATAAAGATGAAGCGATGAAGCAAGGTGATCATTATGCGCCTTCCGAATTTAACATTACCCTGCATGGTGAAACTTATCATATTAAACTGACAGGCTCAGGGCATGCTGGTGAAGCGGAAAGACCATTTTATGTGTCTGTTGATGGCATAACTGAAGAAGTGCTCGTTGAAACATTAGATGAAATCCTTATCTCTCCAAACGGCCAAGCATCAACAGACAAATCAAAATCTACAAAATCCTCTGGCAGACCAAAACCCTCTCATGGCGGTTGTCTGACTACAGCAATGCCAGGGACGATAATTGATATCAAAGTTAATGTCGGCGATAAAGTGACAGCGGGTGATGGTGTTATCGTTATCGAAGCAATGAAGATGGAGAATGAAATACAAGCCCCTGAAAGTGGTACAGTCGTCGCTATTCATGTTGCAAAAGGCGATAGTGTCTCACCTAACGAAACATTAATTGAAATACAATAGTATTCATGCCTAAAATTATTCTGGCATCCTCATCGTCTTATAGACGAGATTTACTCCTTAGAATTATCAACGATTTTGATGTTATTTCACCAAATATTGATGAGTCAATGTTGAGTGGTGAAGATGCTCGTGCTACCGCACTAAGATTGGCCGATGAAAAAGCTAAAAAAATTGCTTTCGATCATCCGCAAGCATTTGTTATAGGAGCTGACCAGACAGCGCATTTAGATAACCTTCAGATCAAGAAACCAATAAATTTTGAAGAGGCGTTTAAACAACTAAAAAAATTATCTAACCAGGAAGTTAAATTTTTTTCTGCCGTTGTGCTGTTTAATTTAAGTCAAGATATTCGCTATGAGTGGGTTGAAGAAATCTCAGTTAAATACAAAAAGTTAGATGACAAAGCCATTGAAAATTATCTAAATTTTGATAAACCATACGGCTGTTTAGGTTGCATTAAGTCCGAAGGCTTAGGTATTAGTCTTTTAGACAAAGTTTCAAGTAATGATCCAACAGCAATCATTGGACTGCCGCTTATCGCATTATCTGATATGTTGATAAAAAATAAAATTAAATTACGTGATGCCAAATAAACCTGGAAAATTATTTCTTATCCCCTCACCAATTGATCAAAATAATAATCAACAATTTCTCATTAATTGGCAACTAAACAAGATTCGTCATGTTAAGCATTTTTTTGTTGAAAATGAAAAAGTTGCTCGATCTATTCTTAAGCACATAAAGCTTGATGTTCCAATTCAGCAAGTTAAGCTTTTTAAAAATGATAGCTCTACAAGTATAGATGAAATTCATGAAATATTTACTTCAGAGCTAAATGGTGAAGATATCGGGTTACTGTCCGATTCGGGTACACCTTGCATAGCAGATCCTGGTGCAAAAATCGTCGATTATGCTCATAAAAATAATATTGACGTTGAGCCATTAATTGGTCCGTCATCAATTATTATGGCGTTAATGAGTTCAGGATTTAATGGCCAAAGATTTAGGTTCTTGGGCTACGTGCCAATTAATAAAGAAGAAAAAAGAAATTTTTTTAAGGAAATTGAAAAAACAATCCAATTAACCAATGAAACACAAATATTTATTGAGACACCCTATAGAAATGATCAATTGTTAAGTGATTTAATTGAAACATTAAATGATGAATTAAGGATATGTATTGCATCAAATATTACTGCAAAAGATGAACAAATAATATCCATGGATGTAGCAAGATGGAAACATTTAAAACGGCCATCATTAAATAAAAAGCCTTGTATTTTTTTAGTTAATTAAATCTGAAACAGGTTTGAAAGTTTTTCGATAAAAGTCTTTAACGCCATATTTCTTAATCAACTCAAGATGAAGCTTCGTAGGATAGCCCATATGACGACAAAATTGGTACTCGGGGAATTGATCATCTAATTTCATCATATATCGATCACGCTCTACCTTTGCTATGATAGATGCTGCTGAAACTTCTTTTATTAGTTGATCTCCCTTTATAACTGATTCCATTTTCATCCCTGGAATTTTTGGGCAAAAAGTACCATCAATATAGGTCATTTGTGGCTTTATCTTTAATCCAAGAATTGCTTTCTGCATGGCAAGTAAACTCGCTTGCAAAATATTTATTTGGTCTATTTCTTGACTGGAAACCATTGAAAAAGAAATGTCCAGAGCTTTTAGCTGTATCTCATTATAAATTTCATCTCTTTTTTTCTTAGATAGCTTTTTTGAATCATTTAGATCTGCTATAACTTTATTCGGATTTAATATAACAGCAGCTGCAAAAACTGGGCCAGCAATGGGACCCCTGCCCGCCTCATCTACTCCGCAAATAAACATCATATAAGATAGGGTTTCAATTTTTGATAGATTAATTTCGAAGTTTCTCGTTTTAAAGATTTATGTAATAAAGTAAATTCAGTTCTGATGCTACTCAGATATTTTTTATCGTTAATTATTTCAAGGGTTTTATTAGCTAGA
>JAFMCB010000039.1 GCA_017858095.1 Methylophilaceae bacterium | reverse complement strand
TGCAATAAATTATGGAATGCAAGTCGTTTTGTCTTAATGAACTGTGATGAAAAAGATAATGGTTTTGAAATATGCACAGAAGGTTACTTAGATTTTTCAAAAGCAGACCGATGGGTCGTGACTGTTTTCCAAGAAACGTTAAAAAAAATTCATCAAGCATTTGCAGACTATCGATTTGATTTGGTCTCCCAAGAAATTTATCAATTCATCTGGGATGAATATTGTGATTGGTACCTTGAAATAGCTAAAGTTCAAATCCAACAAGGTAATGAAGCACAAATTCGTGCAACAAGACGGACTCTAATATCAATACTTGAGATGATTTTAAGAACAGCCCATCCAATAATCCCATTTATAACAGAAGAAATTTGGCAAACAATTGGGCCGCTCGCTAATAAAAATAATCAATCTATTATGTTAGAGCCTTATCCAGAATATCGAGAAAATAAAATTGATAACGAAGCAGTTGATTTGATTAATTTATTAAAACAAATGGTGAATGAGTGCCGTCGTTTACGAAGCGAAATGAATCTTTCACCAGCTGAAAAAATCCCACTTGCTATCTCGGGTGATAAAAAAATTATTGAGTTATTTTCACCTTACTTAAAAGCGTTAGTAAAGTTGAGTGATATCGAAACTCATGATGATTTGCCGCAAAAAGAAGCGCCGGTGGCATTGATCGGTGACTTTAAATTAATGCTTAATATTGAAATTAATATTGCAGAAGAAATGGAAAGAATTGAAAAAGAAATTAATCGCTTAACAATTGAGATTACCAAAGCTGAATCTAAATTAAACAATAAAAGCTTTACCGACAAGGCTCCAAAAGCAGTGGTGAATCAAGAAAAAGAACGATTGACTAATTTTTCACAAGCCAAACAAAAGTTTGAAAAACAGCTTTTAAAAATTAAAAATTAAATTTTTTGTATTAAGAAAATATCAATACTATTCTCAATTTGATGAGAAATTAATTTATGCCCTGTCTGCCGACAAAAAAATTCAAAATCTTTTTTTGCATCTTTATCCGTCGCCAAAATCTTAAGCACCTGTTTTGATTTTATTTCATTTAGCCCGCGTTTACATTTAAGGATGGGCATTGGACATTTTAGGCCAATTGCATCTACTTCTGCATCGTAATTCATCTATGCGCTAAAGGGTTTTACATCCCCTGGATTACGTAACATTTTATCAACTTCGCCTAAATGTAATTCTTCGGTGTAAAGCATTTCTCTAGCATACTCCTCGAGCATGACAGATTGGCCCTCTACTAGTGTTAACAGTTCTTTGTAACTATTCAGTGAAATTTTTTCATGTTCCAATGACTCTCTTAAAATATTACCAATGTCATGATTATGAGTTTCAAGTAAAGGTCCAATTGCAAGTGAAGGATGACCTCCCAGATTAGTAATTAATTCTCCAGCACGATTTGCATGATCTAAAGACTCTGTGGCCTGACTTCTAAGCCAGCTGATAATCGGGATACGACTATAACCATAAACCATAAGTGCATAATGGGTATATCGCACAACACCAGCCAATTCCAATTCAAGAATTTTATTCAGGGCCTCAATTATCTTTTTATTGTCTGCCATAGTTTTCCTTTGAATATTATTAATAGTTTAGATGAATGATACTAATAAAGCGAGTAAGTTCATTCCTGCCATAAGCATCATTGACCAAAAAGTGGCTTTCATTCCTTTAACTCGCATTTCTATATCCATGTCTTTCTTCAGGAATGATTTTGCATGTAAATAACGACCACTTACAAATAAAGCCCCAAGAATAAAAACGATGAGGAAATGAATTTTATTTATTTCTAAACAAGCCAAAAGAATTAATCCTAACGGAACATATTCGTTAAAATTTCCATGTGCACGAATGGCTTGCTCTAGATCCTTAAATTTTCCAGAACCAATCACAACATTATGTTGGCGACGCAGTTTGATGACATTTCGGGCTAATTTTATATAAATAAAAGCTAAGATAGAGGCAAATAAACCTGTAATTATTAACATACCAGTTTTGCTCCAATTAACGCAGCACCGATAACACCTGCTGAGTCACCTAGTTTATTTTTGATAATAGGGGTCATACAATAATCACTAAAAATATTTTTATAAACTTCTTGTTTTCCATAGGAGTATAGCTCTTTTTGCTGTGATAAACCGCCACCTAAAACAATCACATCTGGATCTATGATATTAATTATATTCGATAAAGACAAACCAAAATAATAATAAAAATTATCAATTATTTTTTTTTCGACTTGGCTGTATGACTTTTGATTTAAGAAATCTTTTGCTGTTATATGTTTTTTTAAGTTCTTTTTAATATCGTTCTCAAGCCCACTGCCGGAGATGTATGTTTCAACACAGCCCTGTTTGCCACAATAACACTTTGGTCCCATAGGATTTATTATTGAATGGCCCCACTCTCCCGCTATTAATTGGGGTCCTATCCTGAGCTGTTTATTAATGACAAAGCCACCTCCACAACCCGTTCCCATGATCACTCCAAAGACTAAATTGTAATTAATTGCAGCACCCATTATTGCCTCTGCCAGTGCAAAACAATTTGCATCATTTTCTAGAATCAATTTTGTATTTAATTTTTTTTCAATTAATTTTTGTAATGGCAATCCATTAAGACAAGTGGTATTTGAATTACGTAAGAGGCCTGATTTAGTAGAAATAGAGCCAGGCGCCCCCACACCAACAGAATGGGCAGCATTTTTTATATATTGGGTTGCTGATTGGTAGGCTTTAAAAATTTGATTTAGAATATGTTCAGTACCTTTATTTGCCCCAGTCTCAACACGTTCACGAAAAATAACATCATGCGTTTTGTTGAGGGCTGCAACCTCAATTTTGGTCCCACCCAAGTCAATGCCAATATGAAATTTGGTCAATCTTCGCTCCGCCATTAGAATTCATTTAAACTAACATAATAAATTATTTCAATCGTTATAGCATTTGATAAAAAAATATGGCAACCAATAAAATAAAAATAAATGATGTTGAATTTTATGAGGACCCCATTGCGATTGAAAATAAAATTTGGCAAATGCTTGATGAGGCAGTCAATAGTCGAGCTTCAGAGTGCCGCACACCCGTTTTTATATGTGGCCATAATAATCAATTCGATGGTAGAACTGTAGTCCTAAGAGCAGCAAATCAACAAGGTGGTTTTTTGCAATTTCATGCAGACTATCGCTCATCTAAAATAGCGATAATCCAAGAAAATGAGCAGGGCGTTTTTGTCTTTTATGACCGTAGGCAGAAAATACAGTTACGTATTAAAACAAAATGCCAAATTAACTATAAAAATAAAATTAGTCATGAATCATGGCTTAAGACACAACATATTAGTAGAAAAGCTTATTTAACTCTTAGCTCACCCGGTTCGGTTCTTGATAAACCTGGAACAGGTTTAACAGAAAAACATGAGAATTTTTTATATTCAGCAGAAGAAAGCGAATTGGGGTTTGAAAACTTTTGTGTTTTTCGATGCAATGTTCAGACTATTGAATGGCTTTTTCTATCCGCAAAGGGTCACAGAAGGGCAAAAATAGATTATGAAGATACTCAAAATAAATTTACTTGGTTAACACCTTAGTAAATTTAGACTTTTTTATTTAACTAATTTGCGTATAAATTTTAAGAAATCAATAAAAGGGCAGCGCCCAAACAAAGACGTTAAAAGTAAAATCACCCCAAGAATTGCAATCCAGTTGATAGCTTCATATGAAAGAGGTAAAAGAATCAGTATGACGCCTAATAAGGCTCTTATTCTTCTTTCAACGAGCCCTATGTTTCTTTTTATTGAAAAATTTTTCATGAGTAAATCATACCAATCTTTATTGAAGGATGGAAGTTAAGTTATTTTCAGAGGAACAATAAGGTGGTGGCCAGAGGCAGAATCGAACTGCCGACACGAGGATTTTCAG
>JAFMCB010000038.1 GCA_017858095.1 Methylophilaceae bacterium | reverse complement strand
AGGAAGCATACGGGGTTAACCTGTATCGAGGGTTCGAATCCCTCGCTCTCCGCCATTTTTAATCATCAAAAAAATTAATGGAAAATACATACCAAACTATATATCTGGCTGGTGGCTGCTACTGGGGCCTTGAACTTCTCTTACAAGAAATACCTGGGGTAATAAATACCCAAGTTGGCTTTTCGGGTGGGCATATCAAAAATGTTTGCTATAAAGAGGTGACAAAAGGTGACACAGGCCATGCTGAAACGGTGATGGTCCAATTTGATCCTACAAAACTAGAATGTGTTGAATTGCTGAAAGAATTTTTTAGAATTCATAACCCTACTACACTTAATCAGCAGGGAAATGACCGAGGATCTCAATATAGATCTGTCATTTTTTATACTTCTGATGCACAGAAAGAAATTGCTGAAATGGTAATAAACAAAATTAACATAACTAAAAAATGGGGTGCACCAATTGTAACCAGAGTTGAGCCATTTGGTGCATTCTACCCAGCTGAAGAGTCGCACCAAAATTATTTACAAAAAAATCCTTCCGGATATACCTGTCACTTTAAGCGAGAGCTCAATTTCGATTAACTTGGCATAACTTTTGCTTCTCTATTAATTGAGAGACATTCTTTAATTAATTTAGGAGATTTTTTTGAAATTCATATATATTTTTTTTCTGTCCTTTTTTTCTTTACAGCTCTATGCGCAAAATAATTTAAATCCATCATACGTTTCGATGATTTCCCCCCAGAGTATGTATCATCAAAATTTATATCTTGAAAATGATTTTGATAATAAAGACAGCGCTATTAAAACCTGTGAAGTTGAGAAAGAAGGATTTTTTTCGTCACTGTTTGATATTAATGAAGATCAAGAAAAAACATTTCTAGGGGTTGAACTCGACTACATTAAATTAGGCATGTCTCTCGTTTCTTTGGGAATTGATTTCATTATTCCCATCGAATAAATCTCCTAAAAAAAAGGGACGATAAATTTCATCGTCCCTTTTTTTACGTATAATTACTTCATGCAATTAACTAATAATTCGTTTCAATCCTTTGTCAAATATTTAGTAATTTTTTCCCTCGCTCTGATCTTCTCAGGCTGCGGTGCATTCGATAGCCTACTTAAAATTGGACCTGATAGTGTTGAAGATGGCCGTGGTCAATTCAATAATGTAATCGCTGAAACAAATGACCAGCAATTGTTATTAAATCTTGTTAAGCGCCGTTATGGAGATAATATTGCACTGCTAGAAATCAACAGTGTGTCGACTACGCTTGAATGGAAGCGAGGTGGTGGTTTAGCATTAAATATTTTTGATGGTGATGATAATGACTCAAATAATTTAGGTATAAATGCAAATGGCGCTTATACGGAAAGGCCCACTATTACATATTTACCTGTCAAAGGTCCTGAGCTAATTAAAAAAGTCCTTAGCCCGCTTGATCCTGATGTGTTGATATTGCTCTCAAGATCGGGCTGGCGCATGGACCGAGTCATGCGATTAACACTGAATACTATTAATGATATAGATAATGCCTCTTCTGCCAGCGGCCCGACTCCCCTGTTAGCCCCTAACCCAGAAGAATTTAATAAATTACTCTCGGTAATAGAAAAACTTGGCCGGGGTAATTTTCAACTGGGTTATACGCTTATTAATAATCAGAGAGTATTAGCTCTGAGTGTTAAAAAAGCAATGATTGATAGTCCAGAGATGCAAGACTTAATCGACGTTCTGGACATTGATAAGCATTTGCTCTACATCGTCAATACTGATGCAAATAGTGATTATCGATCAGGTTCTGAGATTGATATCAACTTAAGGTCATTAGCAGGTATTGAGTTTTATTTAAGCCACGGTATTCATATTCCTGAAGAGCATTTAAAAAATAAAAATGTTCAAATTTCTTACACTGCCGAAGGTGACATATTTAATTGGAATACTATTTTTGAAGATACCTTCCAAGTTTATAGTGCAATTGAGGAACCAAGTGACAGCGTTGCTGCTGTAAAAGTATATTGGAGAGGCTATTGGTTCTTTATTAACGACACAGATATTAATAGTAAATACACCTTTATGTTGCTCAATCAGATCTCATCACTTCAATCTGGAGATGTCGACAAGTCCGGTCCTTTATTAACCTTACCAGTTAACTAGTCAATAATAATTTAAGTTATAATGTCGCGACGCGCCCGTAGCTCAGCTGGATAGAGTACTTGGCTACGAACCAAGGGGTCAGGAGTTCGAATCTCTTCGGGCGCGCCAATTTCCTGAGTTTGCGCCCGTAGCTCAGCTGGATAGAGTACTTGGCTTCGAACCAAGGGGTCAGGAGTTCGAATCTCTTCGGGCGCGCCATTTTTTATAAGTTAGCTTGAAGAAAATATTCAACATAATCAGAATCAATTACTCGCATCTGATCAATTAATGTTTTTTGAAAATCAGTATTTTTTTGCATTACTGCAATTGCGTAAAGTTCTGACAATGAATCTAAATGTTTTTTATTGAGCGCCAATGCATTATTGAAATCTTTCATCGCATCAGAAATATTATTTAATTTAGATTCCGCAAAACCTAAATAATACCAAGCATCCGGACTGGATTTTTCTGCTTCGGCCCATGCTTTCGCAATCTTTCTCATCTCAAGCCAATTCTCTTGTTGCATGGGAACAATCACTTGCATGAAAAAGGGTTTCTCCGCATCAGGCAAACTCCAAAAAGGCGCTGCTGTGCTTTTTAAATCCAATTGAGGTTCCTTTTTCAGTAACTCATTAATCCATTCAACGGGTAAACAATAAAAGTGGCCAAGCCTTTTGCCAGGACTTTTGAAAGTCGTAATGCCAAGTAAATTAAAATCCAAATCAAAAAGTGCACCTCCACTTGAACCAACCGTAAAGGTGGCAGAGGTTCGTATAATATTCCCTCCTTCAAAAGCATGTAAGCCTTTTACCTTGCCGTAGGATGGTAATGGCACAGGACTGTCGTTTGGAAACGTCAATGAAAAAACCTTATCTTCGTAACTAATTGATTCTGTTTTCCCCATATTGACAGCGGGTAGGGGCAAGTCATCAAATTTTAAAATACATAAATCGTGACCCCAATCTGCATAAACGGCAATGGGAACATACTGCTTAAAATATTTAACGACGTTTACGCCTTTCGAGTCAGCAAACACATGGCAGTCTGTTGCTACATGATTTTCTTTCACAACAACACCAGAACCTGTACCGGTAACACCGTCGCCGTAAGTTACCCAAATATGTACCATTGATTCGCTCAAGCCAAACAATTCCGCTTGTGCAGGATAAGCATTTACCTTCGAAACCGATAATAAAAAGATGAGCAAAAAATATTTTGCTATAGGTCTTAAATAATTCATAAGTATGTGATTAACTATAGTGTAATTAATTCAATTTACCATCAAATGCAACGCGATACCAAAATAATTTCTCTGGTTATTTCTTTAAATCTTTTCTATTTTTTTATTGAATATTATTTTGCACAAAAAATCAGCTCCGTCTCACTATTTGCCGACAGTATAGATTTTCTAGAGGATGCCAGTTCGAACTGTATCGCCTTGCTGTTTATGAATATTGCAATTATTTATCGAAGGTATGTGACTTACCTACTTTTAAGTATTTTTATACTTCCAGCTTTTGGTGCCATTTTACTTATCATACAAAAAATAAATACACCTCTAGTTCCAGAGCCTTTTACGCTGACATATATCGCTTTAGGAGCCTTGTTGGTAAATTTGATTTGCAGTGTATTGCTGAGTAAATACAAAAATGCATCCAACACATTATTAAAACTCATTTATTTTTCTGCCAGAAACGACGTGTTAAGTAATTTGGCAATTATCAGTGCCGGACTAATCACGATCATTTATTCGAGTCAATTACCTGACCTTGTCGTGGGCACTTTCATTCTTATTATTAATCTCTTCGCCATTCGTGAAATCGTAAAAGATCTCAACAAAAAATAATTTGCATACTA
>JAFMCB010000003.1 GCA_017858095.1 Methylophilaceae bacterium | reverse complement strand
CTTTCAATCATCATTCAATACTTTTATGATGTTGAGAAATTATTTGATGTAGCACCTAATTCGTTCAACCCTGCACCCAAAATAAATTCCAGTATTGTAGAGCTTATTCCAAAAAAAGAATTTAAAGAAAAAATATTAAATTTCGTTAATTTTGAAAAAATCACAAAATTGGCTTTTGGACAAAAAAGAAAAACAATTAAAAATAATTTTCGGGAAGTTTTAAGTGAGGCTGATTTTGAAATATTAAATATTAATCCACAAAATAGACCAGAAACCCTCGGGGTAGATGATTTTGTAAGAATTGAAAATTATATGGATAAGCGAAAAATTAAGATTTGAAGCTGATATAATTAATCACTTTTAGAAAGCGTATAAAATGAATATTATTCTCCTTGGTGCGCCCGGTGCAGGTAAAGGGACACAAGCAAATTTTCTTAAAAAACAATTTCAAATACCACAAATTTCAACAGGTGACATGCTTAGGGCTGCTGTTGATAAAGGAAATAATTTGGGTATCAAAGCAAAAGAATTTATGGATAGTGGTCAACTGGTTCCTGATTCTTTAATTATCGATTTAGTGAAGTTACGCATAAAGGAAGATGATTGCAAAAATGGCTTTCTTTTTGATGGATTTCCACGCACAATTCCGCAAGCAGATGCAATGGTTGCGGCTAACATAAAAATAGACTTTGTTATCGAAATTGATGTCCCTGACAGTGAAATTGTAAATAGATTGGGAGGTAGAAGAATTCATCCAGCCTCGGGGCGTATTTATCATGTCTCTCATAATCCACCTAGAATTCATAATCTTGATGATATTACGGGTGAACCTCTTATTATTCGAGATGATGACCAAAAAGATACTATTTTAAAAAGGCTCACAACATACCATAATCAAACTGAGCCTCTAGTTAATTTCTACAAAAATTTTATTGGCACTAATAAGCCAATTTATATCAAAGTAAATGGGCAAGATAAACCAGAAAATATTAGCTCGTCTATTCAAAAAAAATTAACTCGATGATGCAAGAAAATTACAACTTTAAAGAGATAGAAAAAAAAGCACAGCAAGATTGGGAAACATCCAGGACTTTTTCTTCCTCTGAAATTACTCCGAATAAATTTTATGTGCTCTCCATGTTTCCTTATCCCAGCGGCAAATTACATATGGGTCATGTTCGTAATTATGTAATTGGTGATGTTATAAGTCGTTTTAAAAAATTTAACGGCTTTAATGTAATGCAACCTATGGGTTGGGATGCATTTGGTCTCCCAGCAGAAAATGCTGCTATTCAAAACAAGACCGCTCCGGATAAATGGACTTTTTCTAATATAGATCACATGAGAAACCAACTGAAACAATTAGGTTTGGGTATTGATTGGAAGCGTGAATTTGCAACTTGTGATCCTAGTTATTATCGTTGGGAACAATGGCTGTTTATCAAATTATATGAAAAAGGATTAATTTACAAAAAGACATCTACGGTTAATTGGGACCCAGTTGACAAGACTGTTTTAGCAAATGAACAAGTGATTGATGGTAAAGGATGGCGCTCTGGGGCTGCTGTAGAAAAAAAAGAGATCCCCCAGTATTTTATGAAAATTACAGATTACGCAGATGATTTGTTAAGCGGTCTTGACGAGCTTAATGATTGGCCAGAGCAAGTTAAAACAATGCAAAGAAATTGGATTGGCAAAAGCCAAGGGTGCGAAATTAATTTTGAATTGGAAGGCTCAAATGAACTAATTAATGTATTTACTACAAGGCCGGATACGTTAATGGGGGTGACCTACCTTGCAATAGCGCCAGAGCATGTAATTTGTCACAAATTGAGTGAATCAAAACAAGACATAAAAACTTTTGTAGAAAAATGTAATCAAGCGGGAGTGTCAGAGGAAGAATTTGCCACGAAGGAAAAAGAGGGTATTTTTTCTGGTTTATATGCTAAGCATCCAATTACAAAAAAGTTAATTCCGATCTGGATTGCAAACTATGTTCTCATAAGTTACGGAGATGGTGCGGTTATGGCCGTTCCCGCGCATGACGAACGCGATTACCAATTTGCAAAAAAATATAATTTACCCATAAAGCAGGTCATAAAAGGTGGGGATTTAAAAAAAGAGGCTTTCGTAGGGGAAGGAGAGCTTATTGATTCGGGAGAATTTGATGGAAAACCAAGCATTGCTGCAAAAGAGCTGATTACTAAAAAACTTGAGAATATAAAAAAAGGTAAAAGGAAAGTTAATTTTAGATTGCGTGACTGGGGTGTTTCAAGGCAACGTTTTTGGGGCTGTCCTATTCCAATGATTCAATGTGAAAAATGTGGTGATGTGCCTGCTAAAGAGGAGGATCTACCTATCAAATTACCTGAAAATATTTCGATTGATAGCTCAGGCTCACCTCTAAAAAAAATGGAAAGCTTTTATCAGTGCAATTGCCCTAACTGCGGTGCTAAAGCGAAAAGAGAGACAGATACGTTAGATACTTTTTTTGAATCCTCATGGTATTTTGCTCGCTACGCGTCCTATGACCATGATAAAAGTATGCTTGATTCAAGAGTTAAATATTGGCTACCGGTGGATTACTATATCGGCGGAATCGAACATGCCATTCTGCATCTGCTTTACTCTCGATTTTTTAATCGTGTTCTCTTCGACCTGGGTCTAACTTATGATAAAGAACCATTTAAAAAATTACTAACACAAGGCATGGTGCTTAAAGATGGGTCCAAGATGTCAAAATCAAAGGGCAATACTGTAGATCCGCAAGAGCTAATTGATAACTATGGAGCCGATACCGCAAGATTATTTATTATGTTTGCAGCCCCTGCTGAGCAAAGTCTTGAATGGTCAGACGAGGGTATTGATGGGGCACATCGCTTTATTAAAAAAATTTGGCGTCTAGTTTTTGATTATTTGCATTCAGCACCTAAAGAAGGTGTAAGTAATGTAACTAATGAAAAAATAGAAAAAGAACTTAACTATAAACTTCACTTCACTATTAAAAAAGTAACGGATGATTTGGAGCGAAGAACAAGCTTTAATACTGCTATTTCAGCTGTAATGGAGTTAATTAATTTTATGCAAAAAATAGAGAGTAACTTTAAACTTAACAAAATAATTAAAAAAGAATTAATTGAGACAGTTTTAATAATGCTTAGCCCTTTTATACCGCACGTCACTAAGGGGTTATGGGCCCATGTCAATATTGACTCTAAAATTGAAGACCAATCCTGGCCAAAATTTGATCCCAAGGCATTAATACAGGATCAAATTAAAATTGTAATTCAAGTTAACGGAAAACTACGATCAGATATGCTAATATCAAGCGATATGGACGAGGAGACAATAAAAAAACAAGCGCAAACCATTGATGCAGTAAAAAAATTTATAGGTAATGGCTTGTCAATTAAAAAAGTAATTTATGTGAAAGAAAAATTATTAAATTTTGTCGTGAGTTAATTATGCAAATCTATTTACAAAGAATTTTTATTGCTTTTCTGTCTATTTTCATCATCGCTTGTGGTTTTCAATTACGAGGCTCCATTGATGCAAATTTTAAATCAATATCGATAAATGGAGGTTCGGAAGGCTTATCAAAGCACCTAAAAAAAAGATTTAAGCAATCAGGGATAGAGATAAATTATGAGAACCCTGAAAAAATTGTGGAAATTATAGCTGATACACTTAATAAAAGAATTTTATCGTTAAGTGGTTCGGGATCTGTTCAAGAGTACGAATTAGATTACGAAGTAAAGTATCGTTTTAAATCACCCACTACTGAATGGAGTCAGCAAATCTCAATTCGTTTATCGCGAGACTTTACTTACGATGATGATGATCGTGTGGCCAAAGAATTGGAAGAAAAAAATCTTATTAATGGTATGCGAGATGAGATTGTCAGATCAATGGTAAGCCAAATTATGATTTCTAACTAATAAACATAAATGAATATCATTGAAGAGCTAAACAATAAAAATAAAAAGCTCCTAACCCTCGTGGGCCAAGAGGCAGTAATTGTGAACGATATTTATAATCAAATTCATTTACAAAGAAAATTGCAAGAAGTCGAAATTAAAAAATTTAAATTAGAAAAAAATACAGACTATACTCACATTAAATCTGACACACAAAATACTTCACTATTTTCTCATAAATCAATTTATATCTTTTCTACATCAAACCTAAATTACGCAAGGGAAGCAAAAGATCTAATTATCGAATTAACAAAAAATACAAATGACGACATCATTCTGTTTCATTATGATAAAGATGATATAAAAGCCTTCAAAAATTCTAAGTTTTACAATGAAATAAGAGATTTGTCATATGACGTCTTTGCATTACAACCAGCGCCCTATCAATTTAAAAATGCCATTCAAGCAAGAGCCAAATTGCATAACATTAGTTTTGACAGCAAGGCACTTGATTTGTTTATCACCCTAATTGATGGCAACTTTACTTTTGCAGAAAATGAACTAAAAAGATTAAACTTAATTTATGGGGGGGAAAAAATTGGTTTAAAAGAGATTGCTGAAATGATATCAGGCAATGCAAAATATGATGGGTTTGTTCTGTTAGATCAATGTATTGCGGGAAAAATAAAGGAAACAAAAAAAATACTCGGTTCGTTAAGAGAAGATAACTATGATCCAATTATGTTAAATGGATTATTATCATGGTTTTTTAAACCAATTATCAAAATGAAACTGGATGCAGTTGATATTTCCGCAAAAAAATTAGAGGATTATCGAGTTTATGGGCAATCCCAAGAGAATTCTAAAAATTTATATAAATATTTATCTGTTAAGCAAATCGAAGCGTGTTTGTTAAGAATTACTGAAATTGATCTAATATCAAAAGGTATCAAATTTGGTGACGCATGGAATGAGTTAGAAAAATTTATCTTAGGATTGTGTCGAATCATATACCGAAAAAAGGCTGGAAAATATGAATATTAAAAGCTATATGAATGATTTGGGCAAGAACGCTAAAAAAGCCAGTAATCAATTAACTGCAGCTTCAACGGATAAAAAAAATAGGTTCCTATATCGTCTGTCAGAATTGCTTGTGAAACATACTGAAGATATTGTCAAAGCCAATCTTTTAGACCTTAATGAGGCAAAAAAAAATAGTCTAGATAATGCATTTATAGATCGACTCACACTCAATAAAAAAAATATTTTAGCAATGACAGAGGGCTTAATACAAATTGCAAACCTTGAAGATCCTATTGGGAGCATTTCAAGCCTTAAGCCTAGGCCTTCCGGCATTCAGGTCGGAAAAATGCGAGTACCACTTGGAGTAATCGGAATGATTTATGAGTCAAGACCCAATGTGACTATTGACGCTGCAGGTCTCGCAATCAAATCTGGAAATGCAATTATATTACGAGGTGGATCTGAATCAATCAATTCCAATAATTTTTTAGCAACATTGATTAAACAAGCCTTAATCACAGTCGATTTGTCTGAACATGCAGTTCAAATTATAGACAACACTGACCGTGCTGCTGTTGGTGAATTAATTACAATGCGCGATTATGTAGATGTCATTATTCCAAGAGGGGGTAAAGAATTAATAAAAAGGATTTCAGATGAAGCCACAATCCCAGTGATCAAACATCTTGATGGAAACTGTCATATATATGTTGATGCAGAAGCCGATCTAAATAAAGCAATAGAGATTGTTGATAACGCAAAGACACAGCGCTTCGGAACTTGTAATACACTAGAATCTCTCGTGGTACATAACACTATTGCGGATAATTTCCTTAAAAAATTACATGACGTTCTTAAAAAGAAAAAAGTTGAACTAAGAGGCTGTCAGGAAACATTAAAAATTGTAAAGGATGCAACAATAGCCTCAGAAGATGATTTTTATGAAGAGTACCTTGGTCCTATTCTTTCTTGTAAAGTGGTAACTTCTCTCGATGAAGCTATCAATCATATTAATTATTATTCCTCAGCTCATACCGAAGCCATTATTACTAATAATTATGAAAATTCCATGCGATTTCTACGTGAAATTGATTCCTCAAGTGTCATGGTTAATGCTTCAACGCGTTTTGCTGATGGTTTTGAGTATGGCTTGGGTGCTGAAATCGGTATATCAACGGATAAATTTCATGCCCGCGGTCCAGTAGGCTTAGAAGGGCTTACATCTGAGAAATATATTGTTATAGGTAATGGCCAAATTCGAAAATAACCCATGGCGATAATTAATATTGGTCTTTTTGGTGGTGCTTTTGATCCAGTCCACTATGGGCACATCCAGATAGCAAATGAATGCCTTGAAAAATTTAACCTTAAAAAAGTAATCATTATGCCTACGGGGAAGTCGGTATTTAATAAAAATCTTACTGCCTCAAAACATCGGCTCGAGATGCTAAAAAAAGCTTTCCCATCAAAAAAATTTGAAATTAATGATTTTGAAATTGAGTCTGCAGAAAAAAATAAGCTTTCTTATAGCATTGATACTTTAAAGTATCTTAAGTCAAAAAATAATAATCGTTTATTTCTAATTCTTGGTGAAGATGCATTTAATGAGTTTGAATATTGGCATAACTATGAAGAAATAATGAAGTACTGTCACCTTATAATTATTAATCGAAATAAAAATGGTGTATATCAAAAAAAAATGAGCAACAAATTGAAGATATTTATTGATCAATATATTGTAAAAAATACAGAGCAATTAGAATCAAAACTTAATGGTTATATTTTTTTCCTTAATTTGAAGCCCATAAATATTTCTTCGCAAGAGATTAGAAAAGAAATTGGTGAAGGTAAAAATATCAAAGAATTGACAACTAGCAAAGTCATTAATTATATAAAAAATCACAAACTTTACTTAAGAGAGGGGCAAGAAAAGTAATTTTTTATTTTATCATTATTGCTATTTTCAGCGTATGGAAGGATTGCTAAGCATGGAGCATCAAATATCTTATTCAAATACTCAATATTCTCATTAACGTGTGCCATGTCATGCTCAACAATATTGGCTACCCAACCAAATATTTTTTGCTTTCTTCTTTTAATTGCTTCAATGCTTAATATTGTATGGTTTAAACATCCTAATTTAATCCCTGCGACAAAAATAATAGGAATATTCAGATAAGTAATTAAGTCAGCTATGGTTCGCTTATTATCAAGAGGAACATGGTAGCCCCCTGCTCCTTCAATTAGAATAATGTCTGCTTTTTTTTCCAGCTTTGATAAATTATTTTTTATATTTTCAAAATCAATCGTTATATTATTTTTTTTTGCAGCAATATGCGGCGCAATAGGTTGATCAAAAGCGTAATAATTAATTTCGCTGTAATTAACTTCCACATTTGATGATTTTTTAATTTGATAAACATCTTGATTTACATAAATATGATCTAAGAGATCATTGCCTGCTGAGATTGGTTTAGCGCCAATTATTTTATAGTTTAAATTGGAAAAGTAATCTAATAAAGCACAGCACACATAAGTTTTACCAATGTTTGTATCAGTACCTGTAATGAAAAATTGAAAGCTCATAATATTTATTATTTAAATTTAATTGGGTGCTGCCCCTCAGTCATAATACTTTTCCATGCATGCCCATAAATTACCTCGTAAGTTGCGGGGTAAAGATTATTTTCTTTAAATTTTTCATAGCCCTCTTTGTATTGTTGTATAAATGATTTTCCCAAAAAAATCGAATCTTTTATTTCTGGGCCTGAGGTCGCACCAATTTTTTTTAAATCGATCAATAGATTTTTAGGATCTTCATACGTTAAGGTAAAATTTTCTACATCCAATACTGGATCTTTAAAGCCTAAATTTATTAATAAATCCCCAATGTCGTGTACATCATAAAAATAATTTAACGTTGATCGCTGAAATATTTCCTCTGTAATAGATCCTAATTCCATTAATGTATTAGGGCCGTAAGTACTAAAAATAAATAACCCCCCCGGTTTCAAAAGATTCAAAACTTGACTTAAAGATTTATCAAAATTATTACTCCATTGCAATGTACTGCTGCTCCAGATTAAATCAAATACCTCCTCTTTGAATGGAAGATAATCAATGTCTCCGCATATATAATAATTTTTCTTACTACTTATCAGCGAAAATAGGCCCAATGAATTTTTACTTTTTGCAAACTCTAGCATTCCTTCCGAAATATCATAATTAAACAAATTTAAATTATTAAATTTTTTCTGCAATAGTGGGGTTGTTCGTCCTGTGCCACAGCCAAGTTCTAAAGCAAACGATGGCTTTATTTTTATTAAATCTAATCGCTCAAATAAATTATCAATAATTTGGTTTTGTAATACAGCATGAGCATCATAGGTACTTGCTGCACGATCAAAAATTTTTCTCTTTAAATTTTTATTTATCATTAATTTTCATAAACTCAGAGACATGTTGAATAAATATTTCTTGATGACTCATGAATGGAATATGTGTAGCGCCATCTATTATTTTTAAACGTGAATTAAGTATATTCTCATTAAGAAATTCTGAAGCTTTTAGAGGGATTAATTTATCTTTATTTCCTGAAAGAATTAATACTGGTATTTTAATTCTCTTTAATTTATCTCTATAATCATTATCAATGAGAAACCTTAACCCTTTTCCTAATGCTTCAATTGAAGGGCTTTTTTTATTTAAAAAATAATTTTCTAATTTTGCCAAAATATTTTTTCTATCCTTTGCCCCGATGAGTTGTAAGTTAAAAAATTTTCTCATAGCGCTATGCCAATCATATAAAACACTTGATGAAAAATTATCAAAAACTTTCCTCTCCACACCATAATTCCAATTATTATTATTAACAAAACATGGGGTTGTTGAAACTAAAATTAGCTGCTTAACTTTTTTTCTATATTTATTTTGATACTCAATAGCAAGCTGTCCACCCAACGACCACCCCATAATTGAAATTTGCTCTTCTGCTATTGCGTTAATTTCTTCTAGGATTTTTGCAATTGAATACGGGTAAATCATCTTACTGCACCCCATACCTGGCAAATCGATTAAATATATTTTATTTTTTCCAGATAATCTTTCAGCTATATCCATCCATACTCTCGATGACATACCCCAACCATGAATCAATACAAGCGGCTTTCCTTTTCCAAAGACTTCAGTTTTCATTTATGCTAAAACTTGATTCAATATGGTTACCAATGCCTTGATATTATCTTGCGTATGATTAGCTGATATCGAAACCCTGAGTCGCGATGAATTTTTTTCAACTGTTGGTGGCCTTATTGCCGGAACAAAGAAACCGGCTTTTTTCAACTCTAATGATGCAAATAATGCCTTTTTTTCTGAATTCAACACAATAGGTTGTATTGGAGTTATTGATTCCAATAATTGGTCTTTAATTTTTAGTGTTGTACGAAATAAATGAATTAATAATGCTAGATTCTGACGTAATTGATGGCTTTCTTTTACTAATTGCATTGAGGTAATGATTCCTTGTGCTAGAGCTGGGCTGGTTGCTGTGGAATATATATATGGTTTTGCTTTTTGGGTCATATAATCAATAATTTCTTTTTTTGCATTCATTAACGCCCCTGAAACCCCTGCTGATTTTCCTAACGTATTTAAATAAATAATTCTTTTTAAGTCTTTTGTATTTATCATTTTTTTATCAGAAAAAAACTCTAATATTCCTTGCCCCGTTTTTCCTAAAACACCATAGCCATGCGCATCATCAATATAAAGATAGGCATTATATTTTTGACAAAGTTGAACTAATTTAGGAATATTAGCTATATCCCCGTCCATGCTAAATACACCATCCGTTATAATCCATTTTGTTAATTGCTTTTTCTTACTTAATAAAAGTTCCAAATGATCATAATCCAAGTGATTAAAACGTGAAAATTTTGCCTGGCTAAAAAAAACACCTTGATTTAAAGAAGCATGATTCAATCTGTCCATAAAGACATAATGCTCTTTCTTTATGACAGAAGTCATGAATGATAAATTTGCTATATAACCTGATGCAAAAAATAAACTCTTTTCCATCTTTGTATTTTTTGCGGATAAATTTTCTAACTCATCATGTACGGAATAATGACCAGAAATTAAATGTGAGGCTCCTGCACCATTGCCATATTGATCTAACCCTTGGGCAATGGAGTGGCTAATTAATTTATTTTGTGTCAATCCTAGGTAATCATTTGAAGAAAAATCAATTAACCATTGATTATTTACTTTTATTCTTGCCCCATCTCTTCGGTCAATTTTTTTTAATTCTCTATATAGATTATTTTCTTTTAATTGTTCTAATTCAATATTAAGTGATTCATACATATGCTCTTAATTTGTCTTTAAGTCTAATCGTCTGAATAACTCTTGATCTTTTATCGTGCTTGGGTTTTCAGTAGTTAATAGCTCCTCGCCATAAAAAATAGAATTTGCACCTGAAAAAAAAGCCAGCGCTTGTATCCCGTCATCCATCATTTCACGGCCTGCTGATAAACGTACGTAACTATTGGGCATGGTAATTCTAGCAACAGCAATAGTCCTAACAAATTCAAAGTGATCTAGACCTTCTGTACCCATTAACGGCGTGCCTTCCACCTGAGTAAGTAAATTTATAGGAACACTTTCCGGAGGTTTATCCATATTTGCAAGCTGATGAATTAATCCCACACGACCCTCTCTCGTTTCTCCTAGGCCGACTATTCCTCCGCAACAAACATGAATCTCCGCATCTCTTACCCGCGCAAGTGTATCCAGTCGGTCTTGATAAGTTCTTGTTGAAATTATGTCACCATAGATTTCAGGTGCCGTATCAAGGTTATGATTATAGTAGTCCAATCCAGCAGCTTTTAATTGCTCGGCTTGGCCTTCTTTTAACATACCCAACGTAGCGCAGGACTCTAGGCCAAGTGATTTAACTGCAGAAATCATCTCTGTCACATGTTTTAAATCTTTTTCTTTAGGGCTGCGCCAAGCTGCTCCCATACAAAAACGGGTTGCGCCTGCAGCTTTTGCTGCTTGAGCTGCAGAGATAACCTCTTCCAGCTGCATTAAGGGTTCATTATCAACACTAGTGGAAAAACGGGCTGATTGAGGGCAGTAGCCACAATCCTCAGAACACCCTCCAGTTTTGATCGACAATAACGTACTTAACTGAACTGTATTAGGTTCAAAATTTTCAATATGCACAGCATGGGCTTTAAAAATTAAATCATTAAAAGGTAAATCAAAAAGTTCTGTAATCGATTCTTTTGCCCACTTCTCGTTTAGTGTAGACTGGGAATTAGATGTTTTATTGATGAATTCAACCTTTTTTTGTATAAATTGATTGTTTGCTTTATTCATTTTTTACCCTAACCTATTGATTTACATTAAAATTAATAAATGTTAAGTAATTTTACATTATTTAATTAACAATTGTATAAATTTTAATCAAATGTTTAATATTGTCTTGTATGAACCTGAAATTCCCCCGAATACTGGCAACATCATTCGGCTGTGTGCTAACTCTGGCGCAAAATTGCACTTAATTAGACCGCTCGGTTTCGAGCTAAATGAGAAACAAGTTCGTCGTTCAGGATTAGATTATCACGATCTAGCCAAAATCAATATCTACGATAATTATGAGGCATTTTTGACAGAAGAATCCAAGAAGAGAATCTTTGCTGTTACAACAAAAGCAAAGGCGCTTTACCATGATATTCACTATAATGATGATGACTATTTTTTATTTGGGCCAGAAACTCGAGGTTTACCTGCTTGGATAAGGCAACATGATCAGACTTATGCGCAAATTCGCGTTCCAATGATTGAAAATAGTCGCTCTTTAAACCTTTCAAATAGCGTTGCAATTGTGCTCTATGAAGCATGGCGCCAACTTGATTTTGTGAGTGGAAAATAAGAGTTGCTACTCCTTCTTTAAAGATCTTCCTAGTAAATCTAGCACCGCCTCTTTGGGAGATTTAGCATCATGTAACACATGGCATACTTCACTGGTGATTGGCATATCAACAGATAATACTTTGCTTCGCTTGTTAACTTCAATTGCTGTATTTACCCCCTCAGCTACATGGCCCAGTCCAGCCAAAACTTCCTCTAATTTTTTTCCTTTAGCAAGCCTTATTCCCACTTCACGGTTACGTGAATATTCCCCCGTACAAGTCAGCACTAGGTCTCCTGCGCCAGCAAGTCCACTGAAGGTGTCACCAGAGGCGCCCAACGCCATGCCAAAACGAGATATTTCAGCTAAACCCCTTGTAATCAATGCTGCTCGAGCATTATTACCAAAGCCCATACCGTCGGATATCCCCGAAGCAATGGCAATTACATTTTTTAATGCACCTCCTACAGATACCCCAACTACATCCGTACTCATATAGACCCGCATATTTCCATGGTGAAAAGTTTCTGCAACAAATTTTGCTAATTCAATATTCTCTGAGGCACAGGTTACAGCGGTGGGAAGCTCCCTCACAAGTTCTGCAGCAAAACTGGGTCCAGATAATACCCCCACATTCTTAGATGCCTTCGTTTTACCTAGGACATCTTGAGAAATTTCATGCGGAAGTTTTGATGTGACATTTTCTAAACCTTTATTCGCCCAAATAATTGGTGCAGAGGAAAATTTACTAACATGTTGTAAAATCTCTCTAAAACCTGAGGTTGGCACAACAGATAGAATTAAATCTGTATTTGAAAGTGCCGCTTGAAGGTTATCTTCAATTGAAAGTCGATTTGGAAAAAGAAAGTCACCAAGATACAAAGGATTAGATCGGGCTTTTTTCATACCTGAAACATGGCCAGCATCTCTCGCCCAAAGCGTAACTTTATGCTGATGAGCCAAATGTATTGCTAAAGCCGTCCCCCATGCACCAGCACCTAGTACCGTTAACTTCAAAATTTAAAATCCCCAAACATCTTCTTTGCGAATATAACCTTCAATATATCCAGTGATTGTCTTTACCTCAACCCAACCATTGGTATCGTAAGTCGAAAGGAGTTTCAATGTCACAAATTCGTCAATAGTGGCTAGGTGCACGCTATTTGTTGTTGGCTTATAAAAGAGATTCACATTTTTTTTTAAGGTCATAACTGTGCGTTGTTTATCAGTATCATTCGCATTAATCCAACTAATTTTACCCTCGTGGTCTTTTACCTTTAACCAATCTTTCAGGCGAACCATTACCATTAAAGGGTAACCCTCTGTGATAATAAACTCCTTATCCGTTGCGTCGGATGGCCCTTCATATAAAATCGCTTTATTTATCTTAATTGATACAAAATCAGCCGAGTAAACCGGCTGAATGAAAAAAGAAAGGCTAATTAACAGCCATAAAAGAGATAACTTTTTTTTATGCATTCTTTGAAGCAGCAGCTTGCTGTTGCTTTTGTTGCATGTAAAGCGTTTCAAAGTTAATTGGATTTAATAAAACGGTAGTAAAACCAGCTTTAGTAATTAAATCAGAGATTGCTTCCCGAGCATATGGAAATAAAATATTTGGGCAAGTAATTGCCAAGATAGGTTCTAAGCTTTCTTCAGGTAAATTTTTAACTGCAAAAATACCTGCTTGCGTCACATCAATCAAAAAAGCTGTTTTATCGGCAATTTTAGATGTTACGGTAATTTGCAATGCCACCTCAAAAAACCCCTCGGGTAAAGGCTTCGCATTGTTGTTCAATTCAACACTTATCTTCGGAGTTTCACGGCTCGTAAAAATTTCAGGTGAATTAGGCACCTCAACCGAAACATCTTTTAAGTATAATTTCTCTATGCCAAAACCAGGGCCTTGTTGCTGTGCTTGCTCATTATCAGTAGCTTTTTTTGCAACGGTTTTTTTTGTTGCTTTCTTTTTTTTATCTTCAGCCATTAATTTTCCAATTTAAATTTATAAAAACGTTATTCTATCTTTTTCTAAGATAAGTATGAACCTTTAATCCTTAAAAATCATAAATTCAAGAGATTATCTAATTCACCAGATAAATCAGCTTTTCGCAGTTCATCAAATCCTCCGACATAGGTTTCATTGATGAAAATTTGTGGCACCGTTCTTTTTCCCGTTAACTCCATCATCTTTTTTAAAAGATCTGGATCCTGATCCACAAAATATTTCTCTGAGATATCAAACCCTTTATTTTTTAGAAGCTGCTCTGCATTGCGACAGTATGGGCAATATTCACTTGTATACATCGAAATATTCATTTATTTATTTTCCTCGATAATTGGTAGGTTATTTTTTAACCAAGCATCTAGGCCTCCCTCAATGGTGTAAAGCTTTGGTAAGCCTAATTTATTGAGCAAACGAAATGCCTGTGCCGACCTCACTCCTTTTTGACAGTAGACGATGATATTTTTCTTGGAATTACTCGTGATTTTATTTATCTGGACTTCTATTTGGTCCAATGGAATATTAATGGCGTTAGTAATATGCCCTGCCCTGAAATCTGCCTCGGATCGAACATCAACTAGCATTGCAGGTTCTCTGTTAATAAGTAAGGTTACTTCTTTCGAGCCTAATACCTTATTGTCCCTGGATAAAACTTTTGGAAAAAATAACAAAACACCTGAAATAATGATAAGTCCTACTAAAAAAATATTCTCAAACAAAAAATCCAAAATTTATCTCCATACATATTGATTAAACATAGCTAAATCGGAAAGAGGCATTATAATTGAAGCTAAAGCTAATTTAAAAAAATCTTTACCATATGAATAAAAATCCTGTTGTTTTACTAATTCTTGATGGATTTGGCCATAGTGAAAATAAAAAATATAACGCTATCGCTCAAGCTAACACGCCGAACTGGGATAGCCTTAAAAAGAATTTTCCTCATTCGCTACTAAACGCATCCGAAAACTTTGTAGGTCTACCAAAAGGTCAAATGGGGAATTCTGAAGTCGGGCACCTAAGTATTGGCGCCGGAAGGGTTATATATCAAGATTTAGAAAGGATTAATCAGAGTATTAACGATGGTCAGTTTTTTGCAAATAATAAGTTAAATGAAGAGATGAGTCATTTAGCAAACGAAGGTAAAAGCCTGCATATTTTTGGTCTTTTATCAGACGGTGGAGTGCATAGCCATATTAACCATTTTACTGCTCTGCTGAAATTAGCTAAGAAAGTAAATTTAAAAAAAGTTTACATTCATCCTTTCTTAGATGGGCGTGATACTCCACCACGCAGTGCATTGAGCTTTATCACACATATTGAAAAAATAACAACAGAACTGAATTGTGGAAAAATCGCATCACTATGTGGTCGTTTTTATGCAATGGATAGAGATAAGCGTTGGGACAGAACGGAACTTGCCTACAAAATGATCATAGAAAGAAAGGCAAACTTTACTGCTAAAACGGCTAAAGAAGCACTAAGTGCTGCCTATGCAAGAGACGAAAATGATGAGTTTGTTTCCCCTACCCTAATCGAATCCAATGAGGATATGGCTCTTCATGATGATGATGCTGTTATTTTTCTTAATTTCAGATCTGATCGGGCAAGACAACTTACAAATGCAATCCTTGATGATAATTTTAATTTCTTCCCAAGAGCAAAAAAAGTAAATCATATTAAATATTACACATTAACAAATTATGATGAGACTCAAAAAAAAGCTACGCCAATTTTTAAGCCAATTGCAATCAAGAATAGCTTAGGTGAAATTATCTCAAGAGCTGGTAAAACACAATTACGAATCGCTGAAACAGAAAAATATCCCCATGTCACCTTTTTTTTTAACGGAGGGGAGGAGAAAAAATTTGTTGGTGAAGACAGAATATTAATTCCTTCTCCCGATGTAAAAACTTATGATTTAAAACCCGAAATGAGCGCATTTGAATTAACAAAACAATTAATTCAAGCAATTGAGTCAAAGAAATATGATCTGACTATTTGTAACTATGCCAATGGTGACATGGTTGGCCATACTGGCAATATGGGTGCAGCAATTAAAGCAATTGAAGCTTTAGATGACTGTTTAGGGAATGTGGCTAAAGCGGTCAATGATGCAAACGGATTTTTATTAATTACTGCAGATCACGGCAATGCTGAATTAATGATGGACGAAACCAATAATCAACCTCATACCCAGCATACAACAAACCTAGTTCCCTTTTTAATTATGCATCATAAACATAAAATTTCTATTTCCTCAGGGGGGACCCTTGCAGACATTGCGCCTTCAATCCTTACAATAATGCATGAACCCATTCCTAGTGAAATGACCGGAAGGAATTTGATCAAGCTGAATGATTAATGTAATTAATAAAAATATTAAACCTCTTTTTTTATTTTTTCTTCTAATACTCTTTCATCAGATTACTATAGCTGGGACAGCAATCGAAGATTCACAAACTAATCTTGAAGAACTACAAAAAAAAATAGATCAACTTGATGCTGAAATCAAAAAAAATACAGAAACTAAAAAAGGCTTAACCACTGAGCTAAAAAATGAAGAAAAAAAAATAAGTAAATCAAAAAAAGAGTTGTATCAAATTAGAAAAAAAGAGAGGGCAAACAAAAAAAAATTAACGCAGCTTAATGCAGATTTGGTAAAACTTAATGATCAGATTGAAGAGAAAAAAGAGCAACTATTAAGTCATTACTATCATATCTACACTCAGGGTAAGCCAAGCTATCTTCAAATGCTAATTGAGGGTTCAAGTCCCAACAAAATATCAAGGGATATGAATTATTTATCTTATGTAGCAAAAGAACAAAATGATAATATTCGCTTTATTAAAAATCAGTATGAAGCAATAGATAAAAATAAAGATGAAACAAGTAAAACCCTAAAAAAAATTAATTCCCTCAAAAAGAAAAAAGAAAGTGCAACGAAGTCACTTGAAAAACAAAAAAAAGAAAAAGCTAAGGTTTTAAATAAAATAGCTTCAGCTATTAACAACCAAAAAAAAACAAAACAAAAGCTTATCGATGATGAAAAAAAATTGACGCGTATCATTGAGACGTTAATCAAAAAATCAAAAGTAGAAGCAAAAAAAAGATCACAAAAACAAAGTATTGTTGCAGACAATGAGACACTTCCAGATTCCTCGTTGGATGATGTAAATTTCAAAAAATTAAAAAAGAAATTAAAGCTTCCAGTAAAAGGAAAAATTATTCATAAGTATGGAAAAAAAAGACCTGACACTGGGGTGACTTGGAAAGGTTTATTCATCAAAGCAAATGAGGGTGATGAAGTTTATGCGATAGCAAAAGGCAAAGTAGTTTTCTCAGATTGGTTAAGAGGCTTTGGAAATATTATTATCCTTGATCATGGTGAAGGTTATATGAGTTTATATGGTAATAATGAGTCGCTATTAATTCAGCAGGGAGTAATTGTCAAGGGTGGGCAAGCTGTTGCGATTGTAGGAAACAGCGGTGGAAACGAGAGTAACGGTCTTTATTATGAATTACGAAAAAACAGTAAGCCATTTAATCCTCTTAGCTGGACAACACTTAAGTAGTCACTCACCGATAAAATGTACAGTAACTTTTCTATTAAAGTCATGGTAGCGATGTTCGTATATAAATATACCTTGCCAGGTACCCAACATCATTACCTTATTTTTAATAGGTATAGATAAATTTGTTTGCGTTAATGCGGTACGAATATGGGCAGGCATATCATCATCACCCTCCGTTGTATGTATAAAATTTTCGTCCCCATCTTTTACCAATCTAGCAAAAAAATTTTCTAAATCGATTAAGACATCCGAATCATAATTTTCGTTAATTAATAGGCTAGCTGATGTATGTTGTATGTTAAGAGTTAACAGTCCATTTGTCAGTACCTGGTCATTTAGCCACTTTTTAAGCTGCGGGGTAATATCATAAAGACCACGCCCAGAGGTATTTTGTGAAATCACATCATAGATTTGATTCATCTAATCTTCCCCAGAATACCTTTCTTCTTGCCATGGATCTGCGTCATTATGATAACCTCTTACCTCCCAAAAGCCCGGTCTATCCTCTGCATGGATTTCAATTGCCTTAATCCACTTTGCACTCTTCCATGCATACCGCTTCGGTACAACAACTCTAACAGGACCCCCATGCTCTTTTTTCAATAATTCTCCTTCAAGTTCATAGGCAAGTATTACGTCATTGTCTTGTAATGCCGTCACAGGCAAGTTAGTGGTGTAATCATCATAGCTATAAAGGGTTGCAAATTGACCTTCAGGTTTAAGATCTGCATAGTCGAGAAGGTCTTTTAATGAAACACCTCCCCATGCCACATCAAATTTACTCCAATGTGTTACACAATGAAAATCTGAAATATGAATCACTTGTTTGCATTTTTTTAGATCCTCAATTGATAATTTTAATTCACGATTAACTAATCCATAAATAGTCAGGTACCAATTATCAAAAGAAATTTCAGGGGTAATACCAAGATCTAAAACAGGAAATTTGTCCGTCAAAGTTTGGCCAGGTGGCAGTCTTTTTGTATTCTCTTGCTTCGACTTACTGTGCTCTTTTTTGGCTTGTCGAATTTTTTCTTCAACCGTTTTATTTTTCACGTGATTTCTTCACCATATCAAAAATTAATAAGAATGCTCCAATAGTAATAAAAGAATCCGCAATATTAAAAGCTGGCCAATAAAAATCATTTACATGTAGATATAAAAAATCAATCACGTAACCATAATAAATACGGTCAATTAAATTTCCAATCGCACCTGCCAAAATAAAAGTAAAAGACCATAGTGCCAATGGTTCTTTTTTATTTTTTTTTATGAAAAAAGGAATAACCACAATTGCTATCATCGAGACAGTTATCAAAAAGTAGCGTTGCCAACCAGCAGCATCATGCAAAAAACTGAATGCTGCCCCTTTATTTTGAAAATGCACAATCTTAAAAAAAGGAAAAATATCTAAGTAAGTCATAAAAGCTAAATTCTTGTGAATCCAAAATTTAGTTATTTGATCAGCAATAACTATGCTTGAGATTACAAAAAAAATTTTATGCATGAACTCTTACTTCACCTTTCCCAAACAAATTTGATATGCAGCGCTGGCATATACTTGGATGCTCACTATCTTGGCCAACAGATTTGGCATAATGCCAGCAACGATCACATTTACTATTTGGGGATGGTATAACCTCAATACTGAAAGTTTTTGCTTTCATAATTTCAACCGCAGAGGTAATAAAAATAAATTTTAAATCAGACTCAAATAATTTTATTTTTTCAAACTCTTTATCAGTTAACTCTAGAGAGATATTTGCCTGTAATGATGAACCAACTTCGCCTGCTTCCCTAAGTGTTTCTATATGTTTATTTGCTTTGTCTCTGATTTGACGGATCAAGTTCCAAGCCTCTAATTGGTCATCGCTAAGCTGATGCTCTGGTATTGCATACCAATAATCCTCAAAAACCGATATTGAATTCTTTTCTTTGTGAATGATTTCCCACAACTCATGTGCAGTAAAGCTTAAAATTGGTGCCATTAAGCGCATCAATGCATGTGTAATATGGTGAAGCGCTGATTGCGCAGAACGACGGGCAAGGCTATTTTCACCAGAAGTGTAAAGCCGATCTTTTAGGATATCAAGATAAAACCCACCTAAGTCCTCTGAGCAAAAACTTACTAATTTTTGAATAGCTAAATAAAATTCATAGTTATCATAATCTGAAATTATTTGCTGTTGTAGTTTATTCAGGATATAAATTGCATAGCGATCAATTGTTAGCATATTCTCAGGTGCTACCGCCATTTTCTGATGATTATAATCCTCTAAATTGGAGGATAAAAAGCGTAATGTATTGCGAATGCGTCGATAGCTATCAGCAACACGCTTAATAATCTCATCGGATATATTGAGTTCGCCAGAATAGTCTGTAGTCGCCACCCAAAGCCTTAATATATCAGCGCCATATTGATCCATAATCTTTTGAGGCGAAATAACATTTCCTTTAGATTTACTCATTTTGTAACCCTGTCCATCGACAACAAAACCATGGGTTAAAAGTGCCTTGTATGGTGCCTTTCCGTTGATTGCACAGCTTGTAAGTAAACTTGATTGAAACCAGCCTCGGTGCTGATCAGATCCCTCAAGATATAAGTCTGCGGGGCAATGTAAATTTTTATTTTTTGATAAAACAGATTCATGCGTTGTGCCAGAATCAAACCAGACATCCAATGTATCAGAAATTTTTATATATTCTTTTGCCTCTTTACCCAAAAATTCTTCAATTTTTAAATTAAACCAAGCGCCCATCCCCTCTATTTCTATTTTTTTTGCAATTGCTTCAAAAAAATGTGCTGTCTTTGGATGTGGTTCGGAGGTTTCTTTGTGAAGGAAAATCGGTATAGGTACCCCCCAATTTCTTTGGCGTGAAACGCACCAATCAGGTCGATTTTTTATCATGGATTCAAGACGACTTCTGCCCCAACTTGGATAAAATTTTGTAGCCTCCACCGCTTTATTTGAAAGCTCACGAAGGGTTTGTTTTTTACTGTTTGCATTGTTCATGCCAATAAACCATTGGGGCGTAGCTCTAAAAATTATCGGGGTCTTATGACGCCAGCAATGGGGGTAGCTATGTGCATAGGACTCTGCATGTATTAAACAATCATTTTCTTTTAATAACTTAATTACATTTGGATTAGATTCCCAAACAGTTTGTCCAGCAAAAAAAGGAACATTTTTTTTGAAGCATCCATGCTCATTTACTGGATTTTCTATGGGTAACTCATATTTTGATCCCACAATATAATCATCTAAGCCATGCGCTGGTGCTGTATGAACAAGACCAGTACCTGATTCGGTAGTGACATGATCACCACATACAATTGGAACTTTTTTCATGAGAAAAGGATGTTGGAAATTCATTCCTTCTAGATCCGCACCATGACAAGAGCCTAATAATTTTAAATTCTTTCCATATTTATTTAATCTTTCCTTCGCCAATGATTTCGCAATCAATAAAACCTTACTATCAAAATCATAAAATCCATATTCTAATTTTGGATGAACCGCAATTGCCTCATTTGCTGGTAAAGTCCATGGAGTCGTCGTCCAAATAACAGCAAATATCTCTTTTTCTTCATTAATGGAAAATTTTTTATTGATTTCTTCATTTATTGATTTAAAAGCAACATCAACAGCTGGTGACGTTTTGTCTTCATATTCAACTTCAGCTTCAGCTAGGGCAGAGCCACAATCTGTGCACCAATGAACTGGTTTACTGCCTTGATAGAGAAAGCCGTTATCAAATATTTTTCCTAAAGATCTAACGATATCTGCCTCTGTTTGATTATCTAAAGTTAGATAGGGGTTATCCCAGTCACCCAACACACCTAATCGTTGAAAATCTTTCTTTTGTTTATCCACCTGCTCTAATGCATAAGCATGACAAAGGGATCTAAATTTTTCTGGCTCAATATTTTTACCATATTTTTTTTCAACAACTAGTTCAATTGGTAAGCCATGGCAATCCCAACCAGGGACATAAGGCGCATCAAATCCTGAGAGAGTTTTTGATTTTATGATAAAGTCTTTTAAAATTTTATTAACTGCATGGCCTATGTGAATATCGCCGTTGGCATAGGGTGGGCCATCATGCAAGATAAACTTTGGTTTACCCTCTCTTGATTTTGCAATTGACTGATAGAGTTTGTTTTCCTGCCATTTTTTTAACCAAGTAGGCTCACGTTTTGCCAAATCCCCCCGCATAGGAAAATCAGTTTCTGGAAGATTTAATTTATATTTTTTCTCATTCATAATTTTTTAGATAAGTTTTTGCATCCTTGATATCAATTTCTATTTGTTTTTTTAATTCCTTAATGCTACTAAATTTTTTTTCGTCCCTTATTTTTTTTAAAAAAGTAACATGCACATGTTTGCCATACAAATCCTCTGAAAAATTAAAAAGATGTACTTCTAAATTAAGCTGAGATGAACCACCAACAGTAGGTCGAATTCCTAAATTAGCCACACCGAGATTATGATCTAATTTTACAGCAAAGACGCCTCTTAATGGGGGACGTTCGTGCAGCATATGAATATTTGCCGTAGGAAAACCAATTTCCCTGCCACGTTTATCACCATGAATTACCTTGCCCGAAATTGCATAAGATCGCCCTAGTAGGATGGAGACTTTTTTAAAATTACCTTGTGCCAAAGCCTCTCTAACAAGAGAACTTGATACCCGTTCATTATTCACTAGAAATTCATCGACAATATCAATCTCAAGTCCTGCCGCCTTCAGCGTATTGATATCGCCTGCCCTCCTTTGGCCAAATCGAAAGTCTTTTCCTAAAACCAGTGTTTTAACATATAAATTATTTTTTAGAATTTGAATAAAATTTGTAGCAGTAAATTTTGCAAATTCACTATCAAAACGAATTACATGCACACGCTCAACTCCAACGGCCTCAAACAACTCTAGTTTTTCTCTCAGGCTAATTATACGGGCTGGAGCAGTATTTGAATTAAAGAACTCTTTTGGGTGAGGTTCAAAAGTCATTACCGCAGATTGTCGATCATCCTTTTTTGCAAGCTTGATAACCTGATTTAATAGGCATTGATGTCCCAAGTGAATACCATCATAGTTACCTACTGTCATAACACATGCTTGGGATTGCTTATCAAAATGCCGAAAGATATCCATGTTTAATTAGTTTGCTTGATAAATTGTTTTAACTTTATTCCCAAGAGCCACAAACTCAAAAAATAAACAAAACCACCAAAAATTATCGCTATCGATAAAAATTTAAGTTTCTCAAAAAAGGAATAGTAAACCCAAGCGTCATTACTTCCTCTTAAAAAGAGAAGTACAACAGCCAAAATCACCAAACTAATAAGTAATTTGAACAAAAATACTGGCCAATCTTGATCAAGAGTAAAAAAACTAGTCTTTCTTAAAAAGTAAAGAAGTAAAGAAGCGTTAACGCATGCGCCCAAACCAATTGCTAAAGCCAGACCTGCATGCTGAAAAAAACCAATAAATAACAAATTCATAAATTGTGTGCATAGCAACGTAAAAAGTGCAATTTTTACAGGGGTTTTAATATTTTGTTGCGCATAAAATGCAGGGGCAAGAATTTTTACAATAATCAATCCTACTAAACCAATACTGTAAGCCATCACGGCATAATGCGTCATTTGTACGTCATGTGCTGTAAAGGCGCCGTAATAGAATAATGTTGTAATCAATGGGGTAGATAAGATAAATAATGCCACTGCTGCAGGAGCAGCAAAAACAAGGCCTAATTTTAGCCCCCAATTTAAGAGCTTTGAATACGATTTATTATTTTTACTCGCAAAACTCTTCGAGAGATTCGGTAACAAAATCGTACTAAGCGCGACACCTAAAATACCAACTGGGAATTCCATCAGTCGATCAGCATAATAAAGCCAAGAAACGCTGCCTATGGCAAGAAAAGATGCAAAAATAGTATTAATTAGTAAAGATATCTGAGTTATTGAGACACCAATAACGGCTGGTCCCATTAACTTTAAAATACGCCACACACCAGCATCACGTAAATCAAGATCAGGTTTTGGGATAAGTCCAATTTGTTTTAAGAATGGAATCTGAAAGAAAAGCTGCAATAATCCACCAAAAAAAACCGCCCATGCTAAAACATAAACTGGCTTTTCAAAATATTGAGAGAAAAAAAGGGCGCCAATAATGAAGGAAAGATTAAGCCACACTGGGGTAAATGCTGGAACAAGAAACTTACCATAAGTATTTAAAATCCCCCCAGCGAGAGAAACCAGCGAAATAAAAAAAATATATGGGAAAGTAATCTGCAGCAAATCAATGGTTAAGTTAAATTTTGTTGGATTTTGGGCAAATCCTGGTGCACTCATGTAGATTAACCAAGGGGCACCAAAAACCCCCAGCAATGTTATTAAAACTAAGAAAATAGCCAAAAGTGTTGTAACTTTATTGACGAGTATGGCGACATCTGCAGTTGATTTTTTTGTTTTATATTCACCTAAAATAGGAACAAATGCTTGCGTAAAAGCTCCTTCTGCTGAAATACGTCTTAATAAATTGGGTATTTTAAAAGCAACAAAAAAAGCGTCGGTTGCTAATCCGGCACCAAAAACGCGTGCAATAATACTGTCCCTCAAAAATCCTAAAATTCTTGATAAAAACGTCATACTTCCAACGCCAAATAAAGTTTTAAATAAATTCATAGCAGGGAGAATTTTACCATGTGGGTTTAGTGATAGTTTGAAGTTATTAATCTCTTCATAATTAGACTAAATGACTTGTATAAAAGTAAGGAACTAGATAGAATACGGGGTTATTTAATTCATGTACACAAGGATTTTACTCTATGGCTAATACTGCACAAGCAAGAAAACGTGCTAGACAAAATGATTCACAACGAGCTCACAATGCCAGCTTGAAGTCAGCCTTTAGAACTGCTATCAAAAAAATTGTTAAAGCTATTCAAGGTGGTGATAAAAAATTAGCAAAAGAAGCGTTTGATCAAAATATTTCAATTATTGACCGTATTGCGGATAAAAAAATTGTTCATAAGAACAAGGCTGCTAGACATAAATCAAGACTCAATTCAGCAATTAAATCCCTGTAAAGCCTCTGTAGTTATCACATAGAGAGCTTTGCCCTTATTAGTTTGACGGCACTGAGTATTTCTTTTGTATCATCCCCTGTCACAGTAAAATGCCCCATTTTTCTTCCTCTTCGGGGGTCCTTTTTTCCATAAAGGTGAATTGCAATATTTTCTGCCTTAATTTCTTCAAATGGGGGGCTAATTAATTGGTCTCCCTGAAACCAAACATCCCCAAGTAAATTAACCATGATAGCTTTCGAATGAATTGAGGTGTCTACCAGTGGCAGACCTACCAGCGCTCTTACTTGTTGATCGAATTGATTATTCAGACAAGCATCAAGAGAAAAGTGACCTGAGTTGTGTGGCCTTGGTGCGATTTCATTAACGAAAATTGAGCCATTTGCTATAAAAAATTCTACTGCCATTACACCAACATATTCTAGGGCAGTGGATAATCTATCTGCGATATCTCTAGCACACTCTGATAATTTTTTATCTATATTGGCTGGGATGGTTGAATTATCGAGAATACCGTTGACGTGTTTATTCTCTATTAAAGGATAAAAAACTTTTTTGTCATCATTAGAACGTGCCATCACGACGGATACTTCGGTATGAAGATTTAATTTTTTTTCCAAAACACAAGGTTGCAATTTAAATTGTGTGAAAGCTCTATTTAACTCTTCCATGTTATTAACGTGAATTTGACCTTTACCATCATATCCAAATTGAGCAATTTTTAAGATTGCTGGGAAAAGAGAAGAGTCAACAGATTTGATATCATTCACGGTTTCAATAACTTTAAAATCACCAACAGGAAAATTATTTTTCTTTAAAAAACTTTTCTCCAATATACGATTCTGAGCAATCGATACAGCATAAGCGCTCGGTCTAACAATTATTGCTTTCTGGAGGCATTCTAAGGTCTTAGCTGGGATATTTTCAAATTCGGTAGATGCAGCCTTACAAGTTTTAATGATGATATCTAGCGCATCTTGATCATCGTACTTTTGACATAAGTGTACATCCGCTAATTTACCTGCTGGACTATTAGGGTCTGGGTCGAGCACGGTAACTTGATAGCCAAGTTTTTGCGCAGACACAACAAAAAAACGGCCAAGTTGACCACCACCTAGCATCGCAAGCATTGAAGGCTTTACTATTGCAGTCATAATTTTTATTTTTGATCTAACGTCATCTTCATAACACTTGCTTCTTGACTCTTCCTGAACTCTTTCAATTTAATTTTAATACTTTCATCATCTTTCGCCAGCAATGACGCCGCAAAAAGCGCAGCATTAACTGCTCCTGCCTCACCAATTGCAAAAGTAGCTACAGGAATCCCCTTAGGCATTTGGACTATTGAAAGAAGTGAGTCTTGCCCAGCAAGGTGTTTTGTTGGAATAGGCACGCCTAAGACAGGCAAGATAGTCTTAGAGGCAACCATCCCGGGGAGATGCGCTGACCCACCCGCCCCCGCAATAATTACCTTAAAACCATTTTTTTGCGCATTTTCTGCGAACTCAAACATCATATCTGGCGTTCTGTGTGCAGAAATAACTTTCGCCTCAAAAGAAATATTAAAATCTTCGAGAGTAGATGCAGCATTTTGCATAATTGGCCAGTCACTATTGGAACCCATGATAATTGCAACTTGTGGCTTTTGTTCACTCATTTATTTTCCTTTTTGTAAAATTACCAGGTTATTTCTGTGAATCAAACTATTTTCATTTACATAGCCCAATAAATCTCCAATCTTATCACTAGGATTACCCATGATTTTTAGCAATTCTTTAGATGAATAATTAACTAAACCTTTAGCGATAAGTCGGCCTTCCAGATTACAGCATTCAACCAGCGCGCCTCGTTCAAACTCTCCATTAGTTTTTTTGACACCAATAGCAAGCAAGCTTTTACCTGTTTTTACAATTGCATCTTCAGCGCCTTGATCTATATAAACCTTACCTTTCGCCTTCAATTGTCCTGCTAGCCAATTTTTTCTGGCTAACAGCTTACTTTCTCGGCTTTCTAAAAAGGTACAAGAAATTTTATTTGAAACTAACTTGTCAATAACATTTTTTTCTTTACCATTGGCAATAATAGTATGCGCGCCACTTAGCGCTGCCCTGCGTGCTGCTAAAATTTTAGTTCTCATGCCCCCACTACCCAAAGATGAAGAGGTATCATGCGCTAATGAATCAATCTTTTCATCATCTACAAAGGCATGATTGATCAAAATTGATTGACTATTGCTTCTTGGATCATCTGAAAAAAGACCTGCCTGATCAGTTAATAAAACCAAGAAATCTGCCTCAATCAAATTTGCCGTTAATGCAGCTAGATTATCATTATCACCAAACTTAATTTCTTCATTCGCAATAGAATCATTTTCATTAATTACAGGAATTATTTTTTTCTCTAGCAAATTATTGAGAGTTGATCGCGCATTAAGATACCTCTCTCGATCACTTAAATCATTGTGAGTCAAAAGAATTTGTGCTGACGTTACCTTTTTCCTTGAAAAAAGTTGCTGATAAATTTGAATAAGGTCCATTTGTCCAACAGCAGCTGCAGCCTGAAGCTCAAATAATTGTTTAGGTCTCTTCTTTACCCCAAGTTTTTTTAATCCGGCTGCAATGGCGCCACTGGAGACAAGCACCACCTGCATAGTCTCGTTTAATTTACAAATTTGTGAAACTATATTTTCTAGGCAGCCTTCATCAATCCCCTTCCCATCATTTGTAATAATGCTTGAACCGAGTTTGATAATAACTTTTTTTGCTTCAGATAATTTATGTTTCATCATCTTCATCACTTTTTTCCATGTAATTCATAATCTCATAGGTAACTTCTTTGCAACCACGGCCACTTAAAGCTGAAATACAAAAGACTTTTTCATGCCAATTTAAACCTTGAACAATTTTATTTTTTAATTGCTCAAAGTTTTCATCTAAATCAATTTTATTAAGAATGATCCATCTTGGCTTGTCAAATAAAACATCACTGTATTTTTTTAACTCATTTATAATTTTTTTTGCTTCATCGATAGGGTCGGTGCCACCATCCATGGGTGCAATATCAATAATGTGAAGTAAAATTTTAGTTCGCTCAAGATGTCTTAAAAATTGGTGCCCCAAACCGTGGCCCTCCGCTGCACCCTCAATTAACCCAGGAATGTCAGCAACCACAAAACTTCGCTGATTATCTACTCTAACAACTCCTAAATTTGGTTGCAATGTTGTGAAGGGATAATCCGCAACTTTCGGTTTAGCTGCAGAAATTGCTCTGATAAAAGAAGATTTTCCTGCATTTGGCATACCCAATAAGCCTACATCAGCTAAAACTTTCAGCTCAAGGTACAACTCAAACTCCTCGCCAGGCTCACCATTGGTGCATTGACGCGGTGCTCGATTAATACTGGATTTAAAATGTACATTTCCAAGTCCGCCTTTACCGCCTTTGGCGACCAAACATCTTTTATTGTGTTGGTTAAGATCAGCAATAATTGCACCTGTTTGTTTTTCAGATATTACAGTTCCAACAGGAACTTTGAGCACCAAATCATCACCTTTTGCACCGTAACACTCTGCACTTCTGCCATTTTCGCCACGCTTTGCACGATAGTTCTTCACAAACCTAAAATCAATTAAGGTATTGATATTTTCATCTGATTCAAAATAAATAGAGCCTCCACGACCACCATCGCCTCCGTTCGGGCCTCCCATTGGTTCAAATTTTTCACGGCGAAATGAAGCAATTCCGTTACCCCCATCTCCGGCATAAACCCTAATCGTTGCCTCATCAATAAATTTCATAATTACCTGACCAAATAAAAAAGCCCTATCATCTGATAGGGCTTTAAAAACATATTAATAAAAATCAAGCAGATATTACGCTAACGATTTTTCTTTTTAATGCACCCTTTACTGAAAAACTTACTTTGCCATCAGATTTTGCAAATAAAGTATGATCTTTCCCCATGCCAACATTCTCACCCGGATGCATTTTGGTACCGCGCTGTCGTAAAATAATCCCTCCAGCTCTTACGAACTGATCACCAAATACTTTAACCCCCAACCTTTTGGAGTGAGAGTCTCTTCCGTTTCTTGAGCTTCCGCCCGCTTTTTTATGTGCCATGATTAGATCCTAATATTTATTTAACTGCAATTTTATTAATTTTAAGTTCTGTAAAACTTTGACGGTGCCCTTGGGTTTTACGGTAGTGCTTTCTTCTATTCATTTTAAAGATAATAACCTTATCTCCACGGCCATGAGAGACCACTGTTGCATCGACACTTGCACCTTTAACAATAGGGGTACCAATTGTAACCTTGTCGCCATCAATCACAGATAACACAGAGTCAATGTTTACTGATTTGCCAATTTCTGAAGTTAACTTTTCAACTTTTAAAGTGTCTCCCTCAGCAACCTTATATTGTTTACCACCTGTTTTAATAACTGCGTACATCATGTGCCCTTAAGTATTCTTAGAAAGTGGTGGATTATACTGAAATTTTCCTAAATGATCAATAAATTACATATGTGATATTGCCAGTTTAGCAGTCATACAAACAGAGTTTATGCTAAAATCTCGGTCTTAATTAATCCATATAATCCTTTTACTTTGTCACTCGAAAAAATACTCAAACCTCTCACTGAGGACATAGAATGCGTTAATCAAGTTATTCGGCAATCGTTACATTCCGATGTTGCTTTAATCAATCAAATTTCCTCGCATATCATTAATAGTGGCGGCAAACGAATGCGGCCAATTTTACACCTTCTTAGTGCTGGAATGATAGGAGAAATTAACGAAAAAAATCACCATCTTGCAGCTATTATTGAGTTTATCCACACCGCAACACTGCTGCATGATGACGTTGTTGATCAATCAACAAAAAGAAGGAACATTAAGACTGCAAATACAGTATTTGGGAATTCAGCAAGTGTCCTAGTAGGAGACTTCATCTATTCACGCTCATTTCAAATGATGGTGCAAATCAACAATATGAAAATCATGAATATTCTTGCTGATACAACCAACGCAATTTCTGAGGGTGAGATTATGCAGCTATTGAATATAAACAATGCCGACATGGATGAAAAAAATTATTTTCGAGTAATTAAACAAAAAACAGCGAAGTTATTTGAAGCGAGTAGTTTATTGTCAGGAGTTATTAACAACGAAAAAGGTGCGAGATTAAGAAATTTATCAAAGCTTGGTGAATGCTTTGGTATGATTTTTCAAATTACTGATGATATTTTAGATTACTCAGGGAATGAAACCGAAATTGGCAAAAATATTGGCGATGATCTAGCCGAAGGTAAAATAACCTTGCCATTAATTTATGCCATCAAGAAGGGTTCAAAAACTCAATCTAATCTTATTAAAAATTCGATAAAAATGAATAAAATCAATGAGCTACCAAATATTATTGCCATTCTTGAAGAAACCAAAGCTATTGAGCTTGTCAGGGCACGCGCTAAAGATTATTTACTCACCATTGAAGAGACAATTTCAGAAGAGAAGCCAACTATCTATAAAAAAATGCTTTTGCAGATTGCAGAGTTCGCCATCAACCGTAAAAGTTAGTTGACCAATATTCGCTCTCCATTATCCAAGCGGTAGTAGTGAAGTTTAGCTTTTTCGCCTTTTTTTTCTAGAATATCTCCATGAAATACTGATTCACCATCAATATCAATTGAGGCATAACCGCTATTATAAAGGGTGACTTCAGCTTCTTGATCTGCATGTTTCAAGAAAAAAGACACGTAGGACTCACTTTCATGTTCAGATTCAATAACCCAACGTTTTCCCCCGGATAAATCAAATAACCAGTTTGCCAAATCAACTTCTACCTTGCATACAACGGGGTCAATGAGATTTAAAAATTCTGCATCAAGGTTTAAAGATTGTTTTTGTTTTTTTTCTGTCATATCTAAACTCTAAGTTATCATATTATTTCAATTATTAATATGGTGACATTAATCACTATTTCAAGATTAAGATGCATATAGTTGGATTAACAGGTGGAATTGGATCAGGCAAGAGCATGGCTGCTTTGTTTTTCAAAGAGCTTAATGTGCCTGTGATTGATCTAGATGACATTGCCAAGGAAATTACGACTAAGAATAATGAAGGCTATAACGAAATAGTAAAAAAATTCGGTGTTCGCTATCTTAACGATAAAAAAGAGATCAACCGTTACTTAATTAAGGCAGAGATATTTAATGACCCAAAACTAAAAAAAGAATTTGAGCAATTAATACACCCATTGATTTATACTGCTTGTCTTAATCAAATTGATAACTTTCACACTCAAACTTATCTTATTTTGATCGTACCTTTGTTGTTTGAAACCAAAACCTACCTGGGGTTAATTCAAGAAAGTCTTTTAATTGATTGCAAAATAAGTACTCAAAAAGAAAGGGTGTGCTCTCGAGATAAATTAGATAGTAAGCTTATTGATAAAATTATTGCCTCACAATTAGAAAGATCAGAAAGGCAAGAAAAAGCTGATAATATTATTACTAATGATGGATCGGTAGATGAACTAAAGCAAAAAATTAAGATCTTTCATGACAATATAATTAAAAGACTCCAAAATGATTAATTACGAATTTCCATTAAACGAAAAAATTAGAAAATTCCTTCGCATAGAGGAATTATTTCAAAAAATGGATATGCAGATAAAAACAAATCATAAATTTCATGACTATACAATGTTTGAAATTATCTTTAATTTAATGGCTACAGCGTCAAGATCAGATTTAAAGGTTGAACTTATCCAGGAGCTTGAAAAACAATCTATAAAAATCTCAAAAAAAAGAAATACTGAGGCTAATAAAAAAATTATTAATGAAATAAAAAAAATAAAAGTCGCGCTCGAAAAAAATCAGTTACAGCCAGGTTATTTTTTTGGTGACGATCGTTTAATACAAGAAATTAAATCCCGCAGCGATAGTCCTTTTGGAATTTTATCAACCGATTTTCCTGCTTTCAAATACTGGCTTGAAAATGAAAAAAAATTATTTCGTCAAAACTATTTTAAAAAACGACTGGAGCCTTTTTTGGTTGTAAAAGATGCTATCAATATGATACTCATGCTGCTTAGGAAAGATTTGGTTTTGCAGTCAGTTAAAACTAATAAAGGTTTTTTTCAAATTAAATTAAACCCCCTAACAAAAAGTGATCTGGTTACCGTATCGCTCTCTTTTGGCTCAAAAATTATTCCTGATGTATCCTCTAATAAATATGCAATCAATATTCAATTCGCAGATACAAAAAACAAAAAAATAGACAAAGAAATTAAATTTAAATTTGGTATAACAGCTTTTTAAATCTATGAAAGTAACATGCCCTACATGCAAAAAAAGAATCGAGTATGAATTTAATAATGAATTTCGCCCCTTTTGTTCGAATAAATGTAAGCTCATAGACTTAGGTGCCTGGGCAGCAGAAGAGTTTTCAATACCAGGATCAGATATACAAGGAGAAGATGATGAGAAATAAAATTTTTATGTTAATAACGCTACTGAGTGTTTCATTTTATGCCTCAGCAATTGAATTAACCATAGATTCTGCGCTAATCAAAGCAACTAAGCCTGGGCAAACAGTAACTGCAGGGTTTATGAAAATAAAATCACCGACCACCCTAAATATTAAAAATATCTCAACACCAGTGGCGGAAAAAATTGAAGTGCATACCATGAAAATGGAAAAAGGGCCTTACGGTGACTCCATCATGAAAATGCGAAAAATTGATGATCCAATTATTGAAGCCAATAAAGAGTTTATCCTTATGCCTGGCGCAGATCACTTAATGATTTTTGAAGTAAAAAAAGAATTAAAAATTGGTGATACGGTATTGCTTAAATTTACTTTAATTGATACCAATAAAAAAGAATACACAAAAGATATTCCCTTTAATGTTTATTAAGTCCAAATAGCCCTTTGTGCTGCAATGCCCACCGCACCAGACTCAAAAGCATTTGGAATGTCACTACAAGCCATTCCGCCTAAAGCGTAAACTGGTATCTGAACCTGATTAATAATTTCCTGAAAAGATTTCCAACCCATTGGATCTATGCTGGGATGTGTTAATGTTTTTTTAACAGGGGACAAAAGTGCAAAATTATATTTTCTTGCTTCTGCCTGTTTTAAATCTTCAATAGAGTGGCATGAGGCGCCAATTATCATTTCTTCTGGAATGGTTATGTTCTCGTATATCTGCTTTGAATTTAAATGCACGCCGTCAGCTTTGATTTTCTTTGCCAATTCTAGATTGGCGTTGATCAATACTTTGATTTTATGTTGCCTAGCGAGATGTAAAACTTTTTTTGAAAATATCTCTAATTCATTTTGATCTAATAATCTTTCACGAATTTGAATTAAATTGATTTCTGATTTAATTTTTCTTTCAAGAAGAGAAAAAAAATTACCATGAAATTCTGTCATATTAGTAATGGCATAGATTGAGGGCAATTGAAGAGATTGAAATATCATTTGATTAGCTGGCAACAGAGGTTCCACCTTGGGGGATTCTATTTCCACCCATTTTAATTCGTCATGCTCAAGAGCAATCGGGCTTTTTTGCCATGAATTAATTTTAAAAAAATGTAATCGAATGGGTTGATTATTAAAATGATGTGTTCTTATCATCCATGGCTCAGAGGAGGTCACAGTAATACCAAGCTCCTCTTTCAATTCTCTAATTAAGGCGTCATTCGCTGTTTCACCGGAATTTATTTTGCCCCCAGGAAATTCCCACCAACCTGCCCAAGGTTTTGTCTTAGGCCTTTTCCCTAACAATACTTTTGTATCATTAAGTAAAATACCTACAGAAACGTCAATAAAATTCACAATTAAGTTCGATATTCTGCATTAATTTTTACATAATCATAAGATAAATCTGTTGTATAAAAATTTTGCGACGCGTTTCCATTTTGCAGGTCAATTTTGAGCGAGATTTCCTCTTTTTTCATCTCCTTATTAGCAATAGCTTCATCATAACTTGTTGCTAGTGCGCCATTTTCAGCAAAAAGATAATCATTAAGATAAATATTAATCTTAGAAATATCTATATTACTTACTTCAGCATTACCAATGGCAGCCATTATTCGACCTAAATTTGGATCAGAAGCAAAAAATGCAGTTTTTATTAACGGAGAATGAGCTATTTTTTTTGCTATTTCTTTACAGTCCAATTTTGATTGTCCATTACAAACCTGAATTTTAATAAACTTCGTCGCCCCTTCACCATCTCTAACGATGGCATGCGCTAAATATCTTGCAACTTCCAAAATAATGTTGTGTAATTTTTTAAAATCAGCATCTTGTTCGTCAACAATTATTTTCTTTGTTTTATTCGTGGAGATCACCACAAAAGAATCATTGGTTGAAGTATCGCCATCCACGCTAATGAGATTAAATGTCTCTTCAGTAACTTCAGAAACTATTTGAGTAAGTAAATTATGTTCAATAGATACATTGGTTGTAATGAAGGCAAGCATGGTTGCCATATTCGGATGTATCATGCCAGAACCCTTTGCTATTCCAGTTATGACCACCTCTTCATCATCAAGCATTATTTTTTTTGAGCAAACCTTAGGAACAGTATCTGTTGTCATAATTGCTTCAGCGACTTCAATCCAGGTAGCTTTATTCAACTTCAATGCTAATGCTGAAATACCTTGGTTGATTTTTTCCATCGGCAGATGTTTCATAATTACCCCCGTTGAAAAGGGAAGCACTTCATCTGATTTAATATGAAACTGTGATGCCAACCTATCACAAGTATTTTGTGCATTGATTAATCCATTTTTACCGGTGCCTGCATTTGCAGATCCAGTGTTAATGATGCATGCTCTTATTCTTGAACTTTTCTTTAAATTTTTCTTAGCTATAATTACTGGCGCTGCAATAAATTTATTTTTTGTAAAAACAGCAGCCGCATGGGAACCTTCATCGGCGAGAATAAGAGCTAGGTCTTTTTTATCTTTATACTTAATTCCTGCTTCAGTCACAGCAAGCTGAATTCCGGGAACTGAAAAAATATCATTTAAATTTGGTTTTTTAAGATTAATCGCCATTTATTTTTTTCTCCAAATGGTACCTTTTTCAGTATCCTCAAGAATAATTCCTTGGCTTAACAGTTGCTCTCTTATAGCGTCTGCTTCATTATAGTTTCTATTCTGCTTTGCAACATTTCTTTTTTTTATCATTGTATTAATATCAGAGTCACTAATTAGCCCATCTTTACCCTGTAAAAAATTTTCAGGATTTTGATAGAGTAGACCAAGAATATTTGCTAAATTGATAAGTAATACTTTTAAAGTATCTGAATTTTTTTTATTAATTTCATTAGATAAATCAAATAAAACTGACAAAGCCTCTGCAGAATTAAAGTCATCATCTAATGCAGCTTTAAATTTTTTTGCATAGCTATTATTCCAATCAATAACGCTATTAGCAGATTTAGTAATATCTCTGATAGTTAAATACAGACGCGTTAAACCTTGTCGCGCGTCATCTAGATGTTGATCAGAGTAATTTAAAGGGCTGCGGTAATGTGCTTTTAGAATAAAAAATCGAACCACTTCACCATCATAAAGCTCTAAAATAGAACGAATAGTAAAAAAATTACCTAGTGACTTTGACATTTTTTCATTGTCGACTTTGACAAAACCATTATGGATCCAATAATTTGCCATCTGACAATCATTGGTCGCCTCAGATTGTGCAATTTCATTCTCATGATGAGGGAATTGTAAATCCTGCCCACCGCCATGAATATCGAAATGATGTCCAAGAATTTTATTGCTCATGGCTGAACATTCAATATGCCATCCTGGCCTACCCTTGCCCCACGGTGATTGCCATGCAGGTTCATTTTTTTTAGCAGATTTCCACAGTACAAAATCAAAAACATTTCTTTTATTTTTATCAATATCAACTCGGTTTCCTGCTTGCAAATCTTTCAGTGATTTTCCGGATAATTTGCCATAACCTGCAAATTTATCAACGGCATAATAAACATCTTTGTTCTCAGCCTGATAAGCAAAACCTTTATCAACAAGCGTCTGAATCATAGTGATCATACTGCTTATATGCTCCGTTGCTTTGGGCTCATGGCTGGGGCTAAGTACATTTAAAGCCTGAATATCTATATTCATCTCATCAATGTAATGCTCAGTTAATTCATTAAACGTAATTTTTTGCTCAACTGACTTGTTAATTATTTTGTCATCTATGTCTGTAATGTTTCTTACATAAGTGACGGCATAATTGTTTTCTTTAAACCAGCGATGGATAAGATCAAAAATAACAAGTACCCTGGCATGCCCCAAATGGCATAGGTCATAAACCGTCATTCCACAAACATACATCTTAACTTCACCTTGTTTAAGAGGCTTAAATTCTTCTTTTTGTTTTGAGAGGGTGTTGTATATCTTAATCATAGAGTTTGATTAACTTAATATGTTAGGTGGTAATCAAAAATCATTTGTGATAAATTCAAGTCTAGATTATATCATGTAGCATGTTCCATTATTTAAACCTACACTAAGATAAAGATGAATAAAAACTTAAAAAAATACCTATTAATTTTTCTTCTATTTTTTACCCACGTCACCTTCGGTCAAAGTGTTGTTATAGAAACAACTCAAGGGGATATTGTAGTTGAATTAAATCCTGAAAAAGCTCCAAATACAGTAAAAAATTTTCTAACCTATGTGAATGAAGGATTTTATGCGGGAACAATTTTCCATCGTGTGATTCGAGACTTCATGATCCAAGGTGGTGGTTTTGACAAAAATCTTAATCAAAAAGAAACGCGTGAGCCTATTCAAAATGAATCAAAAAATGGTTTATTTAATGAGACCTATACTATTGCCATGGCTCGAACAAATGATCCACACTCAGCAACATCACAGTTCTTTATTAATCTAAAGGATAATTATTTTCTTGATGATGGTGACGGTTATTGTGTCTTTGGAAAAGTAACATCCGGACATCGTGTAGTGCAAAAGATTGGCTCCTTACCAACACATGTCAAAGAGGGCATGGGTGATGTTCCAATTAAGCGCGTTACAATTAAAGCAATTAAAATAATCAATTAGGAGAAAAAATGCCGTTATTTAAAACAAATTTGGGTTCATTCAAAATTGAATTGGATGAAAAAAATGCTCCAATTACAACAAGAAACTTTCTTGATTATGTAAATTCTGGTTTTTTTAATGGCACAATTTTTCATCGTGTAATTAATGGCTTTATGATCCAAGGCGGTGGCTTTACTCCCGATATGAAGCAAAAAGATACAAAACCCCCTATTGCAAATGAGTCAAACAATGGATTAAAAAATGATGCCTACACAGTAGCCATGGCAAGAACGTCCGTACCCGATTCAGCAACCTCGCAATTTTTTATTAATGTGGCAAATAATGATTTTTTAAATTATCCTGCTCAAGATGGTTTTGGTTATTGTGTATTTGGCAAGGTTACTGAAGGCATGGATACGATAGATAAAATTAAAAATATGGCAACCGGAAACCACCCAAATGGGCATCAAGATGTTCCTATTGAAGCAATAATTATTGAGGAAGTAAGCGTCTGATTGCAATTCACTCTGAATCAGCAATATTTGTCTCAGATATTCATCTATCCGAGACTGATCCTAAAACTATTCGAAGCTTTAATGATTTTTTACAAAAGAATTGTGCACCACACCCATATCTATTTATCTTAGGGGATCTCTTTGAATATTGGGTAGGTGATGATGCAAATCATTTTCCTGAAACTCAAGAAATTCTCAGAAATTTAGCAAAGCAAACTAAAATTTTTTTTATGCCAGGAAATCGTGATTTCTTAATTGGTGAAAATTTTCTACATCATAACAACATAACCTTGCTTGAAGACCCAACTGAAATTTTGCTCGGTAAAAATCAAACTTTATTAATGCATGGTGACACTTTATGTACCACCGATTACCGCTATCAAATATTTCGTTTTTTTGTTAGAAAAAAAATCTGTATTAATTATTTTCTAAGTAAGTCACTTGAATACCGTATAAATTTCTGTGAAAAATTGAGAGAGAGAAGTGCGCAGTCTCATATTCAAAATGATAATTCCATAATTGATGTGAGTGAAAAAGCTGTTGAGAAGGTATTTAAAAAAAATAATTATCCTGCTTTACTCATTCATGGTCACACACATCGTTTAAAGACGCACAAATACAATTATGATGGAAAATTTTGTGAACGCTGGGTGCTTGGTGATTGGTATGGCTCTGGAAATTATTTATTGTGGGATAAAATTGAACTTAAAAATATATTTTTAAGCTGATCTAGTAAATTCCTCTATGCGATTTTGTTTTGCCGCTTTATTTAAAACGCCGTTAATAAATTTAAACCCATCACTTCCTCCAAAAGATTTTGCCACCTCGATTGCTTCATTAATTACAACCCTATATGGAATATCTGGATGAAATTTCAATTCATACAATGCAGAAAAAATAATGGCTAACTCAATAGGGCTTAATTCATTATAATCTCGGTCAAGGTAAGTGCAGATTTCATCCTTTAAAGACGTAAAATTTTCAACAACCCCACTGAAAGTCTCGTTATAAAAGATCTCATCGGCGCGAATAAAATCTGGGTCTTCCTTAATATCTTTTTGAATTTGTAACACATCAAATTGATTTACCAGTCCACGGTAAATACTCTTCATGATTAATTCACGTGCCTTGCGACGATTATTTATTTTCTTTTTTGTACCATTATCCATTTTTTAAATTTTTAGCTAGGGTTGCCATTTCAATAGCGACTAAAGCTGCTTCCTCCCCTTTTACTTTAGTACGCGCATAGGCCTGCTCATCATTATTTGTTGTGATAATGCCATTAATAATAGGAATATGATGATTTAGTTGCACCTGTATCAATCCAAAGGCTGATTGATCTGACACAACCTCAAAATGATAGGTTTCTCCTCGAATAACTGCTCCAATCGCAATCAAGACATCGTATTTTTTAGAGAGAGCTAATAAATCTAAAGCTAGTGGTATTTCTAATGCACCTGGAACAGTCTGATGAAATATTTGATCAGATTCGAGGCCATGTTCTTTTAATTTATCCAAACATGCTTGCAAAAGCTCATCAACCACAGGTTGATTAAACCGAGAAGAGATAATTCCTACTTTAATGCTCATAAAAGATTTTCGTTTTTACTGGAAAATGATTATACCTTTTTGCAGAGCATTTGAAATACCGTATGCTAGAGGCACACCAACAACAATCCAAGCAATTGGTAATATTGTTTTTTGTAATGCTTGGTTTGAATTACCAGTGGCACTTATTAATTTATTGTCAGCATCTTTTTTTGCGGCAACTGCTTTCTCATTTGCCAATTCTGCCTCAGACATGAAATGTTTGCTATCAAGGGGTTTAACAAAATAATTTAAAATGAAACCCAATACTAATAACAAAGCGAGCATGGTGAAACTTGAGTTGTACGCTTCTGCTTGAGGGACTCCTGCTTGAAGCTGATACTCTCGAACATATGACATGATTGCCGGCCCTAATATCCCCGCTGTAGCCCATGCAGTAAGCAACCTTCCGTGTATAGCACCTACGTGCTGTGTGCCAAAAATATCGGCCAAATAAGCCGGAATTGTTGCAAAGCCACCGCCATACATAGTCATGATTACTAAGTTAATTAATACAAATAAAGCAATATATTGATTCAATCCTGCCCATGGTGCTGAAAAATACAGAATAGTGCCTAAACTAAAAAATACAGCATAAGTTAATCTTCGTCCCAGGTAATCCGAAGAGGATGCCCAAATAATTCGCCCAATAATGTTAGCAAGCGACAATAAGGCCACAAAACCACCAGCTATTGCCCCTATCTCACCTGCAGAAAAATTTTGCGCAGCAATCTCTTGAAACATTGGCTTCGCGACTGCCAAAACACCAATCCCGGCAGAAACATTAAGGCACAATACCCCCCACAATAACCAAAACTGATAAGTTTTATGGGCATGACTTACGTGAACATGGCCTTTTGCGATCATGGCTGTATCTTTTTTCACTATCTTTTTACCTTCAACCTTAAAATCAGCTGGTGGGACACGGTAACCAAAAGCACCAATGGTCATGGCAATAAAGTAAAAGCAACCCATATATAAAAGCGCATTCCCTACCCCAAAGGCATCAATCAAATAAGCTGCAACTGGTGTGCCTATCATTGCGCCACCACCAAAACCCATAATTGCCATACCGGTTGCCAAACCCCTTCTGTCTGGGAACCATTTAATTAGCGTTGATACCGGTGAAATATAACCTAAACCAAGCCCTATTCCTCCGACTACCCCCGCACCGAGCCAAATTAACCATAATTGGTGCGAAGCTACGCCGAAAGATGAAATTATGAGCCCGCCGCCCCACAAAACAGCGGCTGCAAAACCAGCTTTTCTTGGGCCAGCACGTTCTAACCAATGACCAAATACTGCCGCAGAGAGGCCTAAACAAACAATAGCTATTGAGAATGTCCAGACAACATCACTGAGTAACCAATCACAAGAGGTAATAAAAAGTCGATCAACAAGTGAAGTTTGTAATGCATCACACTGCGAACCAATTAAATTTAATAAACCATTTCCCTTAGCTGGCCAAAAAACACTAAATCCATAAATCATACCAATAGATAAATGAATAAGAAGTGCCGCAGGTGGAACTAACCATCGATTGTAGGATGCGTCAGCAACAATATTTTCTCTGTCCAAAATACTCATAAAAAATCTCTCTCAATTAATTAACTTTTAATTACCATAATTGATTCTGAGAGGTTAATCAACTCATTGTTATGGGAAAATTTATGTCATATTTATGTCACATTAATGTCATAATATTTTTTATATTTGAGATAATAAAAATATGCCAACCAATATACTAATTGTTGAAGATGAAGAATCTATTCTTGAATTAATCGCAATCAATCTCAAGCAATCCGGTTTTAATCCTATACGCGCCATTAGTGCCGAATTTGCTGAAAAAATTGTTAATGAGGCATTACCCGATTTAATTATTTTAGATTGGATGCTACCAGGTATGAACGGTATCGAATTTGCCAAACGCCTTAAAACTAATTCAGAGACTAAAATAATTCCTATTATCATGCTAACCGCAAAAAGCGAAGAGGATAATAAATTATTAGGTCTGAATGTGGGTGCAGATGATTACATGACAAAACCATTTAGTCCAAAAGAACTCATAGCTCGAGTTAAAGCGGTTCTTCGACGCAAAGCGCCTGAGCAGACTCAAGAATCAATTACACAACATAATCTTTTTCTTGATCCAAATAAATTGATCCTTAAAAGCCATAATCAAAAAGTTAAAATAGGACCAACCGAATTTAAGCTGCTTTATTTCTTTATGAGAAATCCAGATATTATCTTTAATCGTAACCAGATTTTAGATAAAGTTTGGGGCAATCAATCTATAATTGATGATCGCACTGTTGACGTTCACATTAAGCGCCTACGAGATTGTTTAAAAGCTACTGGAGATGACAAGAAAATCCAAACTGTTCGTGGTCTAGGTTATCGATTTAATGAAGATTAATTTTTTTAAGTTGGCAGGAATTTGTATTGAAAAAGATCATTAAATCTATTTTTTTATGGTTCATTTCATTTGTAATAATCTATGAAATTGTTGGGTTTACTAACGCCGTCAACCTCATCTGTATTGCCGCATTGAGTGCTTATTTTTTTTATAAGTACTGGGCAAATACTCTAAATGATTGGTTAGATAAAAAAAATATAGCCCAGATACCTGAAGGCAATGGGGTGTGGTCTGAAATTTTTTCCAAATTATACAAATCTTACCGTGCTGATGAAAGATCAAAAAAAGAACTTAATTTAACTTTAGAACAATTTATTGCTGCTGCTGAGGCAATGTTAGATGGTGTCATTGCTATTAATCAAAATAATGAAATTTTATGGTGCAATAAACCAGCACAAACAATGTTAAAGATAAATCTCAAGAAAAATTACAAACAACCCATCAACTATGTTTTTAGAAATACAGATTTTAGTAATTATTTAGATAAAGAAATATATGAAGAAACAATTAAAATTTTAAATCAAGAAAATCAACAAACAATCGAGATCAAAATTACACCCTTTCGCTCAAATATGCGGCTTATTACATGCCGCGACATAACCCAAATAATCTCCAATGAGAATATTAGAAAGGAATTTGTTTCAAACTTTTCCCATGAGCTAAAAACACCATTAACAGTAATTGTTGGTTTTTTGGAGACACTGGAAAATAGTAAAAGTAAGATTGATAAAGAAACGATGCAGATATTTGGCATGATGACTGATCAAGCAATAAGAATGAAGAAACTAATTGATGATCTTTTATTATTGTCAAACGTTGAAAGTAATCAGCTGCAAAACCGTTCTGAAAAAATTAATATGGAAAAACTTTTTTTAAAAATTAATAAAGAAATAGCTTTGATAGATCAAAAAGAGCATCTAATAGAATATAAGATAAATAAAGGCATTAATTTAAAAGGATCCAGTAAAGAAATTGAAAGTGCATTTTTGAACATCATTACAAATGCCATACGTTACAGTGGTGCCAATAAAAAAATCTTGGTTAGTTGGAATATTGAATCAAAACAGCCCACATTTACAGTGATAGATAATGGTATAGGTGTTTCAAAAAAACATATATCAAGAATTACGGAGCGTTTTTATCGTGTTGATGCGGATAGAAGCCGCAACACCGGTGGTACTGGGCTTGGCTTGTCAATTGTAAAAAATGTAATTACTCAACATCAGGGTAAATTAGAGATAAAGAGTGACCTAGATAAAGGCAGTACTTTTAAACTCATTTTTCCAAAAGAAAGAATTTTGTGATTCGTACAATTTTTGTTTTTTTATTAATCGTAATAATCTCTGGCTGCGCAGGTAATACATTAGACAGGAAAGATGCGACTCAATATGATAAGGGCTCTTTCAATCAATTGGGTAAATTAGATTTTGATCGAATGGCAGACTATGAAATTCGAGAAAATTTTGAAAGTTTAAAAACGCTAATGATTAAACTTTACAAAAGAAACCCAAGCGAACTAAGAAAAACCTCTTCTGATAATGCGGAACAAACGGCAAACTATTTTTTTAGTAACCCGAAGCATAAGTGGAACATTGAGGGAATTAATTTTAAACAAGACTTTGATGCTGTTTACCAAGCCTTTGATGAAAACTTTGAAGGGGATCGTGTTTTGTCATTGATAGCAGGGCTTTACACAATGATTATTAAAGCTCATGGCGGTAAAACTGAATTTTATATTATTGATTCAATTGAGCCACAAAACCTCTATAACCTGGCCCGAAATATTGAAATTGTTGTGTGGATGCTCTCTAGCAAAAAGAATAGCGCAGGAAAATTATTCTTAGTTACAAATGAGATGAATGGTGATTTGTCGAATTTGTCTTTCGAGCGCGAGTTTGGAAAAATGATTGGTAGAACTGATTACTTTGCCTACACACTCTCAGAAAAGACAGAGCGGGTGATCACACGATTTATTCAAGGTGCAGTAGGGACAGTTTTAATACCGTTCATTTAATTAGAGAAGTATTTTCTCAATACCGCCATTTTTTGCTTTCTCAACATATTGTTCTAACCATTGTTCACCCAATGTGTGCTTTGCAATCTCAACAACAATATAATCAGCTTCAGTATTGGTATCATCACCATACCTAGCAAGACCTTGCAAACAGGAAGGGCAGGACGTCAAGATTTTTGTTGGAAGTTTATGATTGGCAGAATCTAGAGTTTGTAAATTTTTCTCAATCTCTTCTTGTTTCCGCATTTTAACTTGAGAGGCAATATCCGGTCTGCCAGCCGCGAATGTACCTGATTCTCCACAGCAGCGATCAGATAATAATGCTTCTTGACCAAGCAAGCTATTCGTCACCTTCATTGGGTCATAAGTCTTCATTGGAGAATGGCAAGGGTCATGGTACATGTAGGTTTGTCCTTCGACACCTTGCATCTTAATATTTTTTTCCATCAAGTATTCATGGATATCAAGTAATCTGCAGCCTGGGAAAATTTTATCAAACTCATACTTCATTAATTGATCCATGCATGTACCACACGATACAATAACCGTTTTTATGTCTAAATAATTTAATGTATTTGCCACACGGTGGAATTGAACACGATTATCTGAGCTAATTTGCTGGCCTTTTTCTTCATCACCTGAGGATGTTTGGGGGTAACCACAACACAAGTATCCAGGAGGTAACACAGTAATTGCACCAACTTCATAAAGCATGGCTTGTGTAGCCAAACCAACTTGAGAAAATAATCTCTCAGACCCACAACCAGGAAAATAGAATACAGCATCTGAATCATCATTGATTTTTAGTGGGTCACGAATCACCGGGACAATGCGATCATCCTCAATACCTAAAAGCCCTCTTGATGTTTTTGTTGGCATACTCTTTGGCATTGGGCGATTCATAAAGTGAATTACCTGAGTTATTACTGATCCTTTGCCAACCGATGAGGGTGGATTTTTTTTGTATACATCTCCTAATTTTATTTTCTTTAAAAAATTATGCCCTGCCCTTTGAATACGATAACCAAAATCAATCATAATTTTTTTCATTATTTTTATAGTTAAAGGATCTTTGAGGTTTAAATAATTAATTGCCAATGAGGTACCAAAACTAAAATGTTTTTTTCCTTGCTCTCGCAGAAAATTCCGCATCGCAATTGATACTTCACCATAGTCAATATTGACCGGACAGGGATTCAAACATTTGTGACAAACGGTACAATGATCCGCAACATCATTAAATTCGTCAAAATGTTTAATTGATATGCCTCGTCGAGTTTGCTCTTCATACAAAAAGGCTTCAATTAATAATGATGTAGCTAAAATTTTATTTCGTGGACTATAAAGTAAATTTGCACGAGGAACATGGGTTGTACATACGGGCTTACATTTTCCACATCGCATACAATCACTAATGGAATCAGCAATGCCCTTCATGGCAGATTCTTCCATAATGATCGATTCTTGATCTAACAAACCAAAACTCGGTGTATAAGCATTTTCAAGACCCGATCCAGGCAATAATTTTCCCTTATTAAATCTTCCTTCTGGATCAACTTTTGCTTTGTATTCGGCAAAAGTATTAATCGTGTATTCATCTAAGAATTCCATTTTAGTAATGCCAATGCCATGTTCGCCAGAAATGACGCCATTTAATTGTTTTGCCAGAGCCATAACGCGCACAACCGCCCTGTGAGCATCTTGCAACATTTCATAATCATCAGAGTTAACGGGAATATTGGTGTGCACATTACCGTCTCCTGCATGCATATGGAGCGCAATAAATACTCTCGATTTTAGAATTTGCTTGTGAACATTATCTATCTTTTGTAAAACTACTTGAAATTCTCGCCCTGAGAAAATTTCTTTTAATGGCTCTTTAAGCTCTTGTTTCCATGAAATTCGTAGATCATACGACTGAATTAATTCAAAAAGATTTCTATACTGAGAACCATGTTGACTCAGCTGATCAAAATTCTCTAAAGGCTCGTCAAGATTTCTTAAATAATTTAGCCATCTCTCTTGTGTTATTTTCAATAATGAAATTGCTTGTTGTTTTTTTGAGTTTACTAACTCTTGATCTACAGTCTCATTCTTGGGGTAATCAAGTTCCGTATTAAAATATTGAAGTAATTCTTCAATGAGTTTTAATTTATTCTGAATTGATAATTCAATATTTATTCTATCAATACCGTTGGAATACTCGCCCAACTTATCTAATGGAATTACCACATCTTCATTAATCTTAAACGCATTGGTATGTTTCGCTATTGCTGCCGTTCGCGCCCTATCTAACCAAAAACGCTTTCTGGCTTCAGCTGATACTGCAATAAATCCTTCACCATTACGTTTATTTGCAAGCTGTACAACCTTTGACGCAGCCTCACCCACATGAGACTCAATATCACTGGCAATATCTGCAATCAAAATCATTTTCGGTCGCTCAGTACGGGCCGCCTTCGTGCTGTATCCCACGGCTTTTATGTAACGCTCATCTAAATGTTCAAGTCCTGCCAATAAAACATCACTTGATTGATCTAAATAATTTTTAATTTCTACGATGGCTGGTACGGCATGGGAAACATTGCCATAAAATTCGAGGCAAATAGTACGCATGTGCTGAGGCATCTTATGCAAAATAAACGTTGCCGAAGTAATTAAGCCATCGCATCCTTCCTTTTGAATACCCGGTAATCCACTTAAAAATTTATCGGTGACATCTTTACCCAAGCCAATTTTTCTAAAATTATTTCCTGGTATTTCCAAAATTTCTGCATCTGCAAGCGGGGTAAGGCCATCTTCTTTAAATTTTGTAATACGAAATCGTGCTAAATCAACATCATGAATTTTGCCAAGATTATGATCCAAGCGTTCAATTTCAATCCAATTACCATTTGGGTCAACCATTTTCCATGCGGCTAAATTATCAAGTGCCGTTCCCCATAACACCGCTTTCTTCCCTCCTGCATTCATAGCAACATTGCCACCAATACATGAAGCATCTGCCGAGGTTGGGTCGGTAGCGAATTCTAACCCAGCATCTGAAGCTAAATCCATAGCACGTCGAGTTACAACACCAGCCTCACAATAAATTGTTGGGACCGCCCCTACTACCCCGGGTAAATTTTTATATTCCACAACTCCTATGACGTCTAATTTTTCTGTATTGATAACTGCTGAAAAAGGAGTTAATGGAATAACACCTCCTGTATAGCCGGTGCCACCTCCTCGCGGAATAATTGTTAGCTCTAACTCAATACATGCCTTCACAAGGTGAGCTATTTCTTTTTCTTTGTCAGGATGAATCACAACGAAAGGATATTCAACTCTCCAATCCGTTGCATCAGTCACATGCGATACTCGTGCTAATCCATCAAATTGAATATTGTGTTTATGTGTATATTTTTTTAGCTTTGCAAATACTTTCTTACGTAATTTTTTAGTAGTTTTAAAGTCAAGTTCAAACTTTTCGATTGCTGCAATTGCTGCTTTACTTAATTGCGCAACCTTCATATTGCCAAAACTTCTATCCTCAATCGATTGCACACGATGATGCATCGCTTCAATTAATAATTTCAAACGTTTAGGATTTTCTAAAAGATCATCTTGCAAATATGGATTTCTAGATACCACCCAAAGATCACCAAGAACTTCAAATAACATTCGCGCTGAGCGCCCTGTTTTTCTCTCGCCACGTAATTCTGATATGATTTGCCAGAGCTCTTCTCCAAGAAATCGGATGACAATTTCTTTATCAGAAAAAGAGGTGTAGTTATATGGTATTTCTCTTAAACGAGTAGCGTTAAAAGATGATGCTTTGAGAAGTTCAGTTGATAATGGAGCGTTCATTAGGTCTGTAAATTAGGTTATGTAAAAGGATAGCATGCTGCATACCTCCTTACAATATTATAAAGCCATCCAAGCGGATTATACTTTGCTAGACAATGTATAATAATGGATCAAATTTTTGAAAGATAGTTCATGCTTTGGATTAAATCACTTCATATCATTTTTATGGTCACATGGTTTGCTGGACTTTTTTACCTTCCTCGTCTTTTTGTTTACCATGCTATGTCGAACGATAAGATCAGTCATGAACGTTTTCTTGTCATGGAGAGAAAACTCTTTTATGGCATCATGACACCTGGAGCTTTGTTAACCCTCTTTTTTGGGCTATGGCTTTGGCTTGAATATGGTTTTAACGGGTTGTGGATGAATATTAAAATTGCACTGGTTATTACTTTAATTATCTACCATGCACTATGTCTAAAATATCTTAATGCCTTTAAACAAAAACAAAATAAACACTCGCATGTCTTCTATCGTTGGTTTAACGAATTCCCTGTTGTCATGTTAATTTTAATTATTTTTTTAGTGGTTCTTAAGCCTCTATGAAAAATATTCTTATATGTGGTTCGATTGCCTATGACTCAATCATGGTATTTCAAGACCAGTTTAAAAATCATATTCTGCCCGATCAAATTCATAATCTAAATATATGTTTTTATGTCCCTGAGATGAAAAAAAATTTTGGTGGTACCGCAGGAAATATTGCCTATAACCTTAAATTATTAAGATCCAATCCATTAATCATGGCTACCCATGGTGATGACTTCGAGCTATATAGTAATTGGCTGGATAGTTTAGGTATATCAAAAAAATACATGAAAAAAATTACTGGTATGTTTACTGCGCAGGCATTTATTACAACCGACCAAGATGATAATCAGATCACCGCATTTCATCCTGGGGCAATGATACAGGCACATACAAATTCAATTGCCAATGTTGAAGATTCCATTGATTTGGCAATTATTGCTCCAGATGGTCGAGATGCCATGATTCAACATGCGCAACAATGTTATAAAGCAAACATTCCATTTATTTTTGATCCAGGTCAGGGATTACCAATGTTTACAGCAGAAGAATTAATTACATTCATTGAACAAGCATCATATATTGCAGTAAATGATTATGAAGCTAAACTTTTACAAGATAAAACAGGTTTAACTGTTGAGAAAATTACCTCAAAAGTAAAAGCGTTTATTGTTACCAAGGGCGCACATGGGTCTGAAATTTATACCGACGATGAGATGATTAAGATAGACGCTATTAAAGCTTCGAACCTTGTTGATCCGACAGGTTGTGGAGATGCATTCCGCTCTGGTCTCATTTATGGAATTTCTGCAGGTTGGGATTGGCATAAAACAGGCAAATTAGCTTCAGTTATGGGTGCTATAAAAATAGGTTTCGAGGGCGGTCAAAACCATCAACCGACAATTCATGAAATAGAAGCGCTGTTTGGTCAGGTTTTAGGGTAAATCGCGCTGATCTGCATTAACGGAAATTAACCTTGACTCTGATAAATTATATGCTGTTAATCGCCGCCCCCATACACATCCACTATCGAGTGAGACCCCATGTGGGTGCTCTTGGATATCAATCGCTGACCAATGTCCTGTAAATATTCCATTCGTATCTAATTTGGGTAAAGGCATTTCAAACCAAGGTACCAGTTCTTTTGGTATGTTTTGTAAATTACCTTTATATTCATAATTTAGTGATCCATTGTTTTTGTTGAGGCAGCGCATTCTTGTCATCGCATTAATAACAAAACGGTTCTTCTCCTCCACGGAAAATTCTTGGCTCCACTGATTAGGATAATTGCCATACATAGTTTGAAAAAATTTTTCGGGATGACTCGTCAAGGAATTGCAAACCTGTTTAGACAAAGATTGTATTTCCTCAATTGTCCAATCGCTAATGACTCCCGCATGAACCACCAAGTAATTTTTTTCAAAATACACCAGCGGCCAATTTAAAACCCAATTAATTAAATCTTTATTTTTGTTTGAGCCTAAAATATCGTTAAAGGTATCTGATGACTTTAATTTTGCTTGATTAAGTGCAACCGCGAGAAAATGAAGCTCATGATTGCCCAAGACAGGGCGAATACTGCTTTGATTTTGATAGCACCAATCCAAAACCGCAAGCGATTCTCGGCCACGATTAATTAAATCGCCAACTAACCAAAGTTGATCTCTCTTTGGATTAAAAGAGACCTTATCGAGTAAGCTTTGAAAGGAATAAAAACAGCCTTGGATATCTCCGAGGACAAATACAGCCATTGATTTGGTTAGAAACTACCGCCAGCGCTATTTACCATATGAATTACTGCTGCAGCAACTTCTTCATCAGATAATGCAGCGTTGCCACCTTTCGCAGGCATTGTACGTATACCATTAATGGCATTATGAATTAGTGTATCTTTGCCTTGTGCAATCCTCGGCGCCCACTGCCCAGCATCACCAATTTTAGGGGCATTCATAAGGCCAGAAGCATGGCACATGGCACAATTTGCCTGCACAATTTTATCTGCTGCGATAGCATTTGATCCCGCTGGGCTTGCATCAGCAACTTCGACCGCTGCTACAGGCTGTGTGTTTTCTTCTGCTGCAGAGTTTTCAACCACCTTCGGTGCAACAGGTGTAGTTGGGCTTTCTGACTTTCCAGATACCAATAAAGTAATAATAACTACAGCACCTACAAATGAACCAATAACAATTGCTGTTGCTTCAATTACACCCCTTAAATTGCTTTGCTTACTCATAAAATTTCCTTACGTTACTATATAAATTTATATTTAAAATAATGATCGATTAGCAGGGCCAAGAATATTAACCCAAGGTACCAAATTGAATATCTAAAGATTTTCATTGATAGTTTATCAGAATATTTACGATAGAGCATTACTACGTAATAAAGAAAAAAAACATTTAAAATCGTCGCGATGACTAGGTATATCAGGCCTGTCATGCCTATACTAAATGGCATCATGGTGACGATGGCAAGAATGATTGTATATAAAACTATCTGTAATAAGGTAAATTTTTCACCGTGGGTTACAGGCAACATCGGCATTCCAACCTTAGCGTATTCTTCTCTCCGATACAAAGCTAACGCCCAAAAATGAGGTGGGGTCCAACAAAAAATAATCAAAAATAAAATTAATGCTTCAGGTGCCACTGAATTATTCACTGCGGCCCAACCCAGCACTGGTGGCATAGCTCCAGATGCACCACCAATAACTATATTCATCGGCGTTGCTGGTTTTAGAAAAACAGTATAAATAACTGCATAAGCAAAAAAAGTCGCGAGTGTTAGCCACATGGTCAGTGGATTAACTAGTTGGTGCAGAATAACTAGACCCGTACCTCCCAAAGCAGAAGAAAAAATGAGCGTTTCCTTGTGTGTTAACTGTCCCGTAGGTAGGGGTCGGCCTCTTGTCCTTGCCATAACAGCATCGATCTTTTCTTCGATTAAACAATTAAAAGCTGCTGCAGCACCACAGACAAAAGCAATACCAAGGCTTGTGAAAAATAATATTTCAATTGGTACCATCACTGGTGTTGCCAAAAACATACCTATAATTGCCGTAAAAACGATAAGGTAAGTGACGCGTGGTTTACACAGTGCGTAAAAATTTTTTAAATTTTTGAAAAAACTACTGTAATCGTTTAACGCAGTCTTAATCATATTGTGGAGTTAATCTTGAATTAATGACAACCAGTATTATAACCAAAAGTGCAGCGCCTAGGTTATGAATTGTTGCTAATGCAATAGGTAAATGCAACAATAAATTTGCAATGCCAACAACAAACTGAACAGAAATTAAAATCAAAAGAAGGTTTCGATAAAAGCCTAAGCCAGGAAAATTTCGTAATAGATAAAATAAATATAAAACTAATGCTGTTAAAACAATCGCCCCCATACGGTGAACCCATTGAATCGCATGAAGCGCCTGTAAGGATAGTTCCTCTCCACTCGATGTCATACCTAACTCTCTAAAAATGGAAAATCCATCTTTAAAATTCATATCAGGTATTAAAGAACCATGACAAGTAGGGTAATCAGTGCAGGCAAGTGCTGCATAATTTGTGCTTGTCCAGCCTCCTAATAAAATTTGAATAAAGAGAACAAATAATGACAGCCGTGCAATGGTCATTGTGTGTCTATTGATACTGTCATTATTGATTTGTGTACCGAGTTGGCGATGCGTCATGAAGGTCATCAAACCTAAAATGGTCATACCTCCAATCAGATGCGTAGTGACAATTGCTGGCTGTAATAATTTTGTAACGGTCCACATTCCCAAAATAGCTTGGAAACAGACTAAGGCTAATATAAAAAAAGGAAGCTTCAGGGTTATTTTAATTTCATCTCTTAATTTATAAGATTTTACTGCTATAAATAATATAAGGAGTCCTAATATTCCTGCTATATAACGATGTATCATCTCTATCCAGGCCTTATCAGTCTCCACCATACTGTCAGGAAAATGTTGTAAGGCTTGACTTATAGCTTCCTCACTTTGAGGAACTGTCAGTGTGCCATAACATCCAGGCCAGTCTGGGCAGCCTAAACCTGCATCGGTCAAGCGGACATATGAGCCAAAAACGACAACACATAAGGTTAAAATAGTTGTGATTACTAATATTCTTTGGAACCAAATCATTATTTTGTCTTTCTATACAGGGTTACTATAAAATGGGTGAAATTATACCTTCTTTAAAAAAAAAATATGAAGATTAAAGTTTTTTTTGCCACAGTTATTATTCTTATTAGTGTGTTTTTTCTATTAAGCGTTCAAAAAGAAAAAGTCGCTGAAATTCAAATGACCACGATTGAGGGTAACAATATTTCAACGAATAATCTGCTAGGTAAAGTTTATCTCATTAACTTTTGGGCAACAGATTGTCCCGGATGCATCAAAGAAATGCCCGACCTAATAAAAACTTATAATAAATACAAAGACAATAATTTCGAAATTTTAGCGATATCTATGCACTACGATCCACCCAGTCGAGTAATGTCCTATGCACAAAAAAATTCCCTTCCTTTTCCAGTAATTATGGATATCAAAAAAGATATTATTAAACATTTTAAAAAAGTGAAATTAACACCTACATCTATTTTGGTTAATCATGAGGGTAAAATTGTTAATACCATCATAGGAGAGATTGAGTTTAAAGAATTCAATCAAACGGTTGAAGCATTGTTAAAAAAAGCTAACCAGCATTCTTTATAAGACGCTCAATGTCCTTTATGACCCCTTTGGGTTCAACGCTATCTGAGTAACGCATCATAATAAAACCATATGGATCAATGAGATAAAAAGAGTTTTCGTTAAATCCTTGTATGCTACTAAAACTATCATAAATACGAGTAAAATCATTCATCGTAGAATCTAATACTTTTTGACCAGAATAACGCTCTGCAAACTCTGCCCAGTCAATGGGGTTTTTTGCGATTAATAAACGATCAATCTTGTCAACGTTTTTGCCGAGTGCCAAACGTATCTGCCTAACTTGGTAAAGTTTTTTTTGGCAAACAGCGTCGCACTCATCGTTCACAAAAAAGACAAGGGTCCATCGCTCTGCAACAATAAAAGGTTGATTATTTTCTAAAGGCCTCGCCTCAATAGCGCCTAAACTAATAACTGGCTCAATTAAATCACCATTCTCAATACTATTTATTTCATTTTTATAATCAGAAAAGAAAACAAGATACCAGGAGGCGAAAATAGGTAAGAAGAAAATTAATATTAATCCCACAAGAGTCATGCGGCTTTTTGTTAATTGATTCATGCTTTCCTTTTAATACCTAATTTTAAAAAAATAACTAATAAAGTTACAGCAAAAGCAAACCACTGGAATGCGTAGCCATAATTCTTCTCTGACTCTGGGACTGGTAATGAAAAGTTACTCACAAGATCTTTATCAATCATAGGGTCTAAAAAAATCATGTATGGAAGAAACTGTGCTGAGTAAAATGTATTGATTTCATCAAGGTCAATTCTTTGTAAACGAATAATAGATGAATTAATCACCTCAATATTATCTTCGCCTAATTTAATACCAGAGACAGGAAACTTAACTAGGTGTCCTCTTAATAATTGTTCATCATTCACCTGCGAAATTACTGGATATATATTTCTTGTCACCAAGTTTGGTTGCCAACCACGGTTAACAAGAATTGACCATGGGGTCCCTGCTAATCGAAAGGGAGTGATAATATTAAAACCAGCAGTTTGGTTGTATATTTGATTGTCCAATAAAATATTTTTTTCTATATAAAATGAACCATTGATTTCGGCTTTTCTCCATAGAAGGTAATCGTTATTTTTATTAACTTCTTGGTTAAGATCAACGATGGTTGTTTCTTGACGAGATTTATATTGATCATTAATAATTCTTTTTTGTTCAGCGCGATCCAATTGCCAGAAACCCAAACGAATAAATAGAACAAAGAAAGTTAAAAAAACTAGCGTTGGTACTAATTTAAACTTAAACTGAATGTTATTAAAATATTTCATAGTTAATTTTTATTGGATTTAAATGTTTAAAACAATCATTATTATTATTCTTATTGTTATTTTATTATCATTAACTAAAGGTCTGCATTTCTTAATGAAGGATGATGATCAATCAAGAAAAATGGTTCGATCGCTAACAATAAGAATTGTTCTCTCTATCTTTCTATTCTTATTAATTTTGTTTGGCTACTGGATGGGTTGGATCGCACCGAATCATATGTAAAAAAGCCACCTATCGGTGGCTTTTTTTATACCCAATAAACAAATATAAACAATCCGAGCCAGACAACATCGACAAAATGCCAATACCAGGCTACAGCTTCGAATGCAAAGTGATCCTTCTTAGAAAAATGCCCTTTGAGGCAACGTAAAAGAATGATCAGAAGCATAACCGCACCCATGGTTACATGGAAGCCATGGAAACCAGTCAGCATATAAAAAGTTGATCCATAGATACCTGAGTTAAGAGTTAAATCTAAATCATTCATTGCATGAGCATATTCTTCGACTTGGAAATAAACAAAAATAAAGCCAAGTGCTACAGTTAAAAATAACCATAAAGCCAATTTTTGTCTATTAGCAGCTTTAAGCGCCCAATGTGCAAGAGTTACCGTAACGCCACTCGCGAGCAATATGGCTGTATTAAGTGCTGGTACGCCCCAAGCAGGGACAACGTCTTTATATTGTGTAAATTTAGATGGGTCAGGCATAACGCTCATCGGCCATGATGCTTGAAAAGATTCCCATAAAAATTGATGTGTGCCGTTATGGCCGCCATGGCCCTCGCCTCCCAACCAGGGAATTGAAAACATTCTGGCATAAAACAAGGCACCAAAAAATGCAGCAAAAAACATCACTTCGGAGAAAATGAACCAGCCCATACCCATTCTAAAACTTGTATCAACTTGTTTGCTATATTTTCCTGCAATAGATTCCTGTATCACCTCTGCAAACCAACCTGCAAACATGTAGACAACAGCAGCGGCCCCAATCAATAAAACATAATTAGCATTGGGATTATCATTGAGTAACATCGCCCCACCAATAAATGTTGTAAATAAAGCTAATGATCCAACAAGTGGCCACTTACTGCCATGAGGGACATAGTAAATATCTTTACCAGCCATAATTTCTCCCTTTTAAAATTTAACTATGAGTTATCTGGTTTTGCCCTAAAAAAAGTATAGGACAACGTTAGTAAATCAACATCTTCCGGTAGATCTTTGTCTACCTCAAATCGAACCACCATCTCTTTTGTTTCACCGGCAGCTAATAACTGATTAACAAAACAAAAGCACTCTGATTTTTTAAAATACAATGAAGCTTCGCCAGGCATCACACTCGGTATTGCTTGGCCAACCACATCACCGTTATACATGTTTTCAACCGTGTAAGTGGCCTCATAAAATTTACCCGGTTGCACATTCATAATGACTTGTTTTGCCTTCATGCGCCATGGTAAATCGCCATTTACATTTGAGTCAAATTGCACCCTAACGATTCTATCTGAAACAATTCTTTTCTCATTAGTTTCAGTAACTACATTGACTGTTTTACCATTTAATCCAGTTATCTGACAAAATACATCATAAAGTGGAACCATGGCATAGCCAAAGCCAAACATCAACAACGTTATAAAAAACAACATAATTGTTGTTTTTTTAATTTTTGTTTTATCACCCATTAAAAACTATGCATCAGAACAAACCCGAGGTAAAACGAGCAAGCAACAACTCCTAAAACAACAGCCAGGCGCTTGTTCTTTCTGCCAAGGTTATTCTTCGTATCTTTCGCCACCAAATTAATGCTCAAGCATCTCTTTCGTAAGTTTCGGCGGAGTTTCAAACGTATGATGAGGTGCTGGTGATGGTACATACCATTCCAAGCCTTTCGCACCTTCCCAAACTCTGTCTTTTGCTTTTTTACCACCAAGAGCACACTTGATCACAATATAGACAAAGAGCAATTGGCTTAAGCCGTAGGCAAAACCGCCAATACTTGACACCATATTGAAATCAGCAAATTGAATGTTGTAATCAGGAATTCTTCTTGGCATTCCTGCTAAACCAAGGAAATGTTGCGGGAAGAAAAGCACATTGGCTGAAATTGTCGATAACCAGAAATGAATCTTGCCTAATTTTTCATCATACATATAACCAGTCCATTTTGGTAACCAATAATAAGCAGCTGACATTAGGGCAAAAATCGCGCCCGTTAATAATACGTAATGGAAATGTGCGACAACAAAATAGGTATCATGATATTGGAAATCTACTGGGGTCATCCCTAACATCAATCCTGAAAAACCACCAATGGTGAAAAGAATCACAAAGGCAATGGCAAAGAGCATTGGCGTTTCAAAAGTCATCGAACCGCGCCACATGGTAGCCATCCAATTAAACACCTTGACCCCCGTCGGAACTGCAATAAGCATCGTTGCATACATGAAGAACAGCTCACCCTTTAAAGGCATACCGACTGTAAACATATGATGCGCCCAAACTACGAAAGATAAGATCGCAATTGAGGCAGTTGCATAAACCATCGAAGCATAACCAAAGAGAGGTTTTCTTGCAAATGCAGGAATAACTTGCGAAATAATACCAAACGCTGGTAGCGCTAAGATATAAACCTCAGGATGCCCAAAGAACCAGAAAATATGCTGGAACATAACAGGGTCACCGCCACCGGCAGCATCAAAGAAACTTGTTCCAAAATACTTATCAGTTAAAAGCATTGTTACTGCACCTGCTAGAACAGGCAATGAAGCTATTAATAAGAATGAAGTAATAACCCATGTCCAAACAAACAATGGCATTTGCATCAATGACATACCCGGTGCACGCATATTAAATACGGTAGCAATGATATTAATAGCGCCCATAATCGACGAAATACCTAAGAAGTGAATTGCAAAAATTAAGAATGGAAAAGCTTGCCCGGTTTGCAGAACAAGTGGAGGATACATTGTCCAACCCCCCGCAGGGCCGCCACCTTCCATGAAGAGTGTACTAATTAATAGCGCAAAGCCAAAAGGTAAAATCCAAAAACTCATGTTGTTCATTCTTGGTAACGCCATATCGGGCGCACCAATCATTAGGGGAATCATCCAGTTAGCAAGACCTACACCTGCTGGCATGACAGCACCAAATATCATAATTAGTGCATGCACAGTCACCATAGAATTATAAAATTGCGGATCAACAAATTGTAGGCCTGGCTGAAATAACTCAGCACGGATAATCATAGCCATCGCGCCACCTACAAAAAACATTGTAAGCGCAAAAATTAAATAAAGTGTACCAATATCTTTATGATTGGTTGAAAAGATCCATCGCTTTATTCCTGATGGAGCGTGATCATGATCGTGTGCGAGTGTACTCATAAATTAAATCCCAAATTTTAATTAAAGTTATTTATTTCTTATCTCTAGCTTCAGAGACTTCTTTGGCTTGAACAATATCGCCAGTGTCATTCCCCCAGGCATTTCTCTCATATGTTGTAACAGCAGCAATATCTACATCAGATAACTGTTCACCAAACGCAGGCATTAAATTCTTACCATAAATAATTCTATGTATGTGCCCAAGTCTATTAGCCGGTTCGATTGCAATAGCACTGCCGGCAAGGGCAGGAAATACACCTGGAACACCTTGACCGTTGGCTTGATGGCATGCCAAGCATTGTGCTTTATAAACTGCTTCGCCCTTGGTCATTAACTCTTCCATGGTCAAAACCATGTCTGCAGTATTTTTCATATCCTCAGCGGCTTGTTTCTTTTCAGCTACCCACATTTTATATTCATCCATAGGAACAGCCTTAACAACAATAGGCATGTAACCATGACCTTTACCACAAATTTCTGCACATTGGCCACGGTATGTTCCGGGTTTGTCAATGACAGCCCAATTGTCATTAATAAAACCAGGGATAGCATCACGTTTCCAGCCTAAGTCAGGAACCCACCATGCATGGATCACATCTTGCGCTGTAGTTAAAATTCGAATTTTTGTGTTGGTTGGAAGCACAATCGGCTCGTCTACATCCAAAAGATAGTTTTCACTTTCCATGGGATTCAAACCAGATTTTAATTGTGATACCTCAGTACTTTTAGAATCAAGCACACTGTAAATAGTAAGGTCCTCATCAAGGTAATCATACTTCCACTTCCACTGATATCCGGTTGCCTTCACAGTGATTTGAGATCCTGAGGTGTCCTCCATATCAATTAATAATTTTGTCGCCGGTACCGCAAGAGCAATAATGATCGCCAATGGAATAGCTGTCCAAATAATTTCAACTGTTGTGCTGTGAGAAAATTTTGCCGCCTTAACACCCTTGGATTTTCTATGGTGGATAATTGACCAAAACATGATACCGAATACAACAACACCAATTACAGTTACGACCCAAAGTGTAACCATATGCAAGTCATAGACCCTTTGGCTAATTTGTGTGACACCCTGAGTCATATTAAGTCCCCACTCTGCAAATACTGTTAGCGGGAAAAGAATAAACGCAGCTATTAACTTAGAAAAAAGAGTTTTCAATTTTTTGTTACCTTTCGTAATTTTACTCGTGTGACCAGAGGCTTGCGTGATGGTATCAAGAGTTGTCGAAAAATTCAATAATTATCAAAATCATAATGTAACAATTTTGTTACATTCAAACAACCCTTATTTGTAAACTTTTTAACACATGCAACAATTTTTTTCGATCCATCTCATTAACCCATTGACCTAAAATAATTTTTTTTCCCCTATCATGAATTGACAATTCTGATGGTTGTGTTCGGGTTTGTTTTTTATAGCCAAAATAAGTCCATTCCCGAATAAATTTTTTTTGCTTTATTTTTTTTCTCTTTACCTCTGAAAAAACAATTTCATGATCAGAAATAATTAATTCTTCGTAATAAGAACTTTTTAAAGCAGTAATGTATAGAGCATAACCTAAGACAAAAAGTTCGATTCCATAAAAAGGAATGGCTAAATACAAATTAATATAAGTTAATATAATGGCAATAAGAAAAATAAATGTTGCAAAAAAATAAAAAATTTTTTTTAGTTGATGCCATGGCATTGCAGGATTAGGTCGAATAATAATTCGATGCAAATTTTTATTAAGTTGTTTTTGTTCAATCATTTATAATAGTTGGTGCCGAGAGAGAGAATCGAACTCTCACGCTGTTACCAGCGCGGGATTTTGAATCCCGTGCGTCTACCAATTCCGCCATCCCGGCATAATCAATGGTGGCTAATTTTATCAGTTAATAAAATCAATGGATATTGAAGACTTTAATTATACGTTACCTGAAAATTTAATTGCTCAAATTCCTCTCAAAAAGAGAGGTGCGAGTAAGCTTTTGTCTATTAATCCTTCAACTAATTCAATAAAAGATTTGTTTTTTAGAGATTTTTTTAATTTGATTAATGAAAAAGATTTATTAATTTTTAATAATACTAAGGTAATTAAAGCGAGATTGTATGGTGAAAAAATCACTGGAGGAAAAGTTGAAATTTTAATTGAGCGCATCATTAATGATAAAAATGCACTTGCTCTCATTAAGACATCTAAAAAGATTGCAGTTGGTTTATTAATTAAAAGTGCACGAGGAAAAATTATTAAAGTTATTGGAAGAGATGGTGGTCTGTTTTCTATAGAAATTGAAGGAGAAAGTTTTTATGCTTTGCTTGAAGAGGAAGGTCATGTTCCATTGCCACCTTATATCAAAAGGCAAGATAAGAAAATTGATGAAGAGCGCTATCAAACTATTTTTGCAAGAGAAAGTGGTGCTGTAGCTGCGCCGACAGCAGGATTACATTTTTCTAAAAGTGACTTTGACATCTTACGGCAAAAAAAAATTAGTTTTTCTTTTATTACCCTTCATGTAGGCTCAGGCACCTTTCAACCTGTAAAATCGAATGATATAAATAATCACAAAATGCACAAAGAAATTTATCATCTTTCACAAGATGCAATTGATCAAATAAAATCAACAAAGGCAAATGGTGGCAGAATTATAGCAATCGGAACAACAGTATTGCGTGCACTTGAAAGTGCTTATCAACACAAAGACATTTCAACAGATGCCCATGAAACCGATATATTCATTAAGCCAGGATATAAATTTAAAATTGTAGATGCATTATTTACTAATTTCCATCTTCCAAAGAGTACGTTATTAATGCTAGTATCTGCCATCGCAGGTATAGATTTCATAAAAAAATCTTATAGTTATGCAATACAAAACAAATATCGTTTTTTTAGCTATGGCGATGCCATGTTTATTGAACAAAAAGCTAAAATTATTGACCTATAATTAAATTATCTATTGGACCCACTCATGATAAAAAAAATATTTTTACTTCTAATCTTATTGCAACCTTTAGCTGGCTTTACTGAAGTATTAACTAACGCTGAACTTGTTTTTAAAATTGAATTAAAAAAAGAACCTACTTCACGTCCACAAACAGTTGCTTATATTCCGGTAGAGAAAAAGTATTACATTGCCGATGGTGGCTTAGCACCAATGGGTTCAGCCTACGAGGCACCGATATCAAAATCATTAATTCATACCTACGATGAAAAGGGAAATTATCTCAAATCTACCCGCGCGGGTTTTGATAATAGATCAATTTACTTTAATTCTAATACAGCAAAATTAGAAACTATTACTTACAACATATCAAGTGAGGCTGGATTTGGACCAATGACTGGGATTTTTTCATTACAACTTGATGACAAAGGTTTGCCAACGGGAAAATCAGACGATATAGCAAACTTTGTTCCCGCCTTTGGTAGTGCTTCAACCATGCCAGTTTATGATGCAAAAAAAAATGTTTACTATGCCAAGCAAGAGAAAACCAATAAGGTTTTTGTCGTGAGCTTGGATGATAGGCAATTAAAAAAAGAAATAGAATTAGATTTTGCTACTCCTGGAGTTGAACATCATGACGTTGCCGCAAGTTTTATTGCTTTCACCGATATAAAAGGTGAGGAGTTTATCCTTTTGGATATCGATCACAAACGATTTCTTGTTTATAACCTCGATGGGAAATATGTAGGTGCAAGCGCATTACCCAAAGATTTAAAATTAAGATCAAAGAACCATTTTAACGGACTGGGTTACACAATTAATGGTTATTACTTTGTCTACTTAGATTCAGAAGGTGAATTTGGAACTTATCATGCATACAAAGTGATTAACTGAGAATAATTTTAAGTAATGCATCTTTGTCTAGTAATTGATTGGCGCTACTCGCTCTAGCTTTAAATTCGAATTTACCATCTTTTAATAATTTTTCACTAATTGTGATACGAAAAGGAATTCCCAACAGTTCTGCCTCGCTAAACATAACACCTGGGCGTAAACCCCGATCATCTAGTATCACGTCCACACCCTTATCAATTAAATCCTCATAAAGATCCAGAGAAACCTTGAGCACCTCATCATTTTTTTCTAGCCCAATGGGTGTGATAATTACCTCAAAAGGTGCAATTGATTTAGGTAATATCATGCCATCAGCATCATAATTTTGCTCAATCGCCGCAGCAATGATCCTTGACACACCAATGCCATAACAACCCATTATCATTGGTTTCGACTCACCATCTTGATCAATGAATTCTGCTTGCATGGCTTCGGAATATTTGGTTCCTAATTGGAAAATATGGCCAACTTCAATGCCGCGACAAGTTTTAAATTTATCTTTGTCTGGATGATTTTTTGCAACTTCAATATTGGCTGCAAAATCACTCGATTCATCATAAACAATTTCATCTTCACCGGAATCTGCCAGGACATGAAATTCATGCGATCCATCACCGCCAATGGCACCATTATCGGCTTGAACTGCACGATAATTTAAACCAATGCGATCAAAAATTTTTTTGTAGGTCTCATACATTACTTGATACGTTTCTTTTAATGAATCCAAACTGCTATGAAAAGAATAAGAGTCTTTCATCATAAATTCGCGTGCCCTCATAACACCAAAACGGGGTCGAATTTCATCTCTAAACTTAGTTTGGATTTGGTAAAAATTTATTGGTAATTGTTTATAGCTCTTAATTTCTTTTCTTACGATATCTGTGATCACTTCTTCATGAGTAGGGCCAAAACAAAAGAGCCTTTCATGCCTATCCGATATTTTTAACATTTGTGGGCCAAAAACCTCCCATCGATTTGTCTCGTCCCAAAGCTCTTTTGGTTGAATAGCAGGCATCAATAATTCAAGTGCGCCGGCTCTATTCATCTCGTCACGAATGATGTTCTCAATTTTTTTAAGAATACGGAGGCCAATAGGCATCCAAGAATACAATCCCGATCCAAGTCTTCTAATCAAACCTGCTCGGATCATCAACTGATGACTGACAAGTTCCGCCTCTTGTGGCGCCTCTTTCAATGTTGAAATATAAAATTGACTAGCTTTCATAAAATTTAATTGTTTTCTTTTATTTGCATAAGAAATGAGCGAACATCATGCCAAAAAATTTTCTTTGTTTCACCATCTTTAATCATATCATTTAAACTAATTGCCGAATTGTGGCTGCCTACATTTGCCATTTCACCAAGCTCAAATCTGCCGCCAAAACTAAATATATATTGTGGAGTTTCTTGCTGAATAAAATTTTTAATCTGTTCCAGCGAAAATGATTCACACTTACCTGCATCATCAATTAATGAATTAAGGTACTCCGCAATATTTCTAAATAATTTTTTTTCTTGTGCGTTGTCCTCATTGTACTCTGCAAAGATAATAATCTTTGCTTTTAAAAAGTTTAGCTTAAGAAGAAGAAAAGCTTTCTCATTTTTTTCTATAGCATTTTTCTGGAGCCAGACCGGGGTAATGCCTAACTCAGCAAGAATGAAATCATCGTCCAATTTCTCAATCATAAACTTAACCCCATTAAGATGGCATCTTCCATCCCAGTTACTGTCTTGTAATAATTTTTTCTGATGCCAGTTTCATTAAAGCCATTTTGTTCATATAATTTAATTGCAGTCGCATTTGAGCGTCTAACCTCAAGAAAAATATATTTAATATTGAGCGCCATGCATAGTTCTTTTAGTTGAAGCAAAATAAGTGTTCCAATTCCTTTTGACTGCATACTCTTTTTAACGGTCAAGTTTAACAGCTCACATTGATCCAGCACTATTTTGGCAACAAAATAACCTACAACTTCATTGTCTAAAATAAATTTTTTGACGGTATCGTTTGCTTGCAGCGCCTCAATAAAAGAAATTTTTGCCCATGGACTAAAATGCGCTTCTTTTTCTATTGCAGCGAGCTCTTCAACACAATCAAGATTGGCATTTTTCTGTTGTAAAACTAATTTACTTCGAGGGTTCATTAGCCTTTCGCTCTTGTATTGTTTGTGCCACTTTGTTTCTTATGTAAATTGGCAGTGCTTGCGTCGTATCAAATCGCTTAGCAAATCGATTCTTTGCTTGTAATGCAATAATCGCTGCTAACGGATAATTCATTTCATCAAAGTCTGGATTTAATGATTGGTATTTTTTGACAAGAAATTTTTTAAAAGGGGTCACCGCAGAGCCAATAATTAGGGGCTCATGCAAATCATAGTTTGGTAAAGTATCAGGGTCGCATACTTTAATCTCATCGACCAGTAAAAATTCTTTTGCTGCCTTTTTAAATGCCCCTACATAGATTTGATTCATTCTTGCATCAATACAACTAATCGTATGAGCCCTTGAAAACTTTGCCGCAATTGCCTCTAAAGAGCTGATACCAACTATAGGAATATTATGCGGATAAGCAATACCATAAGCAATGCCACATGCCACTCTCAACCCAGTAAATGAACCTGGTCCAGCACCAAAAGCAATACCATTAAGATCATTAAAACGTACGTCAGATTCATTCATAAAACCCTTAATTTCAAACAATAATTTTTCTGAATTTTCTTTTGAGGACGGAAATGATATTTCGTTAACCTTATTGCCGTTTACTAATGCAAGCGAAAGAATAGGTCCAGAGCTGTCAATCGATAAAATTTTCATGGCAGTATTATAATCTTTTTAAAAATTCGATCACTTCATTTTCATCTCTGGTTCGTTTGTATGGAGGTAAACTTTGCCAAAACTTTTTTCCATAAGACCGAGTAATTAATCTTGGGTCAGTAATGACAAGCACGCCAAGATCATTTTCATCTCGTATCAATCTTCCTGACCCCTGTTTTAATTGAATCACTGCTTGAGGCACTTGGTATTTAATAAAGGCATTAAGGCCTTGATTTTTATAGTAGTTAATTTTTGATTCAAATATGGGATCACCGGGAGAATGAAATGGTAGTTTATCTATTATTACCATTGATAAGCTAGACCCTCTTACATCAACTCCTTCCCAAAAACTTAATGAGCCAATAAGGATAGAAAAACCATCTGCAACAAACCGTTGAATTAGTGTTTGTCTAGACTCATCTCCTTGCGTCAATACAGGAATATGCAAAGAATCTTTTTCTAGCTCATCTTTTAAAAAAGAACTTATTTCTGCTACCCCCTTTAAGCTGGTAGATAATATAAACGTTCTGCCTTTTAATGTTTTTATCAACGGTAATACTTTTTTTACAAGCGATAAATTAAAGCTAGTTTCATTGGGTTCAGGCATGCCTTCAGGAACATAAAGAAGACTATTTTTTTTATAATCAAAAGGACTATTAAATTTCTCAAGTGTGGCGTCCTCGAGCCCCATAGTAGTCTGAAAGTGATCAAATTTTTCATCGACCGTCAATGTGGCTGATGTAAAAATCCATGACATATCATTAGCATCACGAAACTCTTTAAATTTTTCTGCAATACTTAAAGGTGTGATATTGAATTGCATTGATCGCGAAAAGATTTCTAGCCAAAAAATATTCTCCTCCCCCCTTTTACTCAACCACATTGAGATTTCATAATGAAGGTTTTTTAATCGCTCTAAATTTTTTTTAAACTCCGCTCCTGTTTCATCAATGGCCTCAAAGAAAATATACAATTGATTAAGATGCTCTAGCAGAGCGGTCAAAATCTCAAGGGTATTGTCTTTTTGCTCGATTTTATTGAATAGTAATCGTTCGTTATTTTTTGGAAAGATAGACTGCAAGGTTTCTATTTTTTCTATTATTTCCTTATTGATCTGAATCAAAAAACCAGAATCAATCGATAACTTTATTGACATCTGCTGCAAGTCTTGCAGTAATTGTAAAACTTGATTTGTGGAAAAACTGTTACCTAAAAAGAAAGATGCAATATCTGGAACTTGGTGTGCTTCATCAAATATAACTGTATTTGCTGTGGGCAATATTTCAGATATTTCCTCATCTTTTAAAATAAAATCTGCAAAAAATAAATGGTGGTTAACAATAATTACTTCTGCTGTTAAGGCTTTTTTTCTCGCTTTCAAAAAAAAACAGTTTTTTGCATAATCGCAGCTTGTACCGAGGCAATTTTCATTAGTTGATGTAACCATAGGCCAAAGCAAACTATTCTCTGCAACATCCTGAACCTCAGATACTTCGCCAGATTTTGAATGGTCGGCAAAAATTTTAATTGTTTGGACAGACTTTGCATCTTCCCTATTTAAAAACTGGCCCTCTTGTAATGCATTTTCTAATCTCAATTGACAAATATAATTTGCCCGACCTTTTAAAACTGAAACTTCAACTGGAATTTTTAGTGCATTCCTTATGATAGGTAAATCCTTTAAAAAAAGTTGATCTTGGAGATTTTTTGTTGCGGTAGATATAACAACTTTTTTTCCATTGGAAAGTGCAGGTACAAGGTATGCAAAAGTTTTTCCAATGCCAGTTCCCGCCTCGACAATTAATGAAGAGTTTGTTTGTATGGCTTCATTTACGGCAAGAGCCATATTAACTTGGTCGTCTCTAATTTGATATTGGTCTAAAACTTCTGATAAAGGTCCCGTTGAACCAAAAAAATTTTGGAGAAAATTATTTTTGGTCATTGATTTATTTATCGCTGTGGCCAAGAGAACGTTCGGGTTCTATGTCGTCTCTGAGTCTCTGTTTTATAAATTTAATATCAATAAAGCCTGCTTCATCATGACGAGAAAAAATCAACTTATCATTAAGCCATACCTCAAATCTCCCTCCATCAGCAGGAACCAAACATAGCTCGCTTAGGTCATTAGTAAAAGTATGTAAGATTTCTTGTGCCATCCAAGTCGCTCTTGGCAGCCAGTTGCATTGTGTACAGAACAAAATTTTTACGGTATTTTTGGGCATACTTTTATTAGAATTGTAATTTAATTAACATAAGAATTAAGGTATATTCTTTATAACTTAAAGTTTAAGGTGATGAAAGTAAAAAATGAAAAATAAAATGCAAAAAATCAGCTGGGTTCTCTCTGGAATAGTCTTGGGTATATTTTTTAGTTTCAACATACCACTTTTTGCTGACAAAACCCAATCCAACAACTTACCAATTGAAGACTTAAGAACTTTCGCTGAGGTATTTGGAAAAATTAAAACAGATTATGTTGATGAAATTGAAGATAAGAAATTAATTAGTGAGGCACTTTCTGGAATGCTCGCTGGTCTTGATCCGCATTCAACTTTCCTCGATCTTGATAGTTTTAAAGAGATGCAACAAGGAACCTCAGGAGAATTTGGAGGTTTAGGAATCGAAGTTGGTATGGAAGATGGATTTGTTAAAGTTATTTCTCCCATTGAAGATACCCCCGCCTACAATGCAGGCCTGAAAACAGGTGATTTAATTATGCGTTTAGATGAAACACAGGTCAAAGGACTAACTTTAAATGAAGCAGTTAAAATTATGCGCGGTAAACCCGGCACGCCGATTAAGCTTCAAATATTAAGAAAAGGTTTAGACTCGCCGCTCGAGGTCACCATTGTTAGGTCACAGATTAAAACAAAAAGTGTAAAAGCAAAAATTGTCGAGCCAAATTATGGTTACGTAAGGGTGACGCAATTTCAAGAAAGAACAAGTCAAGATCTAGCACAAGCATTATCAAAACTTAGAAAAGATAATAAGCACGCATTAAATGGAATGATACTTGATCTTCGTAATAACCCGGGCGGACTCTTAAATTCTGCCGTTGGTGTTTCGTCTGCTTTCTTAAAGGATGGTGATTTGGTAGTATATACCGAAGGTCGTGCGCTTGATTCGAAAATGCATCTAACCGCGATACCTGAAAATTTTATTCGAGATTACCCTCGAAATAAAAACTTTTTTGATAAAGTACCTCAAGATATTAAAGATGTGCCTCTGGTTGTTCTCGTCAATAATGGCTCAGCTTCTGCAGCCGAAATTGTTGCCGGCGCATTACAAGACCATAAAAGAGCTACTATTATAGGAACCCGAAGCTTTGGAAAGGGATCAGTACAAAGTATTTTACCGATGAACAATGGAACAGCTATTAAGCTCACAACTGCCTTGTATTTCACTCCAAATGGGCGATCAATTCAGTCAAAAGGTATTGAACCGGATATTTTTGTTGATGATGGATTTGAACAATTTGCAGTCAGAGAGGAAGATGTAACAAATCATATAGTCAATCCACAAGGTGAAGAAGGTATCGATAAAAAATCTGATAAAAGTCTCACTCCTCCAGCCGATGGCGGTGAGGCGCTTCGAAGTTTTAAACCTATTGAGTTAGGGGGTAAAGATGATAAACAATTTCAACAGGCCCTTAATATACTTAAAGCTATTGATATCCACCAAAAAAATTAATTGCTTGAGATGATCGATAAATTAATTACGGAGATCGACAAAAGCCTTAAATTATTATCAACACCACAAAGTGGCTTTAGAATTAGGCCCGATCAAGCGATTCCTGACTCAAAAAAATTAGCTCCGTCTGAAAAATTGCGTCACGCAAAATTTATGAGAGTTAATCATGCCGGCGAGGTCTGTGCTCAAGGCTTATATCGTGGGCAACTTTTGTTCAACAAGAATCCACAAATTAAATCTGAGCTAGAAAAAGCAGCCCATGAGGAAATTGATCATTTAGTTTGGTGTGAAAAGCGGATTGATGAATTAGGTGGTAGAAAAAGTTTATTAAATCCAATCCTCTATTTCGGGTCATTTGCCTTGGGTGGTCTCGCAAGCATCGTTGATGAAAAGTACAATTTAGGTTTTCTATCGGAAACTGAAAAACAAGTCTCTTCTCATTTGGAAAGTCATTTAGCGCAAATAAATCCCGAGGACAAAAAAACACTCAAAATTCTAAAAAAAATGAAAGATGAGGAAGAGGCGCATCAAATTTCAGCAATTAATTTAGGGGCTAAAAAATTACCAAAAATAATTCAAACAATGATGAAAAAAGCTGCTAAATTAATGACAATATCAACCTACCACATTTAATCATGCAAAAATTTAAAGACATACTCGAAACATTAGAGGATGCAAGTCATATAAAAAAAATTGAATTTTATGACAAAGATAAAA
>JAFMCB010000037.1 GCA_017858095.1 Methylophilaceae bacterium | reverse complement strand
GTTGCTGCTTTCACAGTTTTTTTCGGTGTTTCTTCAATTTTCGACAAATCGTCATTTTGAATGATAGGTTTAACATTATCTTCAAAAATTTCGCCTTTAAAAATCCAAACTTTAATGCCAATAATTCCGTAGGTGGTCTGTGCACGCGCAACACCATAATCAATGTCTGCTCTTAGCGTGTGAAGAGGAACGCGACCTTCTCGATACCACTCAGATCTGGCAATCTCTATACCATTTAGTCGACCTGAACTCATGATTTTAATGCCTTGGGCGCCTAATCTCATTGCGTTTTGCATCGCTCTTTTCATTGCTCTTCTGAACATAACTCTTTTTTCTAACTGCTGAGCAATACTTTGCGCTATTAGAGTTGCGTCAATTTCTGGCTTTCTAATTTCTTCAATATTAAGCTGAACTGGAATACCCATTAATCCTTGGATACTAGAGCGTAATGTCTCGATATCCTCACCTTTTTTACCGATAACAATACCTGGACGTGCTGTATAAATTGTAATTTTTGCATTTTTAGCAGGGCGCTCAATTATAATTTTACTTACTGCCGCGTTAGATAATTTTTTATTTAAAAATTCTCTTACTTTGATATCGTTATTTAAAAACACTGAAAAGTTTTTTGAATTTGCATACCATTTAGATGACCAATTCTTAGTAACACCTAAACGAAAACCTATTGGATTAATCTTTTGACCCATAATTTTCTCTTTTAACTTCCTACGGTCACAGTGATGTGACTGGTTGGTTTAACAATTTTTCCTGCACGTCCTTTAGCTCGCGCACGAATACGTTTAAGAATCGCTCCTTTGTCAACATAGATGGTTTTAACTTTTAACTCATCAATGTCAGCACCGTTATTGTGTTCGGCATTTGCTATCGCCGATTCCACAACCTTTTTGATTATTTCTGCACCTTTTTTTGGGCAAAAGGTAAGGATATTTAATGCTTGATCAACTTTTTTACCACGAATCATATCGGCAACAAGTCTTGCCTTTTGTGGTGATATTCTTACGCCTTTTAAGATTGCTGAAACTTCATTTGCCATATTATTATGCCTTCCTATCGCCTGAATGGCCTTTGAATGTTCGTGTTGCTGCAAATTCACCTAACTTATGGCCTACCATGTTTTCAACAATTAAAATTGGCACATGTTGGCGACCATTGTGAACTGCAACGGTTAATCCAATAAAGTTTGGAAGAATAGTTGAACGACGTGACCAAGTTTTAATTGGCTTTCTATCTCTTGTTTCGGCAGCTACTTCTATTTTTTTCAAAAGATGTGCGTCTACAAATGGTCCTTTTTTAATCGATCTTGACATATTATCTACCCTTATTAGATGGTCTGCGACTGATTCTCATATTATCAGTGCCTTTATTATTTCTAGTTCTATAACCCTTCGTCGGAGTGCCCCATGGGCTCACCGGATGCCTACCGCCTGATGTTCTGCCTTCTCCTCCACCATGTGGGTGGTCTACTGGATTCATAACAACTCCACGAACAGTAGGGCGAATTCCTCTCCATCTATTGGCACCAGCTTTACCAATGGATCTTAATGAATGTTCATCATTACCTACTTCTCCAAGAGTGGCTTTGCAATCAAGGTGGACTTTTCTTACTTCTCCAGAACGCAATCTTAATTGTGCATAAGCACCTTCTTTAGCAAGCAATTGAACAGAAGTACCAGCCGATCTAGCAATTTGTGCACCTTTGCCTGGTTTAAGTTCGATACAATGAATGTTGCTACCGACAGGAATATTTTTTAAAGGTAATGCATTTCCATTTTTAAAGGGAGCAACTGTACCGCTCATTAATTTATCACCAGCTTGAATACCCTTAGGTGCAATAATGTACCTTCTTTCACCATCTGCATAACATAACAATGCTAGATGTGATGACCGATTAGGATCATATTCAATTCTTTCAACTGTCGCCTCTATACCATCTTTCGTGCGCTTGAAATCAACTACACGAATGTGTTGACGATGCCCGCCGCCTTGATGACGGACAGTAATACGTCCGTGATGATTACGACCACCATTTTTACTCTTTTTCTCTAAAAGCTTAGCAAAAGGTTTGCCTTTGTGAAGGCCTTCAGTAACAACTTTTTGTAATCCTCTTCGTCCAGGTGTCGTAGGTTTTACATTAATAATCGCCATTTATTTCTCCTTATTCACCTGTAAAATTAATCTCTTGGCCTGGTTTAAGGCTAACGTAAGCCTTTTTCCAATCAGACCGTTTACCAAAGGAACGCCCAGACCGTTTAATTTTTCCATTCATATTGAGTAAATTAACTGCAGCCACCTCAACTTTAAACATTGCCTCAATAGCAGACTTAACGTCAGCTTTGGTTGCATCAACCGTCACTTTAAAAACAACTTGATTAAATTTATCTGCGACCATAGTTGCCTTTTCAGTAATTTGTGGTGCAAGAACTGATTGCATTGCTTTATCTGATACTTTAACTAATTTACTCATGCAAACATCTCCTGCAACTGTTTAACTGCTTCTGTAGTGGCAACCACTTTAGAAAAATGTACCAGACTGACTGGGTCAGCATATTTAGCTTCAACGACTAACGCATTTGTTAAGTTTCTTGATGATAAATATAAATTTTCATCAAATGCATCCACTAAAATCAAAACATTTTCAGTAATACCAAGTGATTTAATTTTGCCAATAAACTCTTTAGTTTTCGGCGCATCAACCTTAAATTCTTCGATGATAGATAACCTATCTTGTCGCACTAACTCTGAAAGAATTGACTTCATGCCGGCACGATAAGCCTTTTTATTGAGTTTCTGTGAAAAATTCTCATCAGGACGATTCGGAAATGCACGGCCACCGCTTCGCCAAATCGGACTGGATGTCATACCCGCTCGTGCATTACCAGTACCTTTTTGTCGAAATGGTTTACGAGTTGAGTGTTTTACCTCAGCGCGTGTTTTTTGTGCTCGTGTTACTTGCCTTGCATTACTCATGTAAGAGGTAACGAGCTGATGAATTAAAGCTTCATTAAATTCTTTACCGAACGTTGCCTCGGAGGCTTTAAAAGTTTTTGTTGACGCCTTACCTTGCTTATTTAATATTTTAAGTTCCATTATGCGCTACCTTTCATTTTGATAGCTGGGCGGACCAACACATCAGAACCTTTTGAACCTGGAATTGCACCTTTAATTAAAAGTAAGTTTCGCGCTGCATCGATACGAACCACTTCTAAATTTTGTGTAGTTCTTTTGACATTACCAAGTTGACCACTCATTTTTTTACCGGGAAAAACACGCCCAGGATCCTGACATTGTCCAGTAGAACCTAATGAATTATGGGATACTGAGTTACCGTGAGATGCACGATTTGACCTAAAATGATGTCTTTTTTGTGCCCCAGAAAAACCCTTACCAAGGGTAGTTCCAGTAACATCAACTTTTTGACCAGCGGCGAATAGTTCAACAGTCAGAACTGATTCGGTGGTGTAGTTATCAACATCTTGAGTTCTAAATTCAAATAAGCCATTACCTGCCTCAACAGCTGCTTTTGCATAGTGGCCTGTTAACGCTTTTGATAGCTTGTTTGATTTTTGTTGACCGAAGGCAACCTGAAGGCTGTTGTAGCCATCGGAAACAATTTTTTTAATCTGTGTCACGCGATTCGGGATAACTTCAAGCACTGTTACTGGAACGGTAGTACCATCCTCAGTAAATACACGAGTCATTCCGACTTTGCGACCAATAAGCCCTAAGCTCATGATCTAGTCCTTATTTATTATTAGTTACAAAACTGATTACAATTGATCAGCTTCAAAAAAGAGCGTTATTATATATAACGCTCAAGTTTTTTACAACTTAATTTCTACATCCACGCCTGCAGCCAAATCTAGTTTCATTAAAGCATCAACTGTTTTGTCTGTAGGATCTAAAATATCCATTAATCTTTGGTGTGTTCGTATTTCAAATTGATCTCGTGATTTTTTGTTCACATGCGGAGATCTTAGTAAGTCAAAACGTTCTATTCTTGTCGGTAACGGCACAGGTCCTTTGACAAGCGCTCCTGTTCTTTTAGCCGTATCTACAATTTCTTGAGCAGATTGATCAATAAGTTTGTAATCAAATGCCTTTAATCTAATTCTAATTTTTTGACTAACCATTTTTAATCCTTATAAAGAGCGAATATTCAATGACGAATATTATATTTTTAAAATTATTCAATAATCTTAACAACCACACCTGAACCAACGGTTCGGCCACCTTCACGA
>JAFMCB010000016.1 GCA_017858095.1 Methylophilaceae bacterium | reverse complement strand
TAAATGTTTCTTTTTCAGAAGAAAACCCAGTTTTAGAGACTGCAGGGGGTATTAAGAACGCTTTACACTTAATTAAAACTGATCCATTTGTGGTCATTAATGCAGATATTTATACTCATTATAATTATTTAAAGTTAATCCATTTTAATTTGCCAAAAGATAAAAAAGCCTGCTTATTCTTTGTACCAAACCCTGAACATAACCTTAAGGGAGATTATTCAATGGATTTAAAAGGCAATGTGATAAAAAAAATTAATGATGACTCAAAAACATTTGCTGGGATTGGTATCTATAGGAAATGTTTTTTTAATGATGTCCCTACTAATTCTTTTTATAAGCTTGCAACACTCCTTGAGAGTGAAATTGATAAAAACAATGTGTGTGGTGAAAAAATTGAGGATTTTTGGTTGGATATTGGAACACCTGAGCGACTTATGAGTCCTATTTTAAAGTAAATTAGAAAAATTATATGAAAATAGATAAAAAAACTTTTTACGCAAGAAGAAAAGAGCTGCTTGGAAAAATAGGTAATTCTGTAGCTATCTTATTTAACGCATCTGAAGTAACTAGAAATAGAGATAGCCACTATAAATTTCGATCGGATAGCTACTTTCAATACTTTTCTGGTTTTCCTGAGGCAAATTCCATTATTTTTATGCTTGGCGGCAAGGAGCAAAGATCTATTATATTTTGCCAAACAAAAGATAAAGATAAAGAGATATGGAATGGACATATTTATGGGCCAGAGTTAGCGGCAAAAGAATTTATGTTTGATGAAGCCTATAATTTGGATCAAATCAATGAAATTGCAACCAAACTAATCGGAAAATTTCCTAAGATTTATACAGTTATTGATAATAATTTTTCTCATCAAAGTACCATTCATGCATGGATCGATAACAATAAAAAATTAAAACGATCGGGTTATAAATCACCAGAAATGATTATTGATTTAGCATCAATCGTCGATCCCATGCGTTGTGTTAAATCAGAAAATGAAATTGCCGTCATGCAACATGCCGCTGATATTTCATCTAAAGCTCATATTCGTGCAATGCAATACTCTAAGCCACAATTATTTGAGTATCAGGTTGAGGCTGAATTGATACATGAATTCATGATAAATGGTGCAGCTGACCCAGCTTATTTATCAATTGTAGCTTCAGGAATTAATGGGTGTACATTGCATTACATTGATAATAATTCAAAAATGAAAAACGGTGATTTATTATTAATAGATGCTGGCTGTGAGTTTGATGCTTATGCCTCTGACATCACACGAACCTTTCCCGTGAATGGAAAATTTACTCCGGTACAAAAAGACCTGTATCAATTAGTGTTAAATTCACAAAAGGCAGCTATTGCAAAAGTAAAAGCTGGCAATTCCTTTTCAGATCCACATAACGCTGCGCTAGATACCCTTATCGATGGCTTTATTCAACTTGGCTTGTGTCAAGGTACACAAGCTGAAGTCAAAGAGAATGAATCCTACAAAGAATTTTTTATGCATCGAACCAGTCATTGGCTTGGAATGGATGTGCATGATGTGGGGGATTATGTTGATGAAGATGGAAAATCAATAATATTAGAAAATAACAATGTGCTTACAATAGAGCCTGGATGCTACATTCAGCCAAGCGAAAAAATCCCTAAAGAATTTTGGGGAATTGGCATAAGAATTGAGGATGATGTTCGTGTCAAAGCAAATGGTTGCGAGGTATTAAGTCACAAAGCACCAAAGGAAGTTAAAGAAATAGAAAGCCTTGTTGGCTCAATTTATGATTAAAAAAATAACTATCGTTGGTGGAGGTCCGGTAGGTCTTATCTTCGCCGCACTGCTTAACAAAAAATATCACTACGAAATATTAGATGCACCTAAAAAATCTAGTAACAATGATGAGCGTGCCTTAGCTCTCTCAAATGGCTCAAGATTAGTTTTTGAAGAGATTGGTATTTGGCGGGAGATACAAGCAAAGGTTATTCCAATCAATGAAATTCATACCAGTCAAAAAGGAAGCTTTGGACGCTCTTTATTTACTACTGAAGATACTAAAGAGGATGCATTGGGATATATTATATCCTATGCAGATTTGCTAAATGTTTTAAAAAAGAAAGTTAAAAAAGAATCTTTTTTAGAAAGTGCGACGGTTGAATATATAAATACCGAAGAAAAAAAAATTTCTTTTACACACAACGAAGAAAAAAAAATTTCCTCTTTCGATTTGTTAGTATTGGCAGATGGTGGCCAATCTAAAATTGATGGTGTTGTATATAATAAATCTGAACAACAGTTGAATCACGATGCATTAGTCACAATAGTTAAAACCAATCAGCCACATAAAAATCGTGCATTTGAAAGATTTACAACATCCGGGCCCCTGGCATTATTACCTTTTAAAGATGGATGCTATTCTTTGGTATGGACCGCGCCGATGGAGAAAATTAGAGAACTCGAAAAACTGCATACGGTAGACTTTTTAAATTGCTTACAAGAGGTGTTTGGTGATCGTGTTGGTAAATTTATTGAGGTAGGAAAAAAGACATCTTTTCCGCTTATGCAATCAAAACTTGAAGAATTAAATACAAATTTCATAATCGCTATTGGAAACGCTGCTCAAATTATGCACCCAGTTGCAGGTCAAGGTTTAAATATGGGAGTGCAAGACGCTTACCACCTATTTCGCCATATAAACGATCAAGGTTTTGATGCTGCAATAAATAATTTAGATACACATATTGCTCAACGACAAAAAGAAAAAAAGAAATTATTTGCCATTACAGGCCAGCTAGCTTCTGTATTTAATGACAATATCATTGGAATAAATCGCTTTAGGGGCTTGGCTTTGCTGGCACTCAGCACTGTAGGGTTTATGAAGCGGAAATTTATTAAGAAAATGAGTTATGGTAAATAAAATAAATAAAGATATTTTGATTGCCGGTGATGGTATTGTTGCCAATTTACTTATTCATCTCCTTGGAAAGAATAATTTCAATACCTACCAAGTTAGCAAAAAAAGTAAAAAATCTTATAATCGCGTTTTTGCTATTACCCCAGCAAATTACTTATGGTTAATAACTGTTGGATTAGATCAAGAGATTCTCAGTCAAGCACACCCAATAAAAAAAATAAAATTATTTGAGGGGCATTCAAATCAATCTATACATATGGATGCTATAGAATCAAATAAAAATATCTTGGCTTATATGATACAAGAGAGTGATTTGGTTGATGCTATTTCTAAACTAAACTCAAAGGCAAAGACTATTAATGTTATTAACAATATTGAAAATAAATTTGATCAGATAAAGGTAGACAGTGAAAAATATAAAAATTTTGATTTATGTATCTTTACAGATCAGCAAAGAAAGCAAGATCTTGAAACAAATTTTGAGTTTCATAAGAAAGAATTTAATCAAACAGCCATTACATTTAATTTAAAATTTGCAGTTGGATCAGATGATACCGCCTATCAGTTCTTCTTCGATGATAGTACATTAGCCATCTTACCTTTTTCTAAGGATGAAGTTTCTATTGTTTGGTCGTGTCAGAATAAACTCCACAAAGAGCTTCAAGAAAAATCAAGAAATGAATTTTTAGAGATATTTTTAGCAAGAACTAATTATTTATATAAACCTGTCGCCGGTATTACAAATCAAACTTCATTTCCTTTATCGATGTCGGTGAGTGATACGTTACATACAAAGCGATTTTTAATAATGGGAGATGCAGCGCATAAGATACATCCTATGGCGGGACAGGGTTTAAATTTGGGGTTAAGAGATTTGAGAGCATTTCAATTAGCTTTGAGTGAAAGGAAGTCTGACGATATTGGTTTAAATAGCTTCTTAAAAAAATACCAAAGAAAACGTTTAAGAGATATTAAAGAATTTTCATTTTTGACGAATCAACTTAATAACCTATTTTTAAACGATAATGATTACATAAAGAAATTAATTGCAAAAGGATTTGCTTTTATTGATAAAAGTAAATTTATTAAATCCATTCTTATAAATCGAGCGACATCATGAAATTTATTTTTATAATTATTTTATCTATGTTTTATTTTTTATCATCTGCTGTAGCAAATGAAGATGCCTTAAGAGAGAAGATTGAAAAGGCTTACCCAGAAATTACAATTTCGTCAGTAGTCAAAACTAAATTTAATAATTTATATGAGGTTTTAATTGGCGACCAAATTATTTACACCGATGAAAAATTTTCTTTTTTGATTATTGGGAAAGTCGTTGACCCAAATACTCGTAAAGATCTGACGCAGGCGCGTGTCGATGAGCTCACTAAAGTTGACTTTAATAGTCTACCCTTTGATCAATCCATAAAGATTGTGAAAGGCGATGGCTCAACAAAGTTAGCTGTTTTTTCTGACGTTGATTGCCCGTTCTGTAAAAAATTAGAACGTGAAGCATTAAAAGAATTAAATGATGCAACAATCTATATTTTTTTATATCCGTTGGATATTCATCCTGATGCAAAACCAAAATCAGCGAAAATTTGGTGTGCAAAAAATCGCGCAGAGGCTTGGCTTGATTTTATGCTCAATAATAAAATGGTTGAAAATGACGGTAATTGTAAAACTCCAATTACAGAAACACTTGCGCTGGGAAGATCTCTTGGAATTACGGCTACCCCGACAATTATTCTTTCAACAGGCAAAAGAGTTCCAGGCGCCTTATCATTCGAAGAGCTAGATAAGTTTTTAAAAGGATTTTACGATTAGTCTGCCTTCAGCTTTAGCTTGACTTTTTAAAAAATTCCACGTACAAAGCACATAGGTGTTTGATTTTGGGTAGTATTTGTGGTTTTTTTATAAGAATTAATTTCTTCACACTCTCTCTTGATCTGACTTTTTAGGGTGCCCCCCAAATTTGTATAGGATGTATAGTAATGGCAACAGGAACAGTAAAATGGTTTAATGATTCAAAAGGTTTTGGTTTTATCACACCCGATGACGGTGGTGATGATCTATTTGCACACTTTTCAGCAATTACTGAAGAGGGTTACAAAAGTTTAAAAGAAGGTCAGCGTGTTTCATTTGATGTAACTGATGGCCCTAAAGGTAAACAAGCCTCAAATATTCAAAAATCATAAATTTTAAAAGGCTCATACTTGAGCCTTTTTTTTATTCCATATTTTTGATAAGTGCCTTAGCAAAGTCATTGGTGCTTAGAGGGTTACAGCCTTCAATGAGTGACGCGAAGTCTATCGTGACCTCATGATTCTTTAAAGTCTGCTTAAAAGCATTATGTAAAATATTCGCAGCATCATTCCAGCCCATCTGTTCGAGCATCATCAATCCAGATAAAATTAATGAACTAGGATTAGCCATATTTTTTCCAGCAATATTTGGCGCAGTTCCATGCGTTGCCTCAAAAATTACTGTGGTGTCGGATAAATTGGCTCCAGGCGATATCCCAATGCCACCAACTTGAGCAGCCAATGCGTCAGAAATATAATCTCCGTTCAAATTCAGTGTGGCGACCACATCGTGCTCGCTTGGTCTTAAAAGTATTTCCTGTAAAAAAGCATCGGCAATACAATCTTTTATAATAACGCCTTCTTTTGTTTGCATAAATCCTTTAGAGTTTAGCGTCGCGCCAAAATCATCTTTAGCTAACTGGTAACCCCATTCCTTGAAGCCACCTTCGGTATACTTCATTATGTTACCTTTATGGACTATGGTTACTGATTTCCTTTTATGTTTGACAGCATACTCAATAGCTTTTTTTATTAAACGCTGACTGCCTTCAATAGACACAGGTTTAATTCCTATGGCGGTTGTATCAGGAAAACGTACCTTATTAAATAATCCTTCTTTTTTTAAGAGATCAAGCACAGCTTTACTGCCAGCAGACTTTGCTTCCCATTCAATACCAGCATAAATATCTTCAGTATTTTCTCGAAAGATCACCATGTTGGTTTTCTCAGGTTCCTTAAGGGGGCTTGGCACCCCCTCATAATATTGAATTGGACGCAAACAAACATACAAATCAAGTGTTTGTCGTAATGCAACATTTAATGAACGAATTCCTCCACCGACAGGAGTCGCTAATGGACCTTTAATGGAATATACGTATTCTTTAAGTGCATTCAGGGTTTCTTCAGTCAGGTAATTATTTTTACCATAAATTTTAGTTGATTTTTCCCCAGCATAAATTTCCATCCATGCTATTTTTTTAGTGTTCTGATATGCTTTTGCAATTGCTGCATTAATTACAGCTTGCATGGCTGGAGTAATATCAGATCCAATACCATCGCCCTCAATAAAAGGAATTATAGGGTGGTTAGGAACATCAATTTTGCCACTATTACTAATAGTGATAGGGTTTGCACTTACTGGTTTTTTTATTTTCATGGTTATAATTTTAGTATGATTATTCTATTTAATAAGCCCTATGGCGTTATTAGTCAATTTTCACCGCATCCTACACTTAAAACATTACAGGAATATATTCCTATTCCATATGTTTATCCAGCTGGACGTCTTGATGCCGATAGTGAAGGACTCATCATTTTAACCGACAATGGAAAATTACAAAATGAGATATCCAGTCCTGGCAAAGAAATTTTAAAAACCTATTGGGTGCAAGTTGAAAATTTACCTGAAGAAAGGGATATAAAAAAACTAGCAGCAGGAATTAAAATAAAGGATTATGTTACGAAACCTGCCCAAATAAAATATATTGATACCCCTATATTATGGGAGAGAGAAAAACCAATTCGGGAACGCAAGAATATTCCTACGTGTTGGCTAGAAATAAAAATCAGTGAAGGTAAAAATCGGCAAATAAGAAAAATGACTGCCGCAATTAACTGTCCAACATTAAGATTAGTGAGAATAGCAATTGGACAATATTCGCTGGGTAATTTATTACCCGGGGAGTTTATCACCATAGGTGAATAAGTTTCAATAACTTGAGTGATATAATTGTAACTTCAATAATAGGATAATTTATGTCTGGCAATACTTTTGGTCAATTATTTACATTAACCTCTTTTGGTGAGTCTCATGGCCCAGCCATTGGAGGCATCATTGATGGTTGTCCACCAGGACTAGCTATATCAGAAAAAGATATACAAATCGATTTAGATCGGCGCAAACCAGGCACATCAAAATTTGTTACACAAAGAAAAGAGGATGATGCCGTTGAAATTTTGTCAGGCGTCTTTGAAGGAAAAACAACGGGGGCACCCATTGGTCTCTTGATTAGAAACAAAGATCAGCGGAGTCAAGATTACAACAAAATTAAAGACACATTCCGACCCGGACATGCAGACTACACTTATCAAAAAAAATATGGCATTCGAGACTATCGCGGAGGAGGGCGCTCCAGTGCTAGGGAGACAGCCGTGCGTGTTGCAGCTGGTGCCGTCGCAAAGAAATGGCTAAGTGACAATCTTACTATTCAAATTCAAGGATGCTTAGCTCAATTAGGCGAGCATACAGTCCCAATTGAGGATTGGACTTGTGTCAATAAAAACCCTTTTTTTGCAGCCAGTAAAGCTACTGTTAAAACATTAGAGGATTACTTAGAAAGGGTGCGAGCCGATAGAAATTCAGTAGGGGCTAAAATTTATGTGCAAGCCTTAAATGTTCCAGTTGGCCTTGGTGAACCAATTTTTTCGAGGCTGGATGCAGATATTGCATCTGCAATGATGAGTATTAATGCTACCAAAGGAGTTGAAATTGGCGCAGGATTTAAGAGTGTTACTCAGCTAGGAACCGAACATGGTGATGAAATGACGAAAAATGGATTTCGCACAAATAATGCTGGTGGTATTTTAGGAGGGATATCTACTGGGCAAAATATTGAAGTAAATGTTGCCTTTAAACCCACCTCAAGTATTCCACAGGACCGCGATTCTATTGATACCAATGGCAATGAAGTTAAAATGAAAACCCTAGGTCGTCATGACCCATGTGTTGCGATAAGAGCTGTACCCATTGTTGAGGCAATGTTGGCGTTGGTATTAATTGATCATGTTCTAAGAGATCGTGCACAAAATGCCGGAGTTGATCGAGGTAATTCGTTTTAAAAAGTGACTAAAAGTCTCTATTGGGAACTTTCACGGTTCTACTATTTTTATTATGCCTTTGTAGGTTTATTCACACCTTATTGGGGGCTTTACCTTACCTCATTAGAATTTACGCCAATTCAAATCGGAATGTTGTTAGCTTTTTTTCAATTAGGCAGGGTTATTTCACCGAATTTATGGGGATGGCTTGCAGATCATACCGCTAAACGTTCGTATTGGATTAAAGTAACCGCGCTCGCAGGGGCACTATTTTTTATTTATAGCTTTTGTGCAGAGAGTTTTCTTCAAATTCTTTTTGTCATGATGGCAATGAGCATCTTTACCAGCTCAACAATTCCTTTAATGGAATCCTTAACGCTTTCACATTTATCAACAAATAAAGGAGATTTTAGTTACAGCAAGATCAGAGTCTGGGGGTCAATTGGCTTTATATGTGCTGCTGTAATTATGGGTTACTGTATTGATTTCTTAGGGATAGGAACATTAATAATTGCACTATTGTTAATTCAGTTTTTTATTTATTTTCAATCACTTAGAATTCCTGAGCACAATACAGTTTCTTTGACTACGATTAGGCGACCTATTTTTGATGTCATAAGAAATCCTGAAGTGATTGCGATTATTATTGGTTGTACGCTAATGGTTTCATCCCATGGATTACTTTACAATTTCTATTCAATTTATTTAAAAACCTTTGATTATTCTTCTATGGTTATCGGCGCACTATGGGCGGTTGGTGTGGTGTGTGAAATCATTATTTTTCTTTTAATGCCAAAGATTTTAAAATTTCTTGATTTAAAGCAAGTTATTTTGGTTAGCTTGATTTTAGCTGTCTTACGTTTTTTCTTGATAGGACTCTATGCAGATACTCTATGGGTTCTTGTATTTGCCCAGACATTGCATGCAGCCACATTCGGTAGCTTTCACGTTGCTTCAGTACAAATTATTGAATATTTCTTTAACAAGGAGCATCATGCGCGCGGCCAATCGTTATACAACAGCATTACCTATGGAGTAGGTGGCGTTGTCGGTGGTATTTTGGGTGGCGTGTTAATTGAATATCTTGGATACAGCGCAACGTTTACCTTATCGGCTTTGCTTCCATTAGCAGGCATTGCAATTTTTTATTATGGTTTAAAAAATTACCCAAAGTAAAGTTAATTATTATTTCCCTTAATTAAGGCATAAGCAGAATGATTATGGATTGATTCGAAGTTCTCTGATTCCACAACGAAACGATCGATCTTATCAATTTTTTTAAGCTCTTTTGCAATATCGCGTACCATGTCTTCAACAAATTTAGGGTTATCGTAAGCATGCTCGGTGACAAATTTTTCGTCAGGACGTTTTAAAAGACCATAAAGTTCACTGGAAGCCTGTTTTTCCACTATTTGAATAATGTCCTCAATCCAAATAAAGTCGTTAGTTGTTGTGGTAACTGTTACATGAGATCTTTGGTTATGTGCGCCATATTCAGAAATCTTCTTTGAACAGGGGCACAAACTGGTCACTGGCACGACCACTTTGATACTATTTAAAAATTTTCCCTCAACTATTTGACCTATGAAGCTAACCTCATAATCTAATAAACTTTTTACGCCGGATACAGGGGCAGCCTTGTTGATAAAATAGGGAAAAGTCATTTCTAGGTCACAGGATTCAGACTCAAGTCTTACCAACATCTCACGCAAAATTTTCTCAAAAGATTCAACGGAGATAGCCTTCTCATTCTCATTTAATATTTCAACAAATCGAGACATATGCGTGCCCTTAAAGTTATGAGGTAAGTGCACATACATATTAAAAGTAGCAATAGTGTGTTGTTCGCCACCTGATTTATCCTTGACCACGATAGGGTGTTTGATATCTTTAATACCAACTTTGTCAATATCAAGATGCCTCTTATCAACAGTATTTTGGACGTCTTCAATAAGTTCTGGTGTTGTAGGTCTGTTCATAAATTTTTAATTTGGTTGAGTCAGAAATTGGGCATTAGATTCTAACATTAGTTCATTGCTTTCTCAATTTTTGACAAGATACTTTTCTGATCAAGACCGCAATCCCTTAATATCTCATCTTGTTTTCCATGGGCAGGAAAACGATCTGGAATACCGAGGCAAAGTGTATCATTTTTTAGTTTATTTTTACTTAAAACTTCTAGGACTGACGAACCTGCGCCCCCGGAAATAGTGTTTTCCTCAATGGTAACAATAAGGTTATGAGATTGTGCTATTTTAATGATTAGTTTTTCATCAATTGGTTTAATAAACCGCATATCTATAAGCGAAGCATTCAATGTATCTGCGATTTCATGGCAAATGTTTAAGAGTGTACCAAAGACCAAAATAGCAGTATTTTCACCCTCTCTCACAATATTTGCTTTGCCAAGTTTTATATTTGGAATAGATTTAATTTTATCAAGTCCAGGACCATTTCCTCTGGGATACCTGACCGCACAAATTCCATTATATTCATAACCAAAAGAAAGCATTAAATTACATTCTGCTTCATTTGAGGGGGCCATTAAAATCATATTTGGCACACATCGAAGAAAGGAAATATCAAAGCTACCAGCATGTGTTGCCCCATCAGCACCCACAATTCCTGCTCGATCTATAGCAAATAAAATAGGTATATTTTGAATGGCAATATCATGAATTAATTGATCATAGGCACGCTGAAGAAATGTTGAATAAATAGCTACGACGGGTTTTTGACCCGATAAAGACAAACCTGCTGCAAAGGTTAGTGCGTGTTGCTCCGCAATTCCAACATCATAAAATCGATTTGGATATTTTTTTGCAAATTTAGTTAAACCTGATCCATCACCCATTGCTGGTGTGATAGCACATAATTTTGGATATTTCTTTGCAGCACCTAAGATCCACGCAGAAAATATTTCTGTGTAAGTTTTATTTTTAATTGCTTTAGATGACGCTCCATTGGTTGGGTCAAATTTATTTACACCATGAAACCGGTTCGGGTCATTTTGTGCAGGTTCAAAACCATAACCTTTCTTTGTGGCCACATGCAAGAACTGAGGACCCTCCAACGATTTAATATTTTCGAGGGTATCAATCAAGATATCAAGATCATGCCCATCAATTGGGCCTAAATAATTAAATCCAAATTCTTCAAATAATGTTCCTGGGATTACCATTCCCTTGACATGTTCCTCTGTTTTTCTGGCTAATTCTAAAACTGGAGGTAATTTGGAGAACACTGCTTTACCAGATTTTTTAATACCACCATAAAGCTTACCAGACAATAATTTTGCTAAGTAATTGTTCAGTGCACCCACATTATTTGAAATTGACATATCGTTATCATTCAATATAACAAGAATATTATTTTCAGTACTTCCAGCGTGATTTAGGCCCTCAAACGCCATACCTGCCGTCATTGCACCATCACCTATAATAGCAATTGCCTTTTTTTTCGACCTTTGTTTTTTTAAAGACTCTGCCATTCCAAGTGCGGCAGAAATTGAGGTACTTGAATGTCCGGCGCCAAATTCATCAAATTTACTTTCATTACGACTAGGAAAACCTGATAAACCATTTTTTTGCCGCAATGTTTTCATTAACAATTTTCGCCCAGTAAGAATTTTGTGTGCATAGGTTTGATGTCCAACATCCCAGATAATTTTATCGGCTGGGGCATCGTATACATAATGCAGGGCAACTGTTAATTCAATCACACCAAGATTAGACGAAAGGTGCCCACCCGTTTGTGAAACACTATCTATTATGAAACTTCTTAATTCATTGCATAGTGTTTTAAGATCCTGTCTTGATAATAACTTTAAATCTTTAGGAAAATTTACTTTTTCAAGTATGCTCATTAAAATTTTCTTTCAAAAATATAATCGATTAACATGGATAACTGAGTTAGATCTCTTTTTAAAACAGAAATTAAAAGTTTTATTTCTTGAAAAATTTTATTATTTATTTTTTTTGATTCCTCAATACCAAAAATAGTCACATACGTTTGCTTGTTGGCATCCTGATCTTTGCCTGATGTTTTTCCAAGTTGATCGGAGGAAATTGTTGCGTCAAGAATATCATCTGTTATCTGATACATTTTTCCAATCAAAGCGCCTAACTTTTGGAATTTTTTAACGTTAGTATTATCAATGGCAGAGTTGATTAAAACTGGGCAAACACATGCTAGTTCAAAAAGTTTTCCTGTTTTTAAGAGTTGCATTTCGGATAATTGTTTTATGTTTATTGTTTGGCCAGTGAAAATCATATCTTGAGATTGCCCTAATACCATTCCTTTAGCTCCTATTGCATTTGCAAAAAAATGAATAATAGATGTTTTATTGTTAGACACAATATTTAATTTATCGGATGACAATACTTCAAACGCTAAGCTCTGCAAGGCATCGCCGGCTAATATTGCTTGCGATTCACCAAATTTTTTATGGCATGTAGGCTGGCCTCTTCGATAGTCATCATTATCCATAGCAGGAAGATCATCATGAATAAGTGAGTAGGCATGAATTAATTCAATAGCAACAGAAAGTTGATTTAAAATATTTTTTTCAATATTAAATGCAGAGCCAACGGATTTGATAATCAAACTTCGAATTCTTTTACCGCCATTGAGGACAGCATGACACATGGCATCCTTAAGCACATTATTTGGGTAGCAGGTAAATAATTCTTCTAATGATTGGTTTATTTCATTTTGTGTATAACGAATCCAATCAGTGGATTGGTTAGTCATCGGGATCAAAATTTTCTAAGTGATCACTCTTTGAAAGAATTTGTACTTTTTTTTCAATTTCATTCAATTTCGCTTGTGCTTGCTTAACTAAACTTATACCCCGTTCATAAGAAGTTAGTGATTGTTCGATGTTGAGGTTATCATCCTCCATTTTTTCTATAATGGACTCCAACTCTTCAAGCAGACTTTCAATGTGTATTTTCTTTTCAGTCATGATACGCACTCACTCATTAGTATATCTTTTATTAAAAAAATCTCTTTTTCAATTACTTCATGAGCCATCGAGAATTCAAAATATTTTAATGACCCGTTATCTATTAATTCGGAGTAACTTTTTTTTGCCAATGCAATGTTTATAACATCATCATGTGTTCCATGAATTGCATAAAGTGATGATCTGTCATATTTTTTTTTATTATACATCGGAAGATAACCTGATAATGCGATGACACCCGAAAAATTATAATGTGAAAATTCTGATAAGTACAAAGCAAGGGCTGCACCTTGAGAGAATCCTACTATAAATATTTTTGGGCAAGACTTTTTGGAATTAATTTTTTTTTTAATAATATCCTCAAGCATTGATTTGGAAAACTCTAAACCAACGGTATCATGTGTTTCGATATTTAATGATTCGATGTCGTACCACCCCCTCATCAGCATACCGCCATTTAAGGTAATGGGCCTTATCGGCGCATTTGGGAGGATGAATTCAAAGTTTTTCAGATCTAGAGCATTGATAACAGGAACAAAGTCATGGCAATCAGCACCCAAACCATGTAGCCAGAAGACAAGAGCTTCTGGCTGCTCGGATTCATTAATTACTAACAAAATGAGTTATATTCTAGTTAGCTTCTAACGTCTTTTTTAAACCTTTTAAGCCACTATCGACGATTGCTTGCGCTGCAGCCTTAGCCGTTGCGTCATCTTGTCCTTCTGGAATCGGTGGATTAAGTTTATAGAGACGATAAAATCTCGCAGTCCATTGCACAGTGGACTCATTATCAGTCGATCCTTTTGTTACAATTAAATAGGAATTAAAATCTGTAAAAGGATTTGGTGACTTAACAATTTCAAATTTTAATTTCATTAAATCATCGTCAACACCCCTTAGTTTTTCATATACGGTTTCACCAGATTTGAGAACCAACGTTCTAAAAGTGTCCTCCCCCTTTTTTTCACATGTCGTTTTTTCAACGGCAGGATGCCAATTATGAATATTGCAAAAATCTTTTACCATAGTCCAAACCTTATCTGCTGGAGCATTAATAACTAGAGACTCTTGGACCTTTTGTGGCGTTGGCCCATGGGCAAACAATTGAAAAGATAAAAGCAAAGTGATCATTAAAAATAAATACTTCTTCATACCAATCCTTTAAAAATTAAAAATTAATTTCATCATACTATAATTTTATGGCGTGCGGACTTGTCTTGGTTAATTAAGGATAAAGTCCCCAAAAGCACGGCTTTGGAGGCCTGATTTTACCTCCTTAATATTTTTCATATCATGAAGGTTAATAATAGAGATTGAATCTGATCCCCAATTAGAGATTACTAATCGATTATTTTTTTTATCGACCCATAAATTCTCGGGCGTTTCCCCTGTAGGAATTTTTAGTATTTCAGTAAAGGTTTTTGTATCAATGATTGATATGTTGTCATCTAATGAGTTAGTTACAAAAAGCTGATCATTTATTTTAATTACATTGTAAGGGTGATCTCCCACTTTTATTTCTTTCGTTTGCCAATTAGTAAGATTGATAACCGTGATTGAGTCATCATAAACATTGGCAGTATAAATATAATCGCCCTCGGTACTTATTCCATATGGGTGTTTTCCAACCATAATTTTTTTTTCTAATCGCATTTCTTTTTCTGTATAAATTTCTACAGAATTTGAATCTCTATTACTTATAACAATAAAAGAATATTTTTCATTGAAAGCTATTCCAGAAGGAGTTTTCCCAACTGGTATTTTTTTTATAATCTCAAAATTCATGCTGTTGATAACAAAAATTTGACTATTAAACCAATCGGTTACATAGATCTCAGTTTCATCTTTATTATGCGTAAGCCCTAATGGGGTTGCTTTTAGTGCTAATGTTTTGATAACCACATTTTTTTTTAAATCAATAACAGAGAGATCTTGACTTTCAACATTGCCAACTAGCGCGATTGATTTATTTTTTAGTATGGTGATGCCAAGGGGCTTCTTACCGACCTTGATTCTTTTCTCAACTTGGAATGTATCAAGATTAATAATACTTACAGTGTCCTCCCCCTGATTGGTTATAAATGCTTTGTTAGGTGGTGAATTCATAGTAAAAAGAGCGCCCAAGGCTAAAATAACAATAACAATAACAATAAAAAATTTATACATAACTTAGACTGTCAATAAAAATCGTTTTGTGAAAAAATGGAATAAAAATATAAGGATACATCATGATAGATAATGAGGGTTACCGACCCAATGTAGGCATCATTATTTTTAATAAAGATAAAAAAGTCTTATGGGCAAAGCGCTCACATGAGGATTCATGGCAGTTTCCTCAAGGTGGTATTCAAAATAATGAAACTCCTGAAGCTGCAATGTACCGAGAATTAATGGAGGAGGTAGGTTTGAGCCCTGAGCATGTCGAGATTGTTGCCCGAACTCAAGATTGGCTGCGTTATGATGTACCAAAAAACTGGATTAGAAGAGATTGGCGTGATCGATACAAAGGGCAAAAACAAATATGGTTTCTGTTGAGGCTGTTGGGTAATGACTCCGATGTGTTTTTAAAAAATACTGATAAACCTGAATTTGATGACTGGCGTTGGGACGATTTTTGGTCACCACTAGACCAAATTATTGACTTTAAGAGAGAAGTCTATGAACAAGCGCTAAATGAACTTTGGCAACATTTATCAGACGCTTAAATTAATTTAGATGCGCAATTATGGTTTCGGCATTCTTGACTTTTTGACCCAATTCAACCTTGATAAGGGCATCGACCGGCAAATAAAGATCGACGCGTGAGCCAAATCGAATAAAGCCATAGCGCTCACCTGCGGAAATTAATTCATTATAATTTTTATAGCAAAGTATTCTTCGCGCAATAAGACCTGCAATTTGTACACAAGTAATAATTTTTTTATCATCCCTTTCAATAACTAGGGCACATCGTTCATTCTCAAGTGATGCTTTTGATAACGCAGCATTTAAAAATTTACCTGGGTAATAATTTTTTTTAATAATTTTGCCTTGGCAGGGGGCTTTATTTGAATGCACATTAAATACATTCATAAAGACACTGACCTTGATTGATTTTCTCATGTAGTAAGGGTCATCTGTTTTTTCAATTGCGATAACTTTTCCATCCGCGCCTGAAAGTATCGCATTTTTATCTTGCGGAATTGTTCGCGGCGGATCACGAAAGAATTGAAGAATAAAAATTGTGATAATCCAAAATAACCAACTCAATTCAAAATAAAAGAAGGATACTAAAATACTAATTGCAAAGGCGGCGCCAAGAAAAGGAAGCCCTTCCTTGGCGATTGATGGATAAGATAAATTATTACTCAATTAATTTTTTGTTTTATCAACAATTTTATTGATCCATGGCATCATGGACCTAAGCGATTCACCAACTTGTTCAATTTGATGTTCTTTTTGTTTTTCTCTTGCGGCTGGGAGCGTGCTTACATTTTTTACAAATTCTTTTGCAAATTCTCCACTTTGAATTTCTGATAAGATTTTTTTCATCTCTTCTTTTGTTTTAGATGTAACAACACGCGGACCGCGAGTAACATCACCATATTCAGCTGTATTTGATATCGAATAACGCATATTCGCGATACCTCCCTCATACATCAAATCAACTATTAATTTTAGTTCATGCAGACACTCAAAATAAGCCATCTCTGGCTCATACCCTGCTTCAACTAAAGTTTCAAAACCAGCCTGAACCAATGCAGTTGTTCCCCCACATAAAACTGCCTGTTCTCCAAAGAGATCTGTTTCAGTCTCATCTTTAAAAGTTGTTTCTAAAATACCTGTTCTTCCACCACCGATAGCAGAGGCATATGATAATGCCACATCTTTGGCATTGCCGGACGCATTCTGTTTTACAGCAATTAAATCGGGAATACCGCCGCCTTTTACAAATTCAGAGCGTACGGTATGACCAGGCGCTTTTGGAGCAATCATTATTACATCAAGATCAGCTCGTGGTTTAATTAAATCAAAATGAATGTTAAACCCATGCGCAAAAGCTAACGTTGCATTTTGTTTGAGATTTGGCTCAATACTTTCTGTATATAAAGCTGCTTGAAATTCATCGGGAGCTAGAATCATAATAAGATCTGCCCATGCGGTTGCAGCATTTATTGATTTTACATTTAACCCCGCATCAGATGCTTTTTTAGCTGACTCCGAACCCTCTCTGAGCCCAACCACAACATCCACTCCAGAGTCTTTTAAATTATTTGCATGTGCATGTCCTTGAGAGCCGTAACCAATGACTGCGACTTTCTTACTTTTAATAATATTAAGGTCAGCATCTTTATCGTAATAACGCTTCATATTTTTCCTTTTGTAAAATTACACTTTTAAAATTCGGTCACCTCGACCAATACCTGAGGCACCTGTTCTGACAGTTTCAATAATGGCATCGCCATCCAAACTTTCTAAATATGCATCTAGTTTGCTTGACGACCCAGTGAGCTCTATTGTGAAAGTATTATCCGAAACGTCAATAATACGGCCCCTAAAAATATCAGATATTCTTTTCATTTCATCACGGTGTTTATCACCAGCTTTAACTTTTACTAACATCAATTCTCGTTCGATATATTTTCCATCATTTAGATCAAGAACACGAACCACATCAATTAATTTATTTAATTGTTTAATAATTTGCTCAATAACCTCATCTGACCCACTTGTCACAATGGTCATCCGCGATAAAGAGGCATCCTCTGTTGGGGCAACCGTCAATGATTCAATATTGTAACCACGTGCAGAGAAAAGCCCTGAAACTCGCGATAGTGCACCGGATTCATTTTCCATCAATAAAGAAATAATGTGGCGCATCGTTATAAGTCCTCAGCTAATATCATTTCAGATAGACCTTTACCATTTGGCACCATTGGAAAGACATTTTCAGTTTGGTCAGTAATAAAATCTAAAAAGACCAGGCTTTCTTTTAATTTTGGACTAAATGCTTCCTCTAGCACTGGTTTAATATCTTCTGGTTTTTCAATTTTAAATCCAACATGCCCATAGGATTCAGCGAGTTTTACAAAATCGGGCAGGGCATCCATATAGGATTCAGCATAACGATTGCCGTAAAAAAATTCTTGCCATTGCCTTACCATACCCATGTAGCGATTATTTAAATTAACAATCTTCACAGGCAGATGAAATTGTTTGCAAGTGGATAATTCTTGAATACACATCTGAATTGATGCTTCACCGGTTACACAGGCTACCTGCGCATCAGGAAATGCAAGTTGACAGCCCATTGCATAGGGCAATCCCACACCCATAGTACCTAAACCTCCAGAGTTAATCCATCTTCTAGGTTTATCAAAAGGGTAATATTGCGCAGCCCACATTTGGTGTTGTCCAACATCAGAAGTAATAAAAGCATCTCCTTTAGTTACTTCATGTAAAGTTTGAATAACTCTTTGTGGTTTTATTACTTTTTTATCATCTTCGAATGCGAGGCAATTCTTAGATTTCCACGTTTTAATTTGTTTTAACCAGGGTTCTAATTGGTTTTTATCATGATTATTTTTCTGTTCTTCATAAACCTCAATTAGGTCGTTGAGAATACTTACAACATCACCAACAATTGGAATATCAATTTGAACTCTTTTGGATATTGATGCTGGATCAATGTCAATATGGATTATTTTTTTTGGTTTAGATAAAAAATGATCAGGGTTACCGATCACTCTATCGTCAAAGCGAGCACCAACTGCGAGAAGAACATCACAGTCTTGCATTGCCATATTAGCCTCATAGGTACCATGCATGCCAAGCATGCCGAGGAATTTTTCATCTGATGCTGGAAATCCCCCAAGGCCCATCAAGGTGCTTGTTATTGGAAAATTAAGAAGATTAACTAATTTTGTCAGTGGTGCAGAGGCATTACCTAAAACAGCTCCACCACCAGAATACACAACTGGTTTTTTTGCATTAATTAGAATATCAAGCGCTTTTTTAATCTGCCCTAGATGACCTTTTGTTACTGGATTGTAGGAGCGCATATGAATTTCTTTAGGATAAAGAAATTCAGCAGATTCAGCTGTAATATCTTTTGGTATATCAACTAAAACTGGGCCAGGCCTTCCTGTTGCTGCAATATAAAATGCTTTTTTAATGGTTGAAGCAATTTTATTAATATCTTTGACGAGAAAATTATGTTTTACGCAGGGTCTTGTAATGCCAACGGTATCACATTCTTGAAAGGCGTCTTGTCCAATCGCGTGAGTAGGCACTTGTCCACTAATAATAACCATTGGGACGGAATCCATGTGCGCAGTTGCAATTCCAGTGACGGCATTTGTTGCACCAGGCCCAGAGGTAACAAGAGCAACCCCAACTTTACCAGTAGCGCGGGCATAAGCATCTGCAGCATGCACAGCCGCTTGCTCATGTCGAACGAGTACATGCTTAAATTTAGTTTGGCTAAAAATCGCATCATAAATATTTAAGACTGCCCCGCCGGGGTAGCCAAAAACAAATTCAGTACCTTCTTCCTGTAAAGATCGGATGACGATTTCAGCGCCGGTGATAATCTCTGATTTCATGGAGCGTGAATTCTTATAAACAAGTAAAATACCCTATTTAACGGGTTTTGGTCAAGTTTAAAAGGCTTAAAAGGGATGAATAATTACTGAAAAATCAATTGCTTTGATATTTTTTGTTAAAGCACCTAATGAAATTCTATCCACACCCGTTTTGGCATAATGAATAATATTTTTTTTTGTAATATTACCGGAGGCCTCAAGTAAAGCTTTTTTTTGATTTATCTCGATTGCTTCCCTAATTTTTTTTATTGAAAAATTATCCAATAAGATATTTTTAACATCATATGCAAGGGCCAATTTTAAATCATTTATATTTTCAATTTCAATTTGAATCTTGTTCGTTAATTTCAATTTTTTTAGTTGCTTTAGCAAATTTTCCAAGTTATCAAAAGCGTTTATATGATTTTCTTTAATTAAGACTTGGTCAAACAAACCAAGACGCTGATTATTTCCACCGCCGGTTAAAACTGCATATTTTTGTGCAATCCTTAACCCAGGAATTGTTTTGCGCGTATCGTAAATTTTTGTGGGAAAATTTTTGATTAATGCTGTTAGTTCATGAGTATTAGTTGCAACTGAGGATAATGTTTGTATAAAGTTGATGGCAACACGCTCACCTTTGAGTAAATCTTGATAAGGCCCCTTAATCTCACATAATTTGCTACCTTTTTTAAAGTAGTCACCATCTTTGAAAAGCCACTTTACTTGAATATTTTTATTTAGCGTGCTAAAAGTTTTATTGAACCATGCGCTACCACATAAAACCGCACTTTGTTTTGCTATTAAAACACCACATGCTTTTTTCTTACCCATGATGATATTTTCAGAAAGATCAATTTTTCTTATGTCCTCACGAAGTGCATCTTCGACATTTTTTTTAATTGCTTCATCGATAATTTTTTTTGACAGTTTATTCATTAATATTAATAGCTTTTTCGATAAACCCACTCCCAAGACAAACATTGCTCTCATATATAACCACTGATTGTCCTGGGGTAATTGCCCATTGTTTTTGACCAAAAAGAATTTTTGCCGTGTCATCTCCTAGTTCATCAATTTCACAGGGTGCGTCTGCTTGACGATATCGTGTTTTTGCAGAGTAAACCCAGTTTTTTTTTGGTGCGCTCTCTTTGATCCAATGCATATCAACGGCTAACAGGCCATCTTTAAGTAATTTTGGATGGTTATGCCCTTGACCTACAATTAAGTTGTTGTTTGAAAAATCTTTGTCAATTACAAACCAAGGCCTTCCGTCACCATGATGTACCCCACCTATTTTTAAACCTTGACGTTGTCCAATGGTGTAGAAATTTAGACCAACATGTTCTCCTAGTATGCTGCCTTGCTCATTAATGATAGAGCCTGGATTTTCTGGTATGTATTGATTGATAAATTCTGCAAAAGGTCTTTCCCCAATAAAACATATACCGGTGGAGTCTTTTCTATCGTAATTATGTAAACCATTTTCCTTGGCAATTTTTCTAACATCACTTTTAAGTAAACTTCCTAACGGAAACAAGGATTTTGATAATTGTTTTTGATTGAGACGACATAAGAAATAACTTTGATCTTTTGAACCATCCTCACCTTTTAAAAGTTGAAAATGACCTTCTACTTCAGCGACATTTGCGTAATGCCCGGTAGCTATTTTATCGGCGCCTAAGGCAAGTGCATGATTCAAAAAAGCTTCAAATTTAATTTCAGAATTACATAAAATATCTGGATTTGGTGTAATGCCTTTATTTAATCCATCAATAAAAAGATTAAAAACTTTTTCTTTGTATTCTTTTGCAAAATTTACTACTTCAATATCAATGCCAATTTTTTCTGCAACCGAGACAGCGTCAATTAGATCTTGTTTGCTTGAGCAATATTCATCATTGTCATCATCTTCCCAATTTTTCATAAAAATTGCACTGACGTTATAACCTTGCTTTTTTAAAAGCCATGCTGTAACTGCTGAATCGACCCCACCAGATAGGCCCACGATTACATCTTTAACCATCGTTATTTCTCACCAATCTCTTTTGCTCGGGTGTACGCGGCATTAATGGCACCTTTTATAATTTTGTTGAATGAATGATTTTTAAAATATTTCAGCGCTTGTTCTGTTGTGCCACCTTTTGACGTTACATTAAGAATGATAGTTTCCAGATCAGAAATATTCCTCTCTGCGAACTGGGCAGAACCTTGAAGCATTTTCAAAGCTAACTTTTGCGATTCAGAACTCGATAAACCAATTTCTTCCCCAGCTTGAATGATTATTTGCAGAAAATAAAAAACATATGCTGGGCCACTTCCAGATATGGCAGTGACAGCATCTAATTTTTTTTCATCTTCTAACCAAATACAATCGCCAAATGTGTTTAAAATATAATCAACAATCAATTTATTTCTATCATTTATGTTTGGATGCGCGTAAGCAGCCGTAATACTTTTTTGTATTTGAGCCACCAAATTTGGCATGGTTCTGATAATTTGATCATAGCCTTTTAAGTATTTTTGTATTTGAGAAAGCTGAACACCTGCAGCAATAGAGATAATTATTTGGCTATTAAGTTGACTGCTAATTTCCTCACATACCTTATGAATTTGGTCAGGTTTTGTTGCGAGAATCACAATAGCATTTTCAGACAACGTAAGTATTTTTTTAGTAGTTTTTATTGAAAACTTAGTTTCTACTTCTGCTCTTTTATCCTGATCAGTATCGGCAACAAAAATATTGCTTTTATCAACATTACAGCTGATCAACCCAGTAATTATGGCTTGCGCCATATTACCCCCACCAATAAATATAATTTGATTCTTTATTATCATTTTCTCGCTCCAAATATATGGCTACCTACACGTATCATGGTTGAACCATAATTTAAAGCTAATAAATAATCCTCAGACATACCAACAGATAATGTGTCCATATTTTTATTTTTTATTTTTAAATTATCAAATATTTTTTTTAACAAGGTTAATTCACGTATTAATTTATCTTCCTGACTAATATGTGAGGGAATAGCCATAATTCCTCGTAAACGTAATTGTTTAAATTGGTTAAGTTCACTTACAAAACTATCAACCTCATCCAACATAATACCGCTTTTGGATTCTTCCTCACTTATATTAATTTGGATACAAATATTAATTTTTTTGTTTATGCAATTATCATTAAGTCTTTTGGCAATTTTAATTCTATCAACCGTTTGTACCCAATGAAAATTTTCTGCAATTAATTTACATTTATTGCTTTGTATAGGTCCAATAAAGTGCCATTCAATAGGATATTCCTTGAGAAGTTTCTGCTTATCTAAGGCCTCTTGAAGATAATTTTCGGCAAAAATTGTTTGACCAGCCTTAAAGGCTTCAATAATTTTTTCGAAATTTTGTTGTTTACTTACTGCAACAATTGCAGGGCGAATAGAATTCTTTAATTCATCTATATTTTTATTTAAGCTGTATAAGTTTTCTTTAATATTGACCATATTTTAGTAAAAAAAAACCAAGCGAAAGCTTGGTTATTTTTGATATTAAGCTTTTTCCTTATTTATTTTTTCTTAGCTGCTGCTTTCTTTACTGGCTTCTTAGCTGCTGCTTTCTTTACTGGCTTCTTAGCTGCTGCTTTCTTT
>JAFMCB010000015.1 GCA_017858095.1 Methylophilaceae bacterium | reverse complement strand
CATTAATTAAAAAAACAGATGTTGATAAACCTAGAAATTTAGCAAAATCAGTTACCGTGGAATAACGTCGAAACGATCTAAAAAATAGTTTTCAAAAGGAATACTATTTTTTCTATTTCTTTTCTTCATCCTCATATTCTTTGAGTTTTATTTGATATTCCTCCTCAGAGAGACCATGCCAACCGATGCATTTTCCTGTTGGGCTTCTGCCACAGCCGCATGCCACAATATCATCATCTAATTTACTCATTTTAATTCCCCATGGTTATTTATAAATAATAAACCATTATAGATAATCATAGGTTGATTATTAAAGGCGGCTGTAATTAAGTAGAGTATTGAAAAAGTCAGGCTTTCAGGAAAACACTATATGTTGAGAGGGAACCTATTATCCTACACTAAAAATTCTACATTTAGTTTAAAAATTAAAAAAAACTCAATATATTGTGTTTTTTATAAAAAACAGGTGTAAACTTTTTTCAAGTTTAAAGAGATGAAAGTTTAAACTTTTTTATATTACAACAGGAGAATAGTTATGGATGTACTAGCAACCGTAAGAAAGTGGGCTGGTGGATTGTCAGAAACCATTGTAAGCCTACTCGCATTATCAATCGTTCTTGAAATATTAATGGGGGGTGCAGCTGTCCCATTTTTTGGAACACCTAATGTAATCGGCACTGTTACTGAATTAATAAATAGCTTAGGCAGTCAAGGCATTGTTGGTCTTGTTGCTGTTTGGGTTCTTTATTCAATTTGGAAAGCTAGGAAGTAGTATAGAAATTGTTTAAGTTTCCATAGTTTAAAGGGCCCTAAAGGGCCCTTTTTCAAACGAGGTTTTAAAATGAATTATTTAAAATTAGTACAAAAATGGGCAGTAAACTTAACTGAATCTTTATTGAGTCTAATTATTTTATTTGTGTTGGTTGAACTGCTATTAGGCCAACCTAATATTCCTTTTATTGGAAATCTAAATTTAGTGGCAATATTATCAAATGTGCTAAATAACATCGCTACTTCCGGTGCGGCAGGCATTGTTTTTGTTTGGGTGCTGTATTCAATATATTCAAAAAAAAATTAAACTAAATCAGATTTTTTCTTTCAAAACTAATTGATTATAAGTACACTTATTAATTGTATTTGTAATAAGTGGCACTAATTCTTGCACTGGGAGGAATGCAGATTCTCCATACCAAAATTTTTTGCCTTTTTATTAAATAATTAATTATTGATATGTTTTTTAAAGAGCTGGAAGTTTAAAAAAGGTATTAGTAAGGAACAGGAGAAACAATGGAATTTGCAGATTATAATTTAGTCTACAATTCACTGTCGTTTGCCATCGCAACATTTGGCGCAGGGACAGTGTTCTTTTTTGCTCAGCGCTCTCAAGTCGCTCCAGCATACAAAACAGCTTTAACTTTGTCTGGCCTAGTTTGTTTAATCGCCTTTTACCACTACGTGAGAATGTTCGAAAGCTTTAATGATGCTTATGTACTATCTAATGGAATGGTTGAGGCAACGGGAGCTCAATTTAATGATGCATATCGTTATGTTGATTGGCTCTTAACAGTACCGCTACTTTTACTTGAACTTGTTTTAGTTATGAGATTAAGTAAAGATGAAACTTACTCCAGAGGTACCAAGTTAGCTTTTGCAGCTGCTTTAATGGTTGTACTTGGTTATCCAGGCGAGGTTTCAGCAGATGCGGGTACACGTTGGGTATGGTGGATTGCAGCGATGATTCCATTCTTGTACATTGTACGAGATTTGGTTTCTGGTTTGGGTGCATCTATTCCAAAACAACCAAAAGCTGTTCAAGGTCTTGTAGGTGGCGCTAGAACGCTTACAATACTTTCATGGTGTTTTTATCCAGTAGTGTTTATCCTACCAATGCTAGGTGTTGGTGGAATGGTTGCAGGTGAAATTAATGCAGCTGTTCAAGTAGGATATACGATTGCTGATGTAGTAGCTAAAGCAGTGTTTGGTGTCATGATTTATATGATTGCTCAACGTAAATCTGACGCAGGTGCTTAGGTACTAAATAATTTAGCTGAAAAAACTTGAGAATAAACGCGCCAGTAATGGCGCGTTTTTTTTATATATGAAATTAAGTCAAATTGGTCACTCTGAATTTTTTATGCCGCCTGAAGCGGATGAATTTTTACAACAGGTTAAGCATGAGTTTGCATCAAGCTTAGCTGTAGATGATAATTTTTTATCTCAGTGGCTAAAACATCATGGTGAATCTGAAGGTAAATGGATAAGAGCAAGACTTGCATTAGCTTCGGGAGCATTATTAGGCCTTTCAAATCAAACTTACATTAAATGGGCTGTGGTATGTGAATTAATTCATAGCGCCTCTTTATTGCATGATGATGTTTGTGACAATGATTCACTCAGACGAGGAAGGTTAACTGTTTGGAAGGAATTTGGTATTCCTGCTGCCATATGTTCAGGAGATTTTTTAATAGCAGAGTCATTTAGAAAGCTAACAGAAATTGAACAAGGCTGGCATCAAACCATATTATTAAAATTACTCTCATGTTCTGTTAAAGACATTATATTTGGCCAATCTGTTGATGTCAGTGTAGATTCAAAAAGAACTTCATGGCCCGAGTATCAACAAATAGCAGTTAATAAGACGGCACCATTAATTTTATTACCAATGATGGGCATGTTTAAATGTAAAGAATATGCGGGTGATGAATGTGAAGCATTATCAGAAATTGCCAATGAATTTGGGCTTGCCTATCAATGGCTTAATGATATTGAAAATTTAATTGGAATTGAACAAGCACAATGTTCTGATTTGCTAAATAACCATCCTAATGCAGTCTTAATTCGGCTGTTTGAAAACAAAAAAAAACAATCTAAGAATAAGGTAAATATTAAAAATTTAATCAATCAAGATTTATTAAATGAAAATTTAAATCTGGTGAAGTTATTGCTCGAAAATATGATGCTTAAAGTTCATCGTTTGCCAATTGTTATTCAGCCAATTGTTATTGCATTGAAAGATGAGCTTTTTACTAAAATAAATACATATGCAAAAAATTAGTATTCTCGGCGGTGGTTTTGGAGGTATTGCTGCCGCAATTCGTATGCGTGCTCATGGGAATGAAGTGACGCTATTTGAAAGATTAGATACCTTAGGAGGGCGAGCACAAGTTTTTGAAAGGGGTGGCTATACACATGATGCTGGCCCAACAGTTATTACAGCGCCTATTCTTTTTTATGAGTTATTTGCTCTATTAGGAGAGAATCTTGAAGATCATTTGGAATTTAGAGCTTTGGACCCATGGTATCAATTCTATTTTTCTTATGATAAAACTATATTTGATTATGGGCCAAATCAAGAAACAATGTTGGCACAAATAAAATCCCTGTCACCAAAAGATGTTGATGGCTATCTAAAAATGTTAAAGGCATCGCAAAAAATATTTGAGTTAGGTTATGAAAAATTAGCCAGCCAGCCTTTTGGCAAGCTTATGACGATGGTAAAATATGCGCCAGATATTATAAGATTAAGAGGCTATCGTTCAGTTTATAGTTTTGTTTCAAGTTACATAAGGCACCCAAATCTTCGGCAAGCATTTTCAATTCAACCTTTGCTAGTAGGCGGCAATCCATTCTCGACATCCTCCATATATTCACTTATTCATGCCTTAGAACAGAAATGGGGTATTTACTTCTGCATGGGTGGTACAGGAAAACTGGTTAATGAGTTAGAAAAATTGATGAAACGACATGATATTAATATTCAGTACAAGCATGATGCTGATCAAATTCATGTTAAAAATTCGAAGGTGACGGAAATTTCATTTAAGAATGGAGAACAACACAGTGTAGATAAATTAATTTGTAATGCTGATCCAGTACAAGTTTCTTCTGAGCTTTTGGGCCAAGAGAAAATTTCTTTGCATAATACATTCATTAAAAAATTCGCAAAGCATTCTATGGGGCTATTTGTTATATTCTTCGGATCGAAAATAAAGTATAAAAATATTGCACACCATACTATTTGGATGGGACCCAGATATAAAGAATTACTCAAAGACATCTTTGATGATCATAAGCTTGCTGAGGATTTTTCTATATACTTACATCGACCAACTTGTACAGACCCATCTTTTGCACCAAGTAACGCTGATAGTTTTTATGCCTTAATACCTGTTCCCAATTTGAAGGGTGGTCATCAATGGGATGAAATTAAGGAGGAATTTACAGCCAAGGTAATGCAGGCTTTAGATAATACGATTTTGCCAAACATTATTGAACAAAGTGAGAATATTTTTTCAATGACGCCAGTTGATTTTAAAACGAATTATCGGACACCCCACGGCTCTGGTTTTTCTATAGCACCATTATTGAGTCAATCCGCATGGTTTAGGACTCACAACCAAGATGATTTATATAAAAATTTATTTTATGTTGGAGCAGGAACACATCCAGGTGCAGGATTACCTGGCGTAATAAACTCAGCAAAAGTAGTTGAGCGGATAATATATCCATGATCAGCCCTTCACAATCAATGCGAAAACATGGTAAAACTTTTTATTGGGCCTCCCGTTTTTTAGAAAAAGAAATAGCAAATCGTTTTTATGCGGTCTATCAATTTTGTAGAAATATTGATGATTTAGTTGATGAAAAAAAAGATAAAGATACATTAAAAAATATAATACAGACATGGAAGAAAAAAAAAGATCACAAAATATTTGATTCATTCAAATCATTGGAACCTAGATTAGTCCCTCAGGAACATTTGCTAAAAGAATTTTTTAATGGACAGTCATTTGATATTAACCAGAAACAACCAAAAACATTAAATGAATTAATTATTTATTGCTACCGAGTTGCAGGTGTGGTTGGATTAATGCTATGTGATGTTATGGAGTTAAAAAATAAAACACTTAGGTATTATGCTATTGATCTTGGGATAGCAATGCAATTAACAAATATTGCAAGGGATATTTATGAAGATGCAAACAATAACCGTATTTATATTCCAGAAACGATGATTGGTAAGGTCTCTCCAGAAAAATTAATAAATCCATCAGTAGAGCAAGAGAGAAAGATTAATCACGCAAGAGATAAATTAATTGATTTAGCTGATCATTACTATCAAAGTGCAAATGTGGGAATTCAGTTTTTACCAAAACAAACACAAAGGACTATTTTTATTGCCGCTCATTTGTATCGTGAAATTGGAATTAAGATAAAAATTAATTGTATCTCCTATGATGAGCCAAGAGTATTTTTGACAAAATATGAAAAAATTATTAAAACCATTAAATTTTTATTTAAAAAGCAACGTGTAATTAGTAACATTCCACAACATAATTACCTCTTGCATAAGGCTATTCATAAGTTGCCTGAGGCAAATAATGTATGAAAAATATTTATGACATTATTTTTATTGGGGGCGGCTTATCAACCTTAATGTTTTTGAGTCAATATACAAAAAATAATTCTAAGCAAAAAATTCTGGTATTAGAAAAAAATAAAAAAATTCGAAGTGATCAAACCTTCTGCGTGTGGGCGGGGCCAAACCTTTTTGATATTGAGAAAACTTATAAACTTAAGCCAAAAAAGATATGGCAAAGTATCAAATTAATAAATAGTAAAGAATCCATCTTACAAAAAATCAAACCTTATCAATATAAAGCTTTCGATGGCAATAAAACACTCCAGCTATTATTAGCACAGTGTAAAAATATTACCTATAAAAAAAATATCATCGTTGATGACATTGTGTATGAGAATTTATTTTTGGTAAGAACAAAATCTGGAGAGTTATTTAAATCAACTTATCTTTTTGACAGCCGACCCCCAAAAAATAAGGCAATATATAAATATCCTGAAGTATTAAATCAAGCTTTTATAGGAACGGAAATCAGCGTTGCTAGGGATCAGTTTGATGACACTGCTGCAACATTAATGAATTTTCAAAAAAGCGATGATGCAATCATATTTAATTATATCTTGCCGTTTTCAAAAAAAAGAGCGCTTATTGAGACTACCTTTTTTACTAAAAAGGTAGACTTTAATCTAATTAGTAAAGTACATAAAAATTTCTTACATCATTATCAAGATTATAAAATTATACGAAAAGAAAAAGCTATTTTGCCTATGGGGGTTATTAAGAACGATACAAATAGTCAGGCTATTAAAATTGGAATAAGTGCAGGTATGATAAGGCCAGCGACTGGCTACTCTATGCAAAGAATTGCAAACTGGCTCGGCAAGCTAGACTTAAAAAGAATCACGCAATCAAATAAAGCTACTTATTATTTCCAGGGTCCAATATTATTAGATTGGCTGGATAGTATTTTTTTAAAAGTTTGTTATAACAAACCAGAGATTGGGCCTTTACTATTTATATCTCTTTTCAAAAATGCAAATATCTTCTCTATTATTCGATTTTTGTCAGATTCATCAACAACACTAGATATCATAAAAATTATTTTGGCATTACCAAAAAAAATAATGGTTAAAGGTTTATTTAATTATTATGAATAAAATCATAAACCATCAGGTAGCTTTTATTTTCTTTTCCGAATTGTTAATTCTCTATATATTTTTATCAAAAGAAAACTTCATAGATTATTTTAATGTGAATCCTGTCATTATGCTTTCATTCATTTTAATTGGTTCTATTGGGGTAAGCCATGGAGCTATGGACGGAAAAGTAATATGGCAATCTTCTAAGAATTTTTCGATACGATTAAGGATTCTTATTATTTATTTGTCCTTAATTTTAATTGGCTTGATGATTTGGTATGTTTTACCACTTTTGGGGTTATTTTTACTGATCTTCATGTCTGTTTTTCATTTTGCGGAATCAGACTTATTTTTTGCCAATGACCTCAATTTATTTGCTAAGCTGAGTTGGGGCCTAAGTGTAACCTTATTGCCTATTGTTTTTCATCCCGCAGAAGTAATAGATATTTTCAATTTACTAACGCAAAGCAATTTACCTTTACACTTTGCTTCTTTTATCAGTGTTTTAATTCTTTTAAGTAGCATTTTTTATATTTGTGTATCAATTGTCAATCTTAAAAATAGATCAGAAATAATGTTATCTATCTTTGAATTGTTAACATTAATTCTGCTAGCAACTTTTGTTCATCCAGTAACGTGGTTTGCGATATATTTTTGTGGGCTTCATGGGATAAGGGCATTAATTAGAAATAATTTTAAATTAAAAAACGATGTATTTTGGTTAGCTGGTTTTACGATCCCTGTCATTATTTTTCTTCTGTATTTTTTACAGAATAATCATTTTAATTTACCAAATAATATGTTGATAATATTTCCAACTTTAGCAAGTCTTACAATTGCCCATATGTGTCTTAAGAAAATATTATTAATTGTTAAAAATTATTAAGAAGAAATTTCTGCACTATAAAAGTAGCAATGCCAATTCCAATGCAAGATATGGATAGAGAGAGATAGTAGTTAAAGTTATTTTTAAGCAACCAACTTAATAAAAATAAAAAAGGTATTACAGGCAATATAAACAACACTGTTTCATGAGTTAATGTAGCGATTTTCTGTGCATCATGACTTTCTTCCCAAATAATTGTAAAGGAAGCAAACAACACAATTGGCATTGCTAACAAAATAGCTGCCAAAGTGACACTTTTCTTACTTAGTTCACTAGCAGCGACTATGATAGCAACAGCAATAATAATTTTCAGCAAATAAGGCATGGCGTATGGAGTACTAAAATTAAAAAAAATTCAAATTTAAATTAAATCAATACCAAGTTTTTTAAGAATCATAGCGTAAATTAAAAATATAATAATTGTTAAAAATATTGAAAGAATGAATGTTACCCAAAAGCCAAAGACCTTAATGCCCCAAGGAAAAAATAAAAACATGGGCAAAGTCGGTATGACATACCAAAAGGTGTAATAAGCATGATTTGCTAGTTTTTCATCAGGTTGATTCTCATAATAAAGCCAAAAAAGTGTTATGAGGGTAACTAATGGTAAGGATGCAATTAATGCAGCTACCCGATCAAAATGCTTTGCAATCTCTGAAATTAATACAATGATAGCTGCGGTAACAATAAATTTAATGATAATTAACATGGCCATATCATAATACAGTTATTCAAAATATCTAAGATATTAGGGAGTATTTATATAGGCAATATAAATTATGATAGCCAGTACAATAATTATGAAAACTATAGTGAAGCCATCAATGAAAGGGGAGTTAAAAAAACTCATGATTTTTTGATGATTAATAAATGCAGTACAAAGTAAATTAAAAAGACAATAGGCACAAAAACCAACGCCTCAAGATTGCCAATAAATTCAAAACTTGTATTTTTAAAACAAACTATTTCAAAAACTTCACATGTCGAAACCCCTTTTATCCACTGACCATGTTTAAAAAAACTATAAAATTTTAAACCACAGTAAATAAAAAAAATTACTACACTTGAAATCAAAGTCGAACTTAATATAATCGTATCAAAACGGTTCATAAGCAATATTTTTATTAATTTTCCTATACAATTTCTATTGTAAGAGCATTCATTTCACAGTCCAATAAAAAAAATGAAAAAAATTTCTTTTTGGGGCAGTTTAGGCTGTTTTGTAATCATCTCGACAATAATTTTGAGTTTATGCATGGGTTTTTCTAAATTAAATATATTATGGTTAATTATGTTGCTCCCCAGTTATATGGTTGGATTTTATTTATATCAATCGACTGAATTAAAATCAGTCTATAATAGTCAGGAGTTAAATTTTGTTAAAATGCTACCAAAATTTATTTTACCGGGTGTTTTTATCTTAACGTTAATTTACTTTATAGGCTTTATTTTTGGAAAGATAGTTACTTAAAATGCGACCACCAATTCTTACTAAATATCCCGTTGAAGATATAGTTAGCAACTTAAAGTCCTCAAAAGAAAAAGAGGTATGGATTGTTAGATTTATTCCGCAATTGCTGAGTAAAGATAAAATTAATGCGAATGCTATTTCTGTAGTTAAACGGGTCAGTCTTTTAAAGTTAGAGCCTTTAACAAATGAAGAGCTAGAAAAAATAAGGAAACATTTAAAAGATTTAGGCAGAACAGATCTTGTTGTTATTCGTCAAGATACAAGAAAGCAAAATATCCTCATTTTTTGCGCTCACGATGATGCCCCCGAGACTATCGATGGCATTGAAAGACATATTTACCGAATCATACCAAATGCAAAATTAAAGTTTGGCGCATCAGACATCAACCGTGATCGATGCTGCATAATTAAGAAGAAAACCTGGAAAACAGAAAAAGAGAGACCTACTGGGGTCTATTCGATTACAGACCTTGCTTTAACAGATAAATGAGATATTTCTTTGCTGTCATCATCATCATGATGTTCATGGGGTTAGGATATTTTTTTCCTGATAAAAAATATCTCACTTGTGATGGCAAGATCATGAAGGCCGTTGACGAAGATTCTTTAGAAAGTACTGATATTATTTCAGAGGATGAGAAAAATATTATTGAAATTTTTAGAACATTAGAAATGTTGGTTTTTGGCACAAAAGATAAAACAGTAAAAATCCCGGATCAAAAAATTCTGCAGATTAAAAATTATTTTTTTGGCATCAAGCTTACTATAAATGACTTCAATTGGAATCAATGTGACTCAACTGACATTGAAGTAGTTTGTAAGTCAGATTATGAGGCACATGCTTTTAATTTTATCCAGAAAAAAATGATGATTGATTTTTATAGTGATCTCACACATACCGACACTGTTCAATTTGGCATTTATAACTGTCAAGAAAGTAATAATTTTTTCTAAACTAAAATTAGTTTGCTATAAATCCACCACTTTGATGTTGCCATAACTGGTAATAGAGGCCTTTTTTCTTAAGAAGGCTTTGATGATCACCTTCTTCAACTATATTTCCTTCATCAATTACTACTAGGCGATCCATTGCTGCAATGGTTGAAAGACGATGGGCAATCGCAATAACAGTTTTTCCTTGCATTAGATCACTTAAGCTATTCTGAATAATGGATTCAATTTCAGAATCCAAGGCACTGGTTGCTTCGTCTAATATTAAAATGGGTGCATTTTTTAATATGACACGCGCAATTGAAATTCGCTGTCTTTGTCCGCCTGAAAGTTTAATACCACGTTCACCCACTAATGTGTCGTAGCCCTTGTTTCCATATTGATCTTTTAATTTTATAATAAAATTGTGTGCCTGAGCTTTTTTCGCAGCAGCAATGATATTTTTTTTAGAAGCACTTGGATTGCCATAAGCAATATTTTCTTTAATGCTTCGATGCAGTAATGAGGTGTCTTGCGTTACCATCGCGATATTCGCTCTTAGACTGTTTTGTGTAATTTTTTTTATATCATAATCATTAATCAAGATTTCCCCCTCTTTTAAATCATAAAATCGAAGTAGAAGATTTATCAATGTGGTTTTACCTGCACCCGAACGCCCAACTAAGCCAACTTTTTCTCCTTGTTTTATTTTTAAATTAAAATTTTTAAATAAGGCATCATGTTTCTTATAAGAAAAAGTGATATTTTTAATGTTGATATCGGATTTAGGAAACTTAACAATCCGAGATCCTATAGTATCTTCAATTTCTTGTTGTCTTGACAACATATTAAGACCATCTTGAGCTGTACCCATTTGCTCGTATAGTGATGTCATCTCCCACATGACCCAGTGTGAGATACCATTAAGCCTCAATGCCATAGCACATGCAGTTGCTACAGTGCCAACAAGAATCACTTCATTTGACCATAACCAGATACATGTCGCTGCTGTACTGACAACCAAGAACATACTGAGAAAATGATTTATTACTTCAATGGTCGAAACTTGTCGCATCTGGGCATGAACCGTTTTCAGAAATTCAACCATTGAATGCTTTGCATATTCTGATTCGCGACCTGAATGGGAAAAAAGTTTTACTACACTAATATTTGTATAGGCATCAGTAATACGACCCGTCATGAGTGATCTGGCATCAGCTTGATTTTTTGAAAGCTTTGCAAGCTTGGGTACAAAATGAAAAAGTGCAATAAGGTAGAGAGATAGCCATATCAAAAAAGGGAAAAATAAATATGAATTGAGATTTCCGACCAAAATAATCATTGTTGTTATGTATACAACAACATAAATTAAAATATCGGCAAGAATAAACCACATATCACGAACTGCTAGTGCAGTTTGCATGACCTTGGTAGCAATACGTCCTGAAAATTCATTGTTATAAAAATCAATACTTTGGTTTAATAATAAGCGATGAAAATTCCAACGCATACGCATAGGAAAAACACCCGCTAGTGATTGATGTTTAAAAATTGTTTGTGCTGCCACAAATAAAGTACTACCTATCAATATAATGCCAAGGAAAATTAAAACAGAACTGTGATTAATTAAAAAATCTTGGGGGCCTTCTTCATTCATCAAATCAATCATTTTTCCAAGTACCGTATATAAAATAGCCTCAAAACTTGCTATTACTGTGGTGAAAAAAGCCATGAGGAAAATATAGCCTCGTATTCCATCAGTACATTGCCAAATAAATTTGGAAAGTGAATTAGGAGGGGTCTTAAAAATACCGTTAGGAAAGGGATTTATTAGTTTTTCAAACCATTGATACATAAATCTATGTTAAGGGATTTTTATTAAAAGTCTATTTAAGAATGAATTAATTTTTCTTTATCAGAGCGACTTAATTGTTTAATTTGATATTCTCTTTGACCTGCTTTAACTCTGCTGGGATAACATTCTTGATAAACTAATTTTACTGGGAGTCGACTTTGCGTGTATTTTGCACCTTTGCCTGAATTATGCACAGACAATCTTTTATGAATATCATTGGTTATGCCTGTATAGAAGCTGTGATCTGCACATACAACAATATAAACCCACCAAGATTGATTATTTTCTTTGGCAAGCTCTGATAATGTGACTAATCCACTGACATTATAGTTAGCCATAATTAAGGTTTTGTAATTTTTCCGTTTATATAGTTGTCTTGGTATCGGATACTTCCATCGCGATTCCAATATGTTTCGATACCATCTTTCACACCATTAATAAAGTTTACTTTAGATTTAAGCTTTCCATCTTCATACCATTGTTGCCACAGTCCATTTTCTTTTCCGTTGCTGTAATTTACTTCTAATTTTTTTTGCCCGTTTTCATGCCATTGATTCCATAAGCCCTCTTCAACTCCATTTATAAAATGACTTTGCATTTTTTTATTTCCATTTTCATACCAAAAAATTTCTTTACCGTGTTTTTTTCCTTCCATAAATGAAATCTCATATTTAAGTTTGCCGTCGTCAAATTTTTCTTGATAAATCCCGTCTTTTGGTTGTTGTTCTTCGGCAGATAAATTGAGTATAAAAAAAAGTAGTAAAAAAAAGCGCAGTGTCATGCATTTCCCCAAATTTGTTAGTTACCCAAAAAAGACAATATTTTTCTAAATGAGTTTCTTGTAATTAGAAGTAAGAATCAATCACACGTAGGTATTCAGGAAAATATTTTTGAATAATATTTAAGTTAAATTCTTTGAGAATAGATTGATTCGATTCTCTATCAAGCAGAAATTTAAATGAGGCTACTATTAATTCTTCGTCACTGATTTTTGCTTTGCTAAGCTTTATATAATCATCTGTCGACAAAGTAACCTGATGTTTTGTTTGGCCATCGTGACTGACATCCACCTCGAAAAGTTGACCACTAATTTTATTGACCTTAATCACATTTACCCTCAAAACTCTCTGTGTATTGGCCAAAGCCTTTATTCCCGGCAATAAAATCTTTAACGGTTTTGCTTTCTTGATTAATGATAAGCTTTCTAAAGTTTAAGAAACTAGATTCACAGGTAACAAGAGCATCAGAAAATTCACAAGCTATATTATTCAGATCCTGAAGTTCGCCATCAATTACTTTGTATGTAACAGTTTTTATCTCTTCTTTAACACCAGGAGAACCAACAATTTCAAATTGACTTTTACCTGTACATTGCAATGAAAAGCTTTTTGTCTCTGCATATAAGAGATTAAAGCAAAAACTCAAGCTAATTATAAATAGTGAATTTAATAAAAATTTCATAGAATTATTTTGTTAGTTCCTCCATGCATTTTCGAAAATCCACAGTGCCTACTTCAAAGTTTAAGTTCTCACATTTTATCTTTGCTGCAGCACCACTTAGCCTTTGAGAGGATTTCCCATCAATATTTAATTCTTCTTGAAGTCGGCCATGATAATTACACTTAAATTGAATAACCTCTTGTAAAAAGGTATCTTCACCTAAATCAGTGACACTGGATTCGTCCAGCCCGCCATATATTTTACAAGTGCGAATCATAAAATCATAGGGATCTTCTTTACCGAAATGCTCTTTTATAACAACACCTTGATAGTCATTATGTGGTGCAGGATAGGTGGTTCCTTGTTTAACAGGTGTGGCACAAGAGGTAAGTAGAAAAAATAAAAAGGTGAATTTTTTTTTCATTAACTCAATTATAGTGCTAAATAAATTTTTTTACCTAGTTATACAGATAAACTAATTCAAGATACTATTTGTCTTAAATGAAAATCGAAAAACCTAAAAAAATTTGTAAGACGTGCCAACGCCCATTTGAGTGGCGTAAAAAATGGAAGACATGTTGGGACCAGGTTAAATATTGCTCAAAACGTTGTCGGAATAATAACTAATATGAAAATTCTCTTTTGGTTTCGCAATAATCTTCGTCTTCAAGACAATAGTGTTTTAAATAAAGCGCTGGATGATGCCAACGAAATAGCATTTATTTACATTCAAAATCAAACATTTGATAAAGATGTGCAGTGGGGGTTTCCCAGAGTAGCAGCACACCGTAAGTATTTTCAGCATCAAGGGCTTATTGAATTGGATCAGAGTTTAAAAAAATATGGCCACCGACTAAATTTTTTCATAGGGGATCCAATAGATACCCTAAAAAAGATATACATCGATTATGATTTTGATGCTATTTATGCTGAAAGTATTTATGCCCCTGAAGAGGAAGAGGAAATTGATGGACTAAAAAACAATCATTTAATCATTAAAACCATTTGGGATTCGTCTCTTTACTCTATTGAACAGCTTCCTTTCGATATAAAAGAAATGCCCAATACATTTTCATCTTTTAGAAAAAAAATTGAATCTGCATTAATTAAACCAAATAGACCATGCTCAATATTAGAAAAAATAAAAATAATAAGACCTGTAGATATCGAATCTGTTGAAATTAAAACTATTTCTTTAAATGATTATTCACGTAGCTCTTTTCCAATTGATAGAAAAGAATTCTCAGGCGGGGAAATTACTGCTAATAATTTTGTAAAGAATTATTTTAAAACGGATCTAGCAAGCAATTATAAAGAAACAAGAAATCAACTTTCAGGTATTCACTTTTCCACGAAATTTTCTCCTTGGCTTGCGCAAGGTTTTATTTCAGCAAGAACCATATATGATTTATTAATAAATTACGAATTAAATAAAAAACAAAATGAAAGTACTTATTGGATATTTTTTGAATTGTTATGGCGTGATTATTTTCGATTTATTTTGATTAAGTTTAACGCTCTTTTTTTTAAAAAATATGGCCTAAAAGGTAGAGAGCATGATTTTTATATAAATCATGATGAAATCAATTTTAAAAATTGGACGCAAGGCAAGACAGATAATCATTTTATTAATGCAGCAATGATTGAGCTGAAAGAAACTGGATTTTTATCGAATCGAATGCGACAAATCGTAGCGAGCTATTTAATTTATGAATTAGATTGTGATTGGCGCGCAGGCGCAGCATGGTTTGAATCGCAATTAATTGATTATGATGTCTATAGTAATCAGGGGAATTGGGCATACATTGCAGGTCTCGGAACAGATCCTCGGGGAGGTAGAATTTTTAATGTGGATAAGCAAAAAAATATTTATGATCCACATGATGATTATGTTGCGCGGTGGAGTAATTAATTGAAAATCTTACGACTTATTTTAGGCGATCAGTTGAATAGCAATCACTCCTGGTTTAAAGATAGTGATCATGACTATCTTTACGTAATGATGGAGATCAAAGATGAGACAAATTATGTCAAACATCATATTCAAAAAATTTTAGCAATCTTCGCAGCAATGCGACATTTTAATCATGAATTGCAAATAAAAAATTTTAATACGCTCTATCTTAAAATTAGTGATGAAAGAAATAAGCAAACGTTCATTAAAAATTTAGCTTGGATTGTAGAAAAAAATAATGTGCATAAAATTGAATACCAAGAGCCCGATGAATATCGATTAGACGCACTTTTTCAAGGCTTTATAAACTATTTCAATATCCCTGTTCAATCGTGTAGTAGCGAACATTTTTATGCAAACCGAGAATCAGTCAAAGAATTTTTTACAGATAAAAAACAATGGCGCATGGAATATTTTTATCGACACATGCGAAAAAAACATAATGTTCTTATGGAGCCAGATTCGACTCCGCATGGGGGTAAATGGAATTTTGATGCTGATAACAGAAAATTTTGGAACGGTGAACCAAAGGCGGCGAGTGACTTAAGACCTCATCATAATTTAGAAGATATTTATGATGAAATTAAAAAAGAAAAGATTATATTCTTTGGTAATTGTGATGTTAAAAATGTTCGATGGCCCATCAGTCGGCAAGAATCACTTCAATTGCTAGATACTTTTATTGCCACGAACCTAGTATATTTTGGCGATTATCAAGATGCCATGCATGATCAAAATTGGTTTTTGTTCCATTCTTTTTTATCTTTTGCATTAAATACAAAAATGATCTCTCCGATGGAGGTTGTTGATAAAGTGCAGGCGGCCTATCAAGAAAAAGATTTACCGATAGCATCTGTTGAGGGGTTTATCCGACAAATTTTAGGTTGGCGCGAATATATCCGAGGCATCTACTGGTCTTTTATGCCCGGGTATGAAAGTAATAATTTTTTCAGTCACCGCAGGCCCCTGCCTGATTGGTTTTGGTCAGGTGAGACAAGAATGAACTGTCTAGCAACAGCCATTAAACAATCGCTAGATCAGTCTTATGCACATCATATTCAGCGATTAATGGTCGTTGGAAATTTTGCATTGTTAGCAGGATTAAAGCCTGAGGAGGTGCACCATTGGTATCTGGGTATTTATATTGATGCATTTGAATGGGTTGAATTGCCCAATACATTGGGGATGAGCCAATATGCTGACGGTGGTCAATTAGCTTCTAAACCATATGTTTCTTCAGCAAGTTATATCAATAAGATGAGTAATTATTGCAAATCATGCCATTATGATTTTAAAAAAAGAGTGGGTGATAACGCTTGCCCATTCAATAGTTTATATTGGAATTTTTTTGCAACGCATCAAGATAAACTTGCAAAAAATCAGCGATTAGGCATTGTTTATAATCAACTTAAGAAAATGGATACCAAACAAAAGCAACAACTTATGGAACAATCACAAATTTTTTTAAAAAATATAAATGCTATTTAATTTTAGTGCCATGAATACAAACCCAGCCATCTTTCTTCAGGCTTGTTTCGAATGAGAACCATTGCTGATAAATTTTTTTTATCTGATCCTCTTGATGTTCTAAAATACCTGATAAAGCAATTCTTCCATTCATTTTGCAGTAACCGGCAAGCACCGGAGCTAACACGGATAAAGCACTAGATAAAATATTCGCAACAACTAAATCAGCTTGAATTTCAAGCGGCTCAGAGACATGCATAACGTTAATAATTACACTATTTTTTTTTGCATTATCTTGACTGGCTTGAACAGCTTGGTTGTCGATATCAACCCCTAGCACATTTTTAGCATTTAATTTTTTTGCCGCGATGGCAAGAATACCGGAGCCGCAGCCATAATCTAGTACAGTAAATGTGGGTAAGGTATTGTCTATTAGCCATTGAAGACAAAGATGCGTCGTGGGGTGTGAGCCTGTTCCAAAAGCAAGGCCCGGATCAAGAATTAAATTAATAGCTTCTTTATTTACGACTTCATGCCATGAGGGAATAATCCATAACTGATCATTGATTTGTATAGGGTTAAATTGTTCTTGTGATTTTTTTACCCAATCCTCATCTTTCACCTCATGAACAGCATAATCAAATGAAAGCTCGAATTTTTTTTCCAATGCTAGCAGGATAGAGGATGTGTCAACTGATTCATTAAATAGGGCATCAATTTGACTGTGTTGCCAGAATTGCTGTGGCCCATCATGCGGTTCACCAAAAATCATTTCCTCATTGTTTTGGTTAAGATTTTTATCTTGAATAGAAGTGGAGAGTGCGCCTATTTCTAAAAGCGTATCCGAGATTTGATCAGCGTATTCATTGTTGGAAAAGATGGATATATTAATCCATGCCATGGGTTAGGATTTCATACCCAATTTTTTTTCTAAATAGTGAATACTCATGCCGCCATCTTTAAATGCAGAATCATGCAGGAGATCACGATGTAAATCTAAGTTGGTATTAATTCCCTCAATGAAAACTTCAGATAATGCAATTTGCATTTTTGCGATCGCTTCATCTCGCGTTTTACCATAAGTGATGAGTTTGCCTATCATGGAGTCATAATGCGATGGCACATTGTAGCCCCCATAGGCATGGGTATCAATACGGACTCCAGGGCCACCGGGAAGATGGAAGCGCGTAATTAAACCAGGAGAGGGAACAAATTTAAAAGAATCTTCCGCATTGATTCGACATTCAATAGCATGTCCTTTAAGCTCAATATGACGTTGTTTGTAATTTAATTTTTCGCCAAAAGCAATTTTTATCTGTTCTTTAACGATATCAATACCGGTTATTAATTCGGTGACCGGGTGTTCAACTTGCAGTCGTGTATTCATTTCAATGAAAAAGAATTCACCATTTTCATAAAGAAATTCAAAGGTACCTGCACCGCGGTAATTAATTTTTTTACAAGCATCGGCACAGCGTTGCGCAATTTTATCTCTAACTTTTGTTGGAATGCCTGGAGCAGGTGCTTCCTCAATGACTTTTTGGTGACGTCGTTGTAAAGAGCAATCACGATCCCCTAAATGTATGGAGTTACCATGTTGGTCTGATAATACTTGAAACTCAACATGCCTTGGCTTCTCAAGAAATTTTTCCATGTAAACCATAGGATTACCAAATGCTGTTTCCGCCTCATTCTTTGTCATGGAAACCGAATTTAGGAGCGCAGCCTCTGTATGAACAACACGCATACCTCGACCACCCCCGCCTCCCGATGCTTTGATAATGACGGGATAGCCAATTTTTCTGGCAGCTTCGATAATTATTTTGGGGTCATTTGGAAGCGCCCCCTCTGAACCTGGCACACAAGGGACTCCTGCTTTTCTCATGGCCTCTTTTGCACTAACTTTGTCCCCCATCAGTCGAATCGTGTCAGCTCGCGGACCTATGAATGTAAACCCACTTTTTTCAACACGTTCTGCAAAATCTGCATTTTCTGATAAGAAACCGTAACCCGGATGAATGGCCTGGGCATCCGTTACCTCGGCTGCACTAATGATTGCAGGAATGTTTAAATAACTTTTTGTTGATGGCGCAGGGCCGATACAAACTGCCTCATCAGCAAGTTTGACGTATTTTGCTTCCGCATCTGCTTGAGAATATACGGCTACGGTTTTAATTCCCATCTCGCGGCATGCGCGTTGGATGCGAAGTGCAATTTCACCACGATTGGCAATAAGTATTTTTTCAAACATAGTAATTTACTCTATTATGAAAAGTGGCTCGCCAAATTCAACCGGCTGACCATTGTCGATTAAGATTTGTTTTATTACACCCTCTTGATCAGATTCAATTTCGTTAAGAATTTTCATTGCCTCAATAATACAAAGGGTATCGCCTTTTTTAATAGGCGTACCAATATCAACAAATGGGGCTGCATCGGGTGACGATGATCGATAGAAAGTGCCTACCATGGGTGAAGTAATTTGTTTTCCAGACGCTGCGGGTGTTTTCACCCCATCAGTTTTAGCATCTTGAGCGCTAGGGGCGGGTTGCGCAGGCTGCATAATCTGTTGAGGTTGTTGAATGTATTGCATGGGTGCTTGCTGATTTTTATTGTGGCGGCAAATTTTTACTTTTTCCTCACCCTCGGTTAATTCAAGCTCAGCAATACCTGACTCTTCAACCAAATCAATTAATTTTTTAAGCTTTCTTAAGTCCATAATAAACCTCTTTAATATTTATTTTGCTGCAAAGCGAAGTGCTGCTAAGTAACCCTCTGCTCCAAGCCCACTAATCACAGCAACGGCGATATCAGAAAAAAATGATTCTTTTCTAAATGTTTCTCTGGCAAATACGTTTGATATATGCACCTCGATAAAAGGCATTTTTATTCCAGCAACAGCATCGCGAATCGCCACCGAGGTATGCGTAAACGCTGCAGGATTAATGATCATAAAATCAGCTTTTAATTGATGGATATGATTAACAATTTCAGCCTCACTATTACTTTGAAAAATATCCAGCGTTACATTTAATTTATTGGCCTCACCCTGAATGAGTTCGTTAATTTCTGCGAGGGAAGTTTTCCCGTAGACCTCGGGCTCGCGTTGCCCCAACAAATTCAGATTTGGACCGTGAATTATACTGATTTGTTTTTTTGCCATGTAAAACCCTAACAATAGAATTGACTATTTTGACGAAATTAGCCAATTTTGTCTACATTTTATTGAATTATTAAGTATTTTAGCGCTTATTTTTGAATTAAAGCGTTGGCTACATCTTGATTTAATTGAAGAATCTTAACTTTACCATAATACAGTTTTTCTATGTTATTTTGCGGATTAAGCAGTACGGTAAAAGGTAAAACGCCTTTCTCATTTCCCATGGATTGCGATAATTTGACCCCATTAAAATCATTAATGATATAAGAGGGATACCTAATCGGTATTTTCTTTTGAAATTTTTGTACTGCTTCCTTATCGTCAATAGCAATACCAATTATTTTAACTTTGCTCGTTTTATGGAATTGGTTTAATTCTGGAATTTCTTCTCTACATGGTGCACACCAGGTTGCCCAAAAATTTACAATCAACCAATCATTTTTGTATTTTTGTAAATTAGTTTTTTCTTCGTTTGAAGTTTCAAAAGTAAGCTGATACAACATATCGGTTTCTTGTGTAGAGCTGATCAGTGAGTTTTTATGAAAAAGAAAACCAGCAACACTGGCAATAATTGCAACAACGATAAATAAATAAATTTTATTGGTCATCTTGTTTTATTTTTGTTAACAGAGTTAAGAATTCATCTGCATTTTTATATCCCACAATATCATATTGTTTCAAATGCTTACCTTGTTTGTTAAAAAAGATAATTGCTGGCGGTCCAAAGAGATTAAATTGATTGAGTAAATTTTTATGTTCCAGATTATTTTCCGTTACATCTATTTGAATACGATAAAAATCTTGCATCAAGGCGCTGACTTCGGCATCTTGGAAAGTATATTTTTCATATTCAAGGCAGGCAACACACCAGTCGGCATAAAAATCAATTAACGTCGGTTTTTCTTTGACAGTATTTAGTGCCGTCGCTAATTCAGCAACAGTGTCTACCTGGTTAAAAAATACATGACGATCGTAGGTGGAAGTATTGCTATATTGATGCCATGCAGAATGGATGAGATAGCCTGACATGATGGCTAAGATGGCAACCAAGAAAATTATTGATTTTTTACTGATCGACTGGATTAAATCTTTCTGGTAAAAAGAGAATATTAAAGCTATGAATAAATTAAGCAGTAATAGCAGGTAAAAATGAAAATCACTCATTAATGGTCTGGCAATGTAAATGGCCATCGCTAGCAGTGCAAAGCCCATGAGTTTTTTAATGTAATTCATCCAGGCCCCAGGTTTCGGTAGAAACTGACCCAAAGAAAAACCGACTATAAAAAGAGGCAGTGACATCCCTAGGCTGAGTGAAAAAAGAGCCATGCCACCAAAAATATAATTTTCTGTCTGGCTAATATAAAGAATCGAGGCTGCCAGCGGAGGTGCCACACAAGGACTTAAAATTAAAGCAGATAAAAACCCAAGAACGAAGGTAGAGCCAACATGCTGAGTTTTTAGTTTATTGATAAGATGATTAATTTTTTCTGTTATCGGTTGTGGCAGCCCGAGCTGATAAAAATCAAACATCGCTAAGGCAAATAAGAAAAACAAAACACTACTTACACCAATAAAAAAAGTATTCTGCAAACTGGAAGACAGAAGATTTCCGGTTAATCCAGCAAAAATACCCAGGAGGGTATACATAGTTACAACACCAGCGATATAACTCAGCGTTAACAGTTTTCCGCGCGCAGGGTTTGCACCCAAAATGATGCCAGATAAAACTGGCACCATGGGTAAAACGCATGGTGTTAACGATAATAAAATACCCGAAACAAAAAAGGTCAGCAGGCCCCAAAAAAATCTATCCGAATTTAATTGATTTGCTAAGGATTGCGTTTCAGAGATGGCCAGATGGTTATCTTCATCTACTTTGTTGATGTCGATATTAGTGGGGGGGTAGCACAATCCTTCCTCACTGCACCCTTGAAAAGTAAGTTGAATATTTGCATTTTTTGCTTTTTGTTCAAAATTTACCATTAGACTAACGCTATGGTAGTAAACCTCTTGTTTACCAAAGTATTCATCTTCTTTGATCTGACCTTCAGGGAAAGTTAATGTTGAATTGATTGGTGGTGAGGATTGTATTTTAAATTTTGATTTATACAGGTAATAATTCTCTGCAATAAAAAATTTAACTTTGACTGTTTTTTCATCAATAAAAAGAATCTCAGTAGCTTTGAAGGCTTGTTCAACCGGAAGAAATTTTGGTGCTTTTGTGTCAAACGGATTGGCCAAAACATTATTCAGCGTGAAACACGAAAATAGCAGGATTAAATAAAAATAAATTTTTTGAATTTTTGGCATATATACAAGACTATAATATGATTTAATAATTCATAGATAATTAACCTGCCAGTCTACAAGATTTAACAAAAAATAATGCGACTTATCATTACCCTCTTTTTAATTACTTTACCCTTTTTTGAAATCTGGGGCCTATTCAAACTGGGGGCCGAATATGGTTGGTGGTTCTTTGGCTACATTGTCGTTATGGCTATTTTAGGCTGGCAACTTATTCAAGATGAAAAAATGATGGTAATCCCGAAATTGGTTGCCATGATGTCGCAAGGCGGAAATTTAATTTCAGGTATTCTTGGCAGCGCCAAAAATCTTCTCGCTGGCGCATTGTTTCTTTTTCCGGGTGTTATAACCGACCTTATTGGTATTGTATTATTGTTAATTCCTGTGCAAGCATCATTGAATCAAAACGCAAATCCTTTTCAGCAAGATGTGCATAAGAAAAATGATGACATTATTGAGGGAGAATACCGTCGCGAGGATGATTAATTCATGAGTCATAAAATTACCATTCAGCCGGACGGTATCAGTTTTGATCTTAAGCCTAGTCAAACAATTTTAGAGGGTGCCATTGCAAAAGGGATTACTATTCCTTATGGATGCCGAAATGGCGCTTGTGGATCCTGCAAGGCTAAGATTTTATCCGGTAGCGTTTTATGTGATGAATTTCAACAATCAGCAATGACTGATGAAGAAAAACAAAACGGTTGGACGCTTTGCTGCCAGGCTTATGCAACAGAGGATGTCACGATTGAAGCGCGTGTGAGTAAAATTGACAGCGAAATTCCACAGCCAAAAATTACACCTGTCAGAGTTGAAGCCCTAGCAAGGCTGAATCATGACGTCATGCGTATGCTACTTAAATTGCCGGGCGACGAAAAATTAAATTTTATTGCAGGTCAATACATTGAATTTATTATGGCAGACGGATCACGACGAGCATTCTCTATTGCCAGCCCTCCGCATGCCCCATTGATTGAGTTGCATCTACGTTTAATTGATGGGGGGAAATTTACCCATTATGTTTTTGAAGAAATGCAAGAGAAATCTATACATCGCATTGAGGGCCCTATCGGACAATTTTTTCTGCGTGACAGTGAAAAGCCAATTATTTTTGTCGCAGGGGGTACGGGTTTTGCCCCAATCAAATCAGTCATCGAAGATATGTTTGAAAAAGGTAATGAGAGAACAATTTACCTTTATCAAGGAGTAAGGCAGTTAGAGGATTTATACATGGACGAACTTTGTCGATCTTGGCGCCAGAAATATGAAAACTTCAACTACATCCCTGTTTTTTCTGAATTAGAAAAAGAA
>JAFMCB010000036.1 GCA_017858095.1 Methylophilaceae bacterium | reverse complement strand
GACCTCCAGAGAGCTCATCTGGATAGCTAGAAGCCCTACTTGAATTAATTCCGACCATTTTTAATAATTCTAAAGAATATTTTTCAATTTCTTTCTTTGTCATTTTTGAATGAACAGATATCGCCTCTTGAATTTGATAACCTATAGTTAAAACAGGATTTAATGATGTCATAGGCTCTTGAAATATCATTGCAATTTCTTTGCCACGATTTTGACGCATTTGATCAGCAGAAAATAACTGTAAATCCTTATCATTTAATAAAATTTCACCTTTACACCCAAGCTGAGGCGAGAGAAGTTGCATGATAGAAAGAGCTGTTAAACTTTTACCACTTCCAGACTCGCCAACAATACAAGTTGTTTTCCCTTCTTCAAGCTCAAAAGAGATATTATCAACCAACTTTAATCTAGAATTATTATTAGGAAAAATTGATAAACTATTAATTTTAAGTAATATTTTTTTCAATTTAATATTTTCTTTACGTTCTCAATCAATTTAGAAAAATCTATACTGAATTGGTCACCTTTTTCTCGGAGAAGTTTAATCTGAATAATATTTTTTTCTACCTCCTCTTCACCAATAACCAAACATATTTCCGCACCACTTTTGTCTGCTTTTTTAAACTGTGATTTAAAACTTGTTCCCTCGAGATTTACCGATACCCTGTAAGCCTCTTCCCTCAATTTTTCAGCCACACTTAATGCAAAAGCTTGTGCCCCAGCTCCATTATTCGTTATGTAAATATCGGGTAAATACGTTGTTAATTGGTCATTTTGTTCTAGGAGTAAAACAATCCTCTCAATACCGATTGCAAAGCCACATGCAGATGTAGATTTTCCACCAAGACTCTCAACCAGATAATCATACCTTCCTCCACCTGCAATCGTCCCTTGGCTACCTAGTTCATTCGTAATCCATTCAAAAACTGTTCTATTGTAATAATCTAGACCTCTAACTAACCTATTATTTACCTCGAAATTAATATTATTTTTACTTAGAAGTTCTTGTAACTCGTTAAAATGGCTCTTTGCATCACTTGATAAAGAGTCTGACAACTTTGGTGCGTTGTTAAGCATTTCCTGCATATCTTTATTTTTACTATCTAGCACTCGCATAGGATTATTTTTGTATCGCCGTTTTGCATCATCATCTAAAGTCTTAATATTTTTTTCAAAGTATTCTATTAACTGTGATCGATATATCTTTCTATCCTCAGCATCTCCAATGGAATTAATAACCAATGAAATATTTTTTAGCTTTAATTTTTTCCATAATCTATCTAATAAAATAATTTGTTCAGCATCTGCTGAAGCATTGGATAAGCCAAAAGTTTCCACCCCTAACTGATGAAACTGTCTTTGGCGACCTTTTTGAACATTCTCATGGCGAAACATCGCTCCACGGTAAAATAATTTTGTAGAACCATTGTAAGTGAGATTGTTCTCGATAACCGCTCTAACACAACCTGCTGTGCCCTCAGGTCGAAGTGTTAACTGATCATTATTAAGTGAGTCTTTCCAGCTATACATTTCTTTTTCAACAATGTCGGTAAAGGAGCCAACGCTATCGATAAATAAACTGGTGGGCTCAACTAAGGGTAAGCCAATTTCACAGAAGTCATATTGATCAAGTATATCTAGGGCTATTTTTTCAAAAAAACGAAAAAGTTTTTGCCGTTCGGGCAAAACATCATAAAAGCCTTTAATAGATTGGAATTTATTTACCATTTACTTTTTTATATTTTCTTTCAACGTAATTATTAATAATTTTAATGAAGTCATTAGCGATATTATCACCTTTAAGCGTAACTGTTTTAATGCCATCCTCATATACGGGTGCGACCGGTATTTCTCCTGTGCCGGGTAAACTGATGCCCAAATTTGCCATTTTTGATTCCCCTGGGCCATTTACGACACATCCCATTACTGCAACATTCATTTCTTCGACGCCAACATACTGTTTCTTCCAATTAAGCATTGATTTTCTCAAGTAAGCTTGAATATCTCCGGCCAACTGTTGGAAAAATGTCGATGTTGTCCTGCCACAACCAGGGCAAGCAATCACCAGTGGGGAAAAGGAACGCAGTCCCATGGTTTGTAAAAGTTCTTGAGCAACAATTACCTCTTGTGTTCTGCTGCCGTTAGGCTCAGGTGTTAAACTAATACGTATCGTATCGCCAATACCTTTTTGCAAAAGGTAACCCATCGAAGCAGCTGAAGCCACAATTCCTTTGGTGCCCATCCCCGCCTCAGTTAGGCCAAGATGTAATGGGTAATTACATGTTTTTGCAAGCATTTCGTAGATAATAATTAAGTCTTGAACATCACTTACTTTACAGGAAACAATAATTTTATTTTTTGCTAAACCAAGATTTTCTGCATATTTAGCGCTCTCCATCACCGATCGTACTAACGCCTCTTTCATAACTTCATTTGCAGACTTAGGATTGGGAAGGTTTGCATTTTGATCCATCATGATTTTTAAAAGTTCCTGATCCAGGCTGCCCCAATTAACGCCTATTCGGACAGGTTTGTCATTGTCGATAGCAATTTGGATCATAGTCGTAAATTGATTATCTCTCTTGGAACCCTTTCCAACATTGCCAGGATTAATACGATATTTATCCAATGCAACGGCACAATTTTTGTATTTTTGAAGTAATTTGTGGCCATTAAAGTGAAAATCTCCAACCAAGGGTACATCGCAGCCCAAATCTAATAGAGTTTTTTTGATAGCCTCAACCTGAGCAGCAGCAGCGTCATTATTAACGGTAATTCGTACAATTTCAGAGCCTGCTTGCCACAATTCTAATATTTGCTTAACTGTCTCGTTCTTATTGGCAGTATCAGTATTTGTCATTGATTGAACTACAATTGGCGCACCTCCACCAACATGAATATTGCCAACTTTAACTTGAATTGTGTTTTTTTTAATCATCTAAATATTTATTTAATGGTAATGAATTTTTCGCATAAAAATTAGCATTGATATATCCATAGTTAATATCATATTTAACCTCTCTGTAACTAGTATCTGTTAATACTCCGCCCGCTTCAGTTATTAATAAATGCCCCGCTGCAATATCCCAAAATGAAGTGGGTCCAAATCTAGGGTAACAATCAACTTCACCAGAAGCTACAAGACATAGTTTTAGAGCGCTTCCCATTCTAAGCAGAGTAGAGTTTGTAAATTTTTTAATGAATCTGTCAGTTTGCTCTGATAAATGCGAACGGCTAACCACAAATTTGATGTCATTCTTATTAAAATTTTTAATTCTTATTTGTGAAATTTTTTTATCTTTTTGCTCGTAAGCACCAAATCCTTTTTTTGCAAAATATAAACTGTTCATAGCGGGAGCATATATTAATCCAATTGTGCAAGAACACTTCTCAATCAAAGCTATATTAATTGTAAATTCATCATTCTTGTTTAAAAATTCTTTTGTGCCATCTACAGGGTCAATGCACCAAAAAGCATCATTAACATTATTTAATTTAAACTCCTCAATACTTTCCTCAGATAGTATTGGGATATTAGGAAATTGACTGAATAAAAATTGAGTTAGTAAATCATGGCTCTTTATATCAGCATTTGTTAAGGGAGACTGATCTATTTTACTAAATTTTTGAATATTGTTGCTATGATATATTTTTAAAACTTCTTGACCAGCCTTTAAAATAATATCTTTTAGATAATCAAGGTTTATTTCCTTATATTTCATAAGTTTAAATTGTGAACTAAAATTTGAATGGATTCTGCAATAGATTGTTTTTCTGTATCAATCTGAATATTGGCTTTTTTTGGCTTCTCAAAAGGGCTGTCAATACCTGTAAATTCTAAAATATCCCCATTGCGAGCTTTTTTATAAAGCCCTTTAGGGTCTCTTTTTTCACAAACATCAATTTTGGTTGAAACATAAATCTCATAAAATTGATTTTTTTTAAATTTTTTTCTTATGTTTATCCGTTGAGATTCTAAAGGGGTAATAAATCCTGCTAACACAATTAATCCAGCATCAACCATTAAAGACGCCACTTCTGATGCCCTTCTTAAATTTTCATCGCGATCAATTTTACTAAAACTTAAATCTGAATTTAATCCATATCTCAAATTGTCACCATCTAGGACATAGGTAGAATAATTTTTGTTGTTTAGATAAATATCAAGTGCATTAATTAATGTTGTCTTACCTGAACCAGATAGTCCTTCAAACCATATGCATTGTGGGTTTTGTTTTTTTTGTAATGCTCTGTCAGTTTGGTTTATAGCAAAATTTTGCTTGGTTATATTTTTATTCATAAATTTGACTTAGCTTTATTGTTCTCTTTGTTTTATCTTCGACTTGCCCTGCCAGCTGACCACATGCGGCATCAATATCACCCCCACGAGTTTTACGAATAGTGGTGATAATGTTTGCATCGATCAATACTTGCTGAAATTGCTTAATTACATCATGCGGTGAGCAGTCATAGCCGCTGTTTGGAAAAGGATTGAAGGGGATTAAATTAAATTTACAGGGCACCTCTTTAGCAATTTTTATGATTTTCTTTGCTTGGTCAATAGT
>JAFMCB010000014.1 GCA_017858095.1 Methylophilaceae bacterium | reverse complement strand
GAGGCAAAAAAGATAGCAAAAGCACCTAAAATGCTACTAAATGTAATTATATTGTCGTTAATTTCAACAACTTGCAAAATAGCGCCCACTAAAACAATGCCCGAAATGGCATTAGTAACAGACATGAGCGGCGTATGCAGAGCGGGGGTAACATTCCACACGACATGATAACCAACAAAAATTGCCAAAACGAAGATCGTAATATTCTGTAATGTAAGTATTTCAGCCATAATAAATTCCTATTTTTTTATCTGTCCATCAGTTGTTAGTAAACTGCCCGAAATAAGTTCGTCTTCCAGGTTAATAGTAAAGGAATTATTTTCATCGAAGAGCAATTTAATAAATTCAAAAATATTTCGTGCATATAGCAGCGTGGCATCAGAGCTTAATTCGCTTGCCAAATTAGTATTTCCAATAATCGTCACACCATTTTCAACAATGGTTTCATTTGCTTTGGTTAACGGACAATTGCCGGATCCATTCTTGGCTTGGCCTGCTGCCATATCAACAATGACTGAGCCGGCTTTCATTTTCATTACCGTCTCTGCATTAATAAGAATTGGTGGCTCTCTGCCTGGTATGAGCGCAGAAGTAATAATAATGTCAGCTTGTTCAGCTTTTTCAGCTACTAATTTAGCTTGACGCGTCAGCCATGAAGCGGGCATTGCCTTTGCATAACCACCTTCACCTAATGCGGCTTGTTGCTCTTCATCAGTCTCATATGGCACATCAATAAATTTTGCCCCCAATGATTCTATTTGTTCTTTCACCGACGGCCTAACATCAGACGCCTCAACCACCGCACCCAAACGTTTTGCTGTTGCAATGGCTTGCAGGCCGGCAACACCTGCACCTAAAATCATTACCCTGGCTGCTTTAACGGTTCCCGCAGCCGTCATTAGCATCGGCATAAATTTCTTATACGTATTTGCTGCCAACACGACAGCTTTGTAACCTGCAATATTTGCCTGTGAGGATAATACATCCATAATTTGTGCGCGTGTATTTCTAGGCAATGCTTCTAAAGCAAAAGCTGTGACTTTTTTATTGGCAAAATTTTGTGTTAATTCTTTATTAAACGGCTCTAACATACCCACTAAAACATGATTCGGTTTTAGGTACTGAAAATCTATTTCTGGCATAGCATTTACCATTAAGATTAGGGTTGCGTTAAAAACTTCCTTTCTATCAACGACTTTAACGCCAACACTGGCATAATCAGCATCATTAATAAAGGATGCTAAACCCGCTCCCTCTTCAATAATAAGCTCATGCTTGAGAGCAATTATCTTTTTCGCTGTATCCAAAGACAAAGCGGCTCGAGCTTCATTCTTTCTCGTTTCTTTTAATACACCAATAATCATATTAATTTTTAATATTCAACCTCAAAACTTTTTGTATTAATTTCCTTAATAGTTTTGGCAACAACAGAAACTGCTTCCTTTTTTGCCGAGCTTTTTCTAAATGCTAATGCAACTCTTCGAAATGGTGCTGGCCTCTCAAAAGGAATAATTTTGACAAGCTTATTTTCATGTTTTAAGGAACAAGCGCTTCTTGGTAACACTGAAATCCCTAAATTAGAAGCTACCATATTTCTAATTGTTTCTAAAGAGTTCCCTAGCTGAATTTCACTGCTTTTGCTCAAACCTGGGCAGGCTTCTTTGACCTGAGAGCTAAAACAATGTGTGTTATCTAAAAGGAGAACTTTTTCTTTAGATAATTGACTGGATTGGATTGCTTTTTTCTTTGTCCACACATGGTCAGCTGGCACAACTACAACAAACTCTTCATCGTATAAGTCGATTAATTCGGTCCCTGAAACTTCAAATGGTAAAGCAATGATGGCCGCATCAATGTTACCTTTTTTTAATTTATCTTCCAGGTTTTTGGTAATATTTTCTTCAATTTCAAAAGGCATACTGGGCGCATTTACTCTTAATTTTGGAATTATTAAAGGCAGTAAATATGGCGCGATGGAATATATTAAACCTAGTTTAAAGGGTTGGGTGAGTTGGCTGTCACCCAGTTTTGCCAATTCTTTTATTTTAGCGGCCTCATCTAATACAACCATTGCTTGATTTACAATCAATAGTCCGGCCGGCGTAACCGTTACTTCTGTTCGGCTCCTTTCAAATAAAATGATATTTAATTCATCTTCAAGTTTCTTGATAGCCAAACTTAAAGCAGGCTGGCTCACAAAACATTTTTCTGCGGCTTTTCTAAAATTTTTTTCATGGGCGACGGCGATGATAAATTTTAGCTCGCTAAGCGTCATATTAAATATCTAAATTATTTACACCAAGAGCATTTTTTTCAATGAAATTTCGTCTTGGTTCAACATTGTCGCCCATTAAATCCGTAAAGGTTTCCTCTAAAGCGATTGTGTCTTCAATGGTAACTTTCAATAAACGACGAACACTTGGGTCCATTGTTGTTTCCCATAATTGACTTGGGTTCATTTCACCTAAACCTTTATAACGCTGTATAGCTACACTGTTTTTTGCTTCTTGCATTAACCAGGTTAACACGTCATGAAAGTTGTTTATTGCTAAAGATTTATCGCCCCTTGAAATAATAGCGCCTGGACCAATTAAGTCTTTTGTTAAATTTGATGATTTTATAATTTGTTTATATTCGCCGCTCAGGAGAAATTCACTATCTAAAGTGCTTGTTTGTAAATTGCCATGTACATATTGGTTTACTTCTATTAAAAAAGTATTGTTATCTTGATTTTCTTTAACTTCAAAATTTATTGTTTCGATAGGCATTAAAATTTTCAGCTGCTCAACATAAGCTTGCGCCTCTTTCTCGTTTTGTAAAGAAATTGCGCCCATCTGATGAATGGCGCGAATTAATGTTTCATCATAGCGGGATGATAAGCGTCGAATTACCGCCTCTGTTAAAACCATTTCTCTGGCAATATTGCCTAAAGTGTCGCCCGAAAGCGTTTCTCCATTTTCTTTTGTTAGGAGTCGGGCATCATCTAGGGCTGAAGTAACTAAAAACTGATCTAACTCTTGTTCGTCTTTTAAATATTGTTCAGCTTTCCCTTGTCTAACCTTAAATAAAGGGGGCTGAGCAATATATATATGTCCGCGCTCAACAAGCTCCGTCATCTGTCTATAAAAGAATGTCAATAATAATGTTCGAATATGGGCACCATCAACATCAGCGTCTGTCATAATAATTATTCGGTGATATCTAAGCCTTTCAATATCAAACCCTTCATCTGAGTTTTCTTTTCGTTGACCAATTCCTGTGCCTAATGCCGTAATAAGGGTGGTAATTTCTTGTGAAGAGAGAATTTTGTCCAGTCTCGCTTTTTCTACATTTAATATTTTTCCTTTAAGAGGAAGAATGGCTTGGTTTTTTCTGTCCCTACCTTGTTTGGCTGAGCCGCCCGCTGAATCACCCTCCACTAAATAAATTTCGCACAGCGCTGGGTCTTTTTCTTGACAATCCGCAAGCTTTCCAGGCAAGCCCATTGAGTCCATTACGCCCTTTCTTCGGGTCATATCCCTTGCTTTTCTGGCAGCCTCTCTTGCTCTTGCCGCATCCACAATTTTGTTGCAAATAATTTTTGCGTCTTGTGGGTGTTCTAATAAGTATTCTGTTAATCGTTTACCCACTATATCTTGAACAACTGGCTGCACTTCACTTGATACTAATTTATCTTTGGTTTGTGAAGAAAATTTAGGTTCGGGCACTTTGACTGAGAGGACACAAGTTAATCCCTCACGCATATCGTCACCCGTAGTTTCTACTTTTGCTTTTTTTGATAATTCGTTTGATTCGATATAGGTATTGATGGTTCTCGTCATCGCCGCTCGTAATCCAGTCAAGTGCGTGCCGCCATCTCTTTGAGGAATATTGTTCGTAAAACATTGCACATTTTCCCCATAAGAATCATTCCATTGCATACTTACCTCAACTGTGATGCCATCTTTTTCTGAGGTTGCATGAAAGGGCACTGAATGAAGCGTTGTTTTCGAGCGATTCATGTATTCGACAAAACCTTTAATGCCTCCTGATAAAGCAAAATTTTCAGATTTTCCTGTTCGATGATCAATCAGATCAATTTTGACGCCATTATTTAAAAACGAAAGCTCTCTTATCCGCTTAGCCAAGAGATCAAAATGAAAATCTATTTTAAGAAAAGTTTCTAAGGATGGCATGAATGAAACTTCCGTGCCTGTTTTGCTAGTGTTACCAGTTTCTTTTAATGGGGCAACCCGTTCTCCCCTTTTAAATTCGACCTCATGAGCCTTGCCTTGACGATAAACCTTTAAGATTAACCAGTCTGATAAAGCGTTCACAACTGAAACCCCAACACCATGAAGGCCACCAGAAACTTTGTAAGAGTTTTGATCAAATTTGCCACCCGCATGAAGCTCTGTCATTACAATTTCTGCTGCAGATCTTTTTTCCTCATCATCTTCTTTAATTTCCGTTGGGATACCTCGGCCATTGTCTGTAACGGTGATAGAATTATCAGGATGAATAATTACTTTTATTTCATCACAGTGGCCCGCTAACGATTCATCAATAGCATTATCTAAAACCTCAAACACCATATGATGTAAACCACTTCCGTCTGACGTGTCGCCAATATACATTCCTGGGCGTTTTCTAACTGCATCAAGGCCTTTTAAAACTTTAATGCTGTCCGAGTTATACTCGTTATTGTTTTCTGTCATCTATATTCTCATTGGCATGACCACATATTTGTAATCATTGTTGTTTGGGATTGTAATCAAGCAACTGCTGGAAGAATCATGAAACGCAAGGGTTAATTTTTCAAACTGGATATTTGTTAAAACATCAATTAAGTAAGTAACATTAAATCCTATATCAATGCTTGGTCCGGAATATTTAATTTCTAATTCTTCTTCTGCTTTTTCTTGTTCGCTATTTGAGCTAATTAATTTTAAACTATTTGCCTCAATAACCATTCGAATGCCTCGGTATTTTTCGTTTGAGAGGATTGATGCTCTTTGCATGGATGATAAAAGCTCTAATCGGTTTACGTCAAAGTGGTTTTCGTGATTTTCCGGGATGACACGATGGTAATCTGGAAATTTACCATCTATAACCTTACTAATTAGTTCGATGTTATTAAACGAAAAAACAACCTGGTTGGTTGTTAGCCGGACAGTGACGTTATCGTCATTTTCTTCTAATAATTTAACTAACTCTAAAACAGTTTTTCTTGGAACTATCGTTTGAAATTTTTCGTTATTCTCTTTTAAGCTTGATGATGTAAAGCTTAATCGGTGCCCATCTGTTCCCACAATATTTATTTTTTTTCCATCCACCTCAAAAAGAAGCCCATTTAAATAATAACGGATATCTTGCTGCGCCATCGCAAATTCTACCTGTTTTAACAGGCCCCTTAATTGATTTTGTGATAATTTTATTTCTGATCCGTCGGCCTCATTTTTTTTCATTAATGGATAATCTTTGGGCGGCAAGGATTGAAGGTTAAATTTGCTTTTCGCAGCATTGACAAAAACTTTATTCTCCTCAATTTGCACGGTTATTATGCTTTGCTCAGGAAGCGCTCTTGTTATATCAAATAATTTTCGTGCTGCAACGGTGGTTGAGAAATTTTCACTAATATTTGCTTGTATATTAAGAGAGATTTGTACTTCCAAATCGGTAGCGGTAAATTTCAAGGAGTTGTTTTCTCCTTCAATGAGTAAATTTGAAAGAATTGGTAAAGCATGACGCTTTTCAACTATGCCAGAAACATTAGATAATGGTTTTAGTAACACGTCCCTTTCTATTTTAATATTCATAGTATTTATTTATTTAATTAATAGTAATAATAATGTAAGTATAAACTGTGCTTAACTAATATTTTTATATTTAAAACAATTATTTATTAAAGAACAGAAGCTATTAGTTATTTGTGTAATGGTTGTTGATAAATTGTGCATAATTTTCATTAAATTTTGTTTTATGGCTTTATCCACTTTTTATGAACAACTTATATACAGGTTATACACAGCTAACCCTTTAAAACCTGTGTTAAAAACCCCAAGTCTTGGCCAATATTATGGTCGTTTAGTCTTAATGATTCAATCTCGTCACAGGCATGCATAATTGTTGTATGGTGTCTACCACCAAAAGCCTCTGCGATTTCTGGAAAACTTAAATTGGTTAATTCTCTTGTAAGCGACATTGCAATTTGTCTGGGGCGAGAATAATTTCTTGAGCGTTTTTTACTGTGCATATCAGCAATTTTAATTTTATAATAATCAGCGACAGTTTTTTGAATATTTTCAACACTAACCTGCCTTCCTCTTACTGCAATAAGGTCACGTAAAGACTCTTTTGTGAGGCTAATATCAATCGCTCGGCCAGAAAAATTAGACATTGCGACAATTCGATTTAAGGCCCCCTCCAATTCACGAACGTTTGAGCGAATTTGTTTAGCAACAAAAAAAGCGACGTCATCTGGAAGTGTAATATTAATTTCCTCGGCTTTTTTCTTTAAAATTGCTACTCGCATCTCTAATTCTGGGGGCTCAATAGCAACCGTGAGTCCCCAGCTGAAACGGGTCCGTAGCCTTTCGTCTACACCCACAATCTCTTTAGGGTAGCTATCACATGTAATGATAATCTGTTTTTTATTTTCAATTAGTGTGTTAAATGCATAAAAGAATTCTTCTTGCGTGCGATTTTTTTTACCAATAAATTGAATGTCATCGATCAGCAATAAGTCAAGCGAGTGGTATTGTTTTTTAAAACTATCAAAGGATTTGTTTTCATAGGCCTTTACTACATCAGACACATAACGCTCGGCATGTAAGTATTTTATTTTTGCATCGGGGTGGGTTTGTCGAAGCTCATTTCCAATTGCTTGAATAAGGTGGGTTTTACCCAAACCCACACCACCATAAATAAATAATGGGTTATATGATTTTCCCGGGTTTTCAGCGATTTGTTTAGCGGCAGCCGTGGCAAGTTGATTTGCTTTCCCTGTAACAAAATTGCCAAAATTAAATGATTTATTTAACCCAGTGGATTTTGTTTTGGCTTGCTTCTCTATTTCTTTTGTTCCGCTTTGTATAGATGAAATTTGCCCTAGGGGCGCTTTTGTTTTTTTAATACTCTTAAATTCAACTTGAATCTCTTTATTTAAATTAATAAATTTGTTTCTGATTTCGTCATAAAACCGATCTTTGACCCATTGTAATATGAATTGATTGGGCGCTGACAAAAGCACCGTTTGCGTTTCGTTGTTGTAGGAATAATTTAAAGGTGTGACCCAGGTTGTGAATTGTTGTTTGGAAATTTTTTTCTTTATTTCCTCTACACAATCAATCCAAGCCGCATCTATATCCATCTATTTTTTTACTTTTTTATTTTTAAAAGAGGGGATTTATATTAGCTTATATTGTTCAAGTTATCCACAGACTATGTTAAATTTTTTATAAATAATAGAATTGACAATCAGGGTGTTTTGGAGTAACTTGTCGCGTTCAAAATTGACTATTGGATTATAAGATGAAACGCACATATCAACCATCAAAAATCAAACGCGCACGAACCCATGGTTTTCTGGTGCGAATGAAAACACGGGGTGGAAGAGCAGTCATTGCCTCAAGAAGAGCAAAAGGTAGAGCTCGATTAGGCCTATAATCTTTTATTGCTTAATAAAAAAAATAAACTAACAAATGCTGATGAATTTTCATCTGTATTCTCTACAAAAAATCGTTTAGCTTCACCCCATTTTTTTTTACATTTTAAAAGCAATGAAAAAAAAGAATTTCGCCTTGGCTGCATTGTGCCGAAAAAAGTTGAAAAGAAAGCTGTTTCAAGAAATTATATGAAGCGCGTTATAAATGAAATATTTAAAGCAGAGTTTCCTTTAGATTTATATGTAGATATCGTGCTACGGGTTAAACAAATATTCACGAAAGAGGATTTCACGCTTATCAAACTAGAGTTAAATAAGTTATTTTCTAAAATTCAGTTATGAAACACATACTTATTTTTTTTGTTAAAGTTTATCGGCTGGGCTTGAGCCCCTTCATTGGCAATCACTGTCGGTTTACTCCGACATGTTCCATGTATACAATTGAGGCCTTAAAAAAATTTGGGGCGTTTAAAGGGAGTTGGTTAGCAATTAAACGAATTGGCCGATGTCATCCCAAAAGTAAAGGCGGATATGATCCGCTTCCATTCAAGTAAATAAAGGGATTTAATGGATACGAAACGCTTAATTTTATTTGTAATTTTCTCTTTTTCATTATTGTTATTATGGGATTCTTGGCAGCGCAAACAAGCCGATCTTAATCCGCCCGCTGCAAATCAAGAGCAAGACAAAGAAATCCCTGTGCTAGATGAAAATTTAGACCCTAATTCACCTAATAAACCCATTAATTCTTACGAGTTAATTAACGATTCTAACGCTGTCATTCGAACAGACCTTTTTGAAATGGTTGTTTCAAGTGTTGGCGGAGATATACGCCAACTTAAATTGCTTCATTTTAAAGCAGACAACAAAGTTGATAATTACAATTTATTTAATGACACTAACGCCCCTGTTCTTTACATAGCACAATCGGGATTTTCAAATGACAATCTTCCGTCCCATAAAGAATCTTTCAAGCTGCAAAAGTCTTCTTATGAGATGAGTGGCAACAGTTTATCGGTGCCGTTAAGTTATGAATCAGATCTTGTTAAAGTGATTAAAACCTATACTTTTAATAAAGGCAGTTATCTTATTGAGGTAGATTATGAAATAACCAATAAAAGCCGAAGTGCAATAAGCCCCAAGGCTTATTATCAATTATTGCATGATGGAAAATCAAACCAAGGCTCCGTTATGATGCCTTCTTTTACTGGGACAGCCTATTATACCCTCGGCGATAAATTTACTAAATTAGCATTTACAGATGTTGATGACGAAACATTTTCTTTAAATACACAAGACGGTTGGATAGGTATGATACAGCGTTATTTTGCTTCGGCCTGGATTTTACCTGATGGCTCTGCGCGTAAGTTTTATTCTAAAAAAGTGGCTAATGACATTTATTCAGCGGGAGTAATTACTCAACTGGCTAATATTGCTCCAAATGAAACGTTAAATTTTTCAGCAAATCTTTATGCGGGCCCACAATCCAAAGACAGCTTGGTTGAAGCTGCCCCAGGGCTTGAATATACTGTTGATTATGGTTGGTTAACTTTCATAGCCGCACCTCTTTTTTCGGTGCTGTCAGGAATACATTCAATGGTTGGCAATTGGGGAGTAGCAATAATTTTGCTAACTTTTTTAATTAAATTACTCTTTTATCCTCTCTCGGCATCTAGTTATCGCTCCATGGCACAAATGCGCGAACTAGCGCCCAGATTACAAAGCATGAAAGAAAAATTTGGTGATGATAAACAAAAAATGCAACAAGCCATGATGGAATTATATAAAACAGAAAAAATAAATCCGCTAGGAGGCTGTTTGCCAATATTAATTCAAATTCCAGTTTTCATTGCGCTTTATTGGGTTTTGTTAGGGTCCGTCGAAATCAGACATGCGCCCTTTTTTGGATGGATTCAAGACTTGTCGGCCATTGACCCATATTTTGTATTACCAATCCTTATGGCGGCTTCAATGTTCTTACAAACTAAACTGAATCCTAAGCCGACAGACCCAATGCAAGCTCGTCTAATGATAATGATGCCTGTTATTTTTAGTATCTTCTTTTTCTTCTTTCCTGCGGGATTGGTGCTCTATTGGCTTGTTAATAATATCTTGTCAATCGCCCAACAATGGTATGTAAATAAAAAAATTCATGCTGAAGCACTTAAAAAGAAAGGTAATGCATAATTACACTGATACTATTTCAGCAATAGCAACTCCTCCTGGTGTCGGGGGTATTGGCATTGTAAGAATTTCTGGCCCCTCGGCATTATTAATTGCAAAAAAGATCTGTAGCAAACCCATTGAACCCAATAAATTTAGCTTTCACTGTTTTAACAATACAGAAAATGAAATAATTGATCAGGGGGTAGCATTGTTTTTTCAACAACCACACTCTTTTACAGGCGATGACGTTATTGAATTACATGCGCATGGCAGCCCGGTGGTGCTTCAATTGTTATTACAAGAGTGTTTGAAATTAGGGGCGCGACTTGCTGAGCCTGGTGAATTTACAAAAAGAGCTTACTTAAATAACAAGATTGATTTGTCTCAAGCAGAAGCGGTTATTGATCTTATTAATGCAACAACAGCTAAAGCGGCAAAAAGTGCTATACAATCTTTATCAGGTAAATTTTCAAATAAAATCAATGGCTTATTAAACAAATTAATAGAATTGAGAACTTTTGTTGAAGCCTCATTAGATTTTCCTGAGGAAGAAATAGATTTTATCAAAGATGGACAAATAAAAGAAAAAATTCAATTCTTACTAACATCGGTGCAGGATATTATTAAAACAGCGCAGTTTGGAAAATTGTTACGCGAAGGGGTACAGTTAGTTCTGATTGGTCAACCAAATGTCGGCAAATCAAGTTTATTAAACCAATTATTAGGTGAAGAAAAAGCCATTGTAACCGAATTACCAGGGACCACTCGAGACCCAGTTTCTAGCCAATTATCTATGAGCGGCATTCCTGTTAATGTGATTGATACGGCAGGTTTGAGAGAAACCAATGATATCGTGGAAAATATCGGCATTACAAAAACTTGGGCAAGTATACAAAATGCAGGAATTATTATTTTTCTTGTAGATGCCAGAGAAGGAATTACTATTTATGAAAAAAACATTTTAAAACAATTACCTAAAGATATAAATATTATTTGGGCTTTTAATAAAATTGATTTAGTAGCTGATGAATCAAATTTAACAATTGATAAAAACCTAACGCCAATAATGATATCAGCAAAATTTAACAAAGGCATTGATTTATTACAGGATCAAATTCTTAAACAATTGGGTGTCCGGCCTGATAATGAGGAGCAAATTTTTATTGCTCGCGAAAGGCACATTTTTGCACTTAACGAAGTAAATAAGTATTTAAATAATGCTATTAATAATCTAAAGACGCCAGATTTATGTGCTGAAGACCTTAATTTGGCGCAAAAATCGTTATCACAGGTTACGGGTGCTTTTTCATCGGAAGATTTGTTGGGGGAAATATTTAGTCAATTTTGTATAGGCAAATAATGTTTCACGTGGAACAGTTTTTTTAAATGTTTCACGTGGAACAAATCATATTAATGTGTGCATAATTCAAGTAAAATTCTATAAATGAGATTTCAAGAAAATTTTGATGTAATTGTAATAGGTGGCGGCCACGCAGGGACAGAAGCGGCATTAGCTTCAGCGCGCTTGGGCGCTAAAACACTTTTAATTACTCATAATATTGAAACACTTGGCCAGATGTCCTGTAACCCATCTATTGGCGGCATAGGCAAGGGCCATTTGGTTAAAGAAATTGACGCTATGGGCGGGTTAATGGCGCGCGCTATAGATCAAGCAGGCATCCAATTTCGAATTTTAAATCAAAGCAAAGGTCCTGCAGTAAGGGCAACGCGAGCACAGGCGGATCGTATTCTTTATAAAGCAGCCGTTCGAAAAGCACTAGAAAATCAACCTAATTTATCAATATTTCAACAAGCGGTTGATGATGTAATCGTTAAATCTAATAGGGTTGAAGCCGTTAAAACACAAATGGGATTAATTTTTCATGCAAAAAAAATTATTTTAACTGCTGGTACATTTTTAAGCGGCTTGGTTCATGTAGGTTTACAAAATTATGAGGCAGGGCGTGCAGGGGATCCTTCTGCAAGCAGTCTCGCAAAAAAATTAAGAGATTTGGAGCTGCCTGTTGGAAGACTTAAAACAGGAACGCCCCCAAGGCTCGATGGCAGAACCATTGATTATTCCAAAATGATTGAGCAGCCTGGTGATTTTCCAACACCTTACTTTTCAAACATATCGAAAAAAAATGAGCATCCTCAGCAAATATCTTGTTGGATAACGCATACAAATGAAAAAACACATGAAATAATTCGCACAGGTTTGGATAGATCACCAATGTATACGGGAGTTATTGAAGGTGTTGGGCCAAGATATTGCCCTTCGGTTGAAGATAAAATTCAGCGCTTTGCAGATAAATCTTCACATCAAATTTTTATTGAGCCCGAAGGGCTAAATACGCATGAAGTCTATCCAAACGGAATATCAACTAGCTTACCGTTTGATATTCAATATGAGTTCGTTCGCTCAATTGTAGGCTTAGAAAAAGTTCATATTTTAAGACCAGGTTATGCGATTGAATATGATTATTATGATCCCCGCGCCCTAAAAAGTAGCTTAGAAAGTAAGGCCATTGAAGGTTTATTTTTTGCAGGCCAGGTAAATGGAACGACAGGTTATGAAGAAGCAGCCGCACAGGGCCTTATAGCCGGACTTAATGCCGCTTTATCTGTTCAGAATAAAGAGTGTTGGTCGCCAGGCCGCGAAGAGTCTTACATGGGGGTTATGATAGATGACTTAATCACAAGAGGGGTAACAGAGCCCTATCGAATGTTTACCAGCCGCGCGGAATACAGATTACTTCTAAGGGAAGATAATGCTGATGCAAGATTAACGCCAAAGGCTCGAGAGTTAGGGCTGATTAACGATAATCAATGGAAGATTTATGAAACAAAACAAAAGGCAGTAAGAGCGGAAGAAAATAAACTTAAAAAATTAATTTTAAAACCAAAAAATATGAACCAAGCATTGCAAAAACAAATTTTTGGAAAACTTCTGGAATCGGAATTTTCTGCTTATGACTTGTTAAAACGCCCAGAAATAAAATATGAAAATATTTATGCCCTCATTAACGAAAACCCCTCTGTAATGCATGAAATAGGTGAGCAAGTAGAAATTTTGGCTAAGTATTCTGGTTATATTGTGCGTCAAAAAGAAGAAATTGATCGAAATAAAGTTCAGTTGAAGTTAAAAATTCACAAAAATATTAATTACAAGGAAATTCATGGGTTGAGTACCGAGGCAAAATATTTGTTGGAAAAACATCAACCAGAAACCCTTGATCAAGCGAGTCGTATTTCTGGAATTACACCATCAACTATCTCAATATTGTTGATTTATCTCAAGAAAAATAAAAATTATGAATCAAGTCAACAGAAATCAAAAGTTGCATGATGCTGAGGAAACGTTACACCTTGGAGTGAAGGAACTGGGGTTAAATTTGGAACCAAAAATAATTAATAAATTATTGATTTATAAGGATTTATTAATAAAGTGGAATAAAAAAATAAATTTAACTGCGTTGCGTGATGATATGAGTATTACGACCCATCATTTACTCGATTGTTTAGCAATTCTAAAATATATCAAGGGGGAAAAAATTTTGGACGTTGGAAGTGGTGCAGGCTTACCAGGACTGATTATTGCAATTTGTGAGCCCTCGAAACAAGTAACGCTTATTGATAAAGTAGAAAAAAAAATTTCTTTTTTACGCCAAGTTTGTATTGAGTTAGATCTGAAAAATACAGAAGTAATTCATGCTCGAATTGAGGCTTTGGATCGTCAAGATTATTTTGATACGGTAATTTCTCGAGCATTTAGCGACCTAGATAATTTTATCTTCTTAACAAAGAAATTTTTAAAAAACTCAGGCTATTGGCTTGCCATGAAAGGTAAAAAGGTTGCTGGAAATAAGCTTTTACCAATCCAGCTAGAACATACCGTAATAGATATTATGGTGCCTTTTTTAAACGCAGAAAGATGCATTGTTATGATTAAAAAAAATTAATGGAAAAAAATTTGAAAATTTTCGCTATTTCTAATCAAAAAGGGGGGGTAGGAAAGACAACCTCGACAGTAAATTTAGCTGCAGCATTAGCAAATAATCAAAAAAAAGTTCTTTTGATTGATTTAGATCCACAAGCTAATGCCACCTCCGGTTCTGGAGTTTCAAAAAAAGATATTCACGGCTCAATTTATGAGGTATTAATTGGCAATAAAAATTTAAAAGATATTATTACGAGGTCGCCATCAGAAAAATTTGATGTAGCTGGCGCAAATCAAGCTTTAGCTGGGGCTGAGGTAGAACTGGTTGATTTACCCAAGCGCGAATACATATTAAAAAATCAAATTAATACATTGAATGGCTATGATTTTATCTTAATTGATTGCCCGCCCGCCTTAAACTTATTAACTGTAAATGCTTTGGTAGCAGCAAACTCTGTCATCATTCCTATGCAATGTGAATATTTTGCGTTGGAGGGATTGTCAGATTTAGTTAGCACTATAAAAAAGGTTAAACAGCATTTAAATCCTAATATTGAAATAGAGGGTTTATTACGCACCCTTTTTGACAGAAGAAATACCCTTACCAAACAAGTTTCAGATCAATTAGCTGCACATTTTGGCTCAAAAGTTTATACAACAATCATTCCGCGAAACGTTAGATTAGCAGAAGCACCCAGCTACGGACAGTCTGTGATTAGTTATGATCGAAGCTCCAAGGGCGCGAAAGCTTATTTAACCTTAGCAGAAGAAATTTTATTAGGACAGCACAATGAAAAATAAAGGATTAGGTAGAGGGCTTGACGCGTTATTGAGCAATGATATCGAGCAAAACAGATTAGGACTAGAAATGTTAGCAATTGACCAATTAACTTCTGGGAAGTATCAACCTAGGACTTCAATGGATCAAGAGCAGTTAAATGATTTAGCGAACTCCATCAAATCTCAAGGCATGATGCAGCCGATTCTTGTTAGAAAAAAAACTGATCAATTGTTTGAAATTATAGCAGGCGAGCGTCGATGGCGCGCTTCTAAAATAGCTGGATTGACAGAAGTGCCAGTAATCATAAAAGACATCAGCGATTCATCAGCACTAGCAATGGCGCTTATTGAAAATATGCAAAGAGAAGATTTAAATGTAATTGAAGAGGCAACTGGCATAAAAAGACTTATTGAAGAGTTTGATATGACACATGAATCGGCAGCTGATGCGCTTGGCAAATCAAGAGTGGCTGTCTCTAACCTTTTAAGATTACTTAATCTCACAGAAAGAGTTCAAGCGGCGTTACTAGAAAAGAAAATTGAAATGGGGCATGCGCGCGCATTAATATCTTTAGAGGCCAGCGATCAAGTTATGCTATGCCAAAAAATCATTTCTCAAAAATTATCAGTGCGCGAAGTAGAAAATTTAGTATCTGCAACAAAATTAGATGCTAAAGGTAGGCTTCGATCAAAATCTGAGGATATTCGAATCATTGAAAATGAAATTTCTGAGTCCATAGGACTTAAAGTCAGCATTCATCATAATCAAAAAGGTAATGGCTACCTAAAGATTAGTTACTCAAATTTAGATGAAATTCAGCAAATACTTGATAAATTAAAATAATAGGCTATAAAGCTTGACTGTTGAGGCAAATACAGCGAAAATTTCGAACTTTGCTGAATAAGATTTTATGGCCATGGCATTTTTAATACATGAATAAACTGTCATGAATCTATTAAGTTTATATCCCTCAGAAGTAAGGCAAATGATTAGGCAGCTATTAATCATTGAAGGGATAATAGCGTTGATTATTTTTTTTATTTTTGATTGGCATGCAAGTTTATCGCTTATTTTAGGATCATTGTGTGTTATTTGTGGCGTGCTCTTATCGGCGCCTGTTGCTTACCAAAATAAAAAAAATAATCAACCGTCAGCAATAGTTCTTAAAGCGTTAAAAGCTGAGGGAATAAAGATTGTAATTATTGTTGTTGGACTTTGGTTAGTTTTCAATGTTTACGAAAACATCGTGCCTTTTGCAGTAATAGTGGGTTTGGGGATTGCAGCTATTTTTTCTGGATTAGCAATTTCTAAGCTTAGTCATGAATAATTTATAGGAATTAATAGTTTGGCTGGAAGCTCATACGAATCACCTTCGGAATATATTGGACACCACTTATCTAATAATGTATTTCAGTTAATTGAACATGATTTCATGGTTGTTCATTTAGATTCTTTTGTTATGGCTGTCCTATTGGGTGTTCTTTCTATTGGCCTAATATGGCTGGTTGCAAGAAAAGCAACGTCGCAAGTGCCAACGAAAACACAAGCATTTGTTGAGCTTTTATTTGGCTTTATTGACAGTCAAGTATCAGCTATCTTTCACGGCAATCGTCATTCATTCATTGCGCCTGCAGCTTTAACGGTATTTGTTTGGGTTTTAATGATGAATGCTATGGATTTTCTACCGATTGATATCATGGCATCGTTTTATGGTTTATTGGGGTTACATGAATGGAAACATGTCCCAACTTCAGATGTGAATACAACTTTTGCACTTGCTTTAGGGGTTTGGTTTTTAATGATTTTTTATGCGATTAAAGCAAATGGTTTTAAAGGTTGGATGCATGAGATTTTTTGTGCGCCGTTTGGTTCGTCGGTATTTGTTTGGCCAGCTAACTTTCTTTTCAACCTTATTGAATATGTATCAAAACCCCTTTCACACTCCCTCCGACTCTTCGGAAATATGTATGCGGGTGAGGTGATTTTCTTGTTATTAGGTTTGTGGGCAGCTACCAGTGTTCACGGAATATTTTTTAGTTCAATTCTTGGTGCTGGATGGGCAATATTTCATATTTTGATTGTCGTTCTTCAGGCATACATTTTCATGATGTTAACTGTTGTGTATTTAGCAATGGCGCAAGAAGGACATTAATTTTTAATTTTTTTACTAAAGGAAATAAATTATGGAAACAGTACAACTTTTAGCTCAAATTCAGGCTTACACAGGTATAGGCATTGGTCTTATTATTGGACTAGGCGCTTTAGGTGCATGTGTAGGTATTGGTATCATGTGCGCAAGCTTTTTGGAAGGTGCTGCCAGACAACCTGAAATGATCCCGCAATTACAAGTTAAAGTTTTCTTATTGCTTGGTCTTATTGATGCTTCATTCATTATCGGCGTTGGTTTAGCTATGATGTTTGCATTTGCTAATCCATTACTAAGTGTGGTTGCAGCTTAGTTCTATTAACACCGGATTTGATAGGGAGAAATAATGAATCTTAATTTTACGATGATCGCTCAAGCATTGGCTTTTGCTATTTTGATCTGGTTTACCGTTAAATTTATTTGGCCACCGTTATTAAATGCTATTGAAAAAAGACAAAAGGAAATCGCAGATGGTTTAGCGGCGGCTGAAGAGGGAAAAATGTCTCTAGAGATTGCATCAAAGAAAAATGCTGAGACATTAGAGGCTACCAAACAGAAAGGTGCTGATATTTTGGGCCAAGCTGAGAAACGAGCTTCTGAAATAGTTGAAGAAGCAAAAGTGCAGGCCAAAAATGAAGCAGACAGAATTATTTCGACCGCTAAATCAGAAATTGATCAAGAAATTAATCGTGCCAAGGAAGACCTACGAGGACAAGTCTCAAGTCTTGCTATTGCAGGCGCTGAAAAAATTCTTGCAAAAGAAATTGATAAAAAAGCGCACTCAGACATGTTAGCAAAATTAGCGAAGGACCTATAATTTAATGGCTGAAATTTCAACAATCGCCAGACCTTATGCGGTGGCTATATTTAAACTAGCGAAAGATGATAAAAAGCTAAATGTTTGGTCGGATTTACTGGGCTTGTTGAGTGGCTTAGTGACAAATAGTGAATTAAAAGCTTTTTTGGAAGACACTAAAATTTTAGATTCGGAGAGAGAAACAACATTAATGACCTGTGTTGGTAATATCGATGAACATGGAAAAAATTTAATAAAATTATTAATCGAAAACAAAAGATTAATGATTATTCCCTATATTTACGATATTTATGAAGAACTAAAAGCTACAGAAGAAGGCACAATGGAAGCACAAATTATTGTTGCAGAGGAACCTGAGGCTGCTGTAATAAAGAATCTTGTCGCGAGCTTGGAAAAGAAATTTAATAAAAAAATTGAAAGTAATTTAGTAATCGATAAAAGCATTATTGGCGGAACAAAAATTATTGTTGGTGATACCGTCATTGATGCTTCGGTTAGAGGTCAATTAGATAGTTTAGCTTATAGCTTAAAGTCATAAGCTTTTAAATTGGGAGATATGAATGCAGTTATCAACGTCAGAAATTAGTGAATTAATACAGAGCAGAATCAAAAATTTTTCTGCTAGTTCTGAAGCGAAAACCCAGGGCACGGTGGTTTCTGTTACAGATGGAATTGTTCGTATTCACGGTTTATCCAATGTGATGTCGGGAGAGATGATTGAATTTCCAGGTAATACTTATGGCCTTGCATTAAACCTGGAACGCGACTCAGTTGGTGCTGTGATTATGGGCGATTATGAACACATTACAGAGGGAGATACCTGTAAATGTACAGGTAAAATCCTTGAGGTGCCTGTGGGACCAGCGCTTATTGGACGTGTGGTTGACGCGTTAGGTATCCCGATTGATGGCAAAGGCCCTATAAAAACAAAAGAAACAGATAAAATCGAAAAAGTAGCCCCAGGCGTAATCGCAAGAAAATCAGTTTCTGAGCCTGTACAAACGGGTTTAAAAGCTGTTGATGCTATGGTACCGATTGGCCGAGGACAGCGAGAGCTAATTATTGGAGACAGGCAAACCGGTAAAACGGCAGTTGCAGTGGATGCAATAATTAATCAAAAAGGCCAAAACATGAAATGTATTTATGTTGCTATTGGTCAAAAAGCATCAACCATTATGAACGTGGTGCGAAGATTAGAAGAAAATGGAGCAATGGAATATACCACTGTTGTATCAGCATCGGCATCTGATTCAGCGGCATTACAGTTTTTAGCACCATACTCTGGATGCACGATGGGGGAATATTTCCGTGATCGGGGCGAAGATGCTCTAATCGTTTATGACGATTTAACAAAACAGGCTGTTGCTTATCGACAAATTTCACTATTATTAAGAAGGCCTCCAGGTCGTGAGGCTTACCCAGGTGATGTTTTTTACATTCACTCTCGATTATTAGAGCGTGCTGCAAGAGTTAATGAGGCATACGTAGAGAAATTTACAGATGGCAAAGTTAAAGGTAAAACAGGGTCGTTAACTGCATTGCCAGTAATTGAAACTGCTGCAGGTGACGTTTCGGCTTTCGTGCCAACCAACGTGATTTCAATTACTGATGGACAAATATTTTTGGAAACTGATTTATTTAATGCAGGTATTCGTCCTGCAATGAATGCAGGTATTTCTGTTTCTCGGGTAGGTGGTGCTGCGCAAACAAAGGTAATTAAAAAATTGGGGGGTGGTGTTCGATTGGCTTTAGCACAATACCGCGAGTTGGCAGCTTTTGCTCAATTTGCTTCTGACTTGGATGAAGCAACTCGTAAACAGTTAGATCAGGGCGTTATGTTTACTGAGCTAATGAAGCAATCGCAATACTCACCACTTTCAGTTCCGCAAATGGCTGTATCTTTGTATGCAGCGAACAATGGTTATTTAGATGATGTGCCAACAAATAAAGTTTTAGCTTTTGAAAAAGATCTTCATGGATTCATGGCCTCTAAGTATAAAAAAATTATGGACAGTATTAATAGTACAAAAGATCTATCTGAGGATGATGCGAAAGCATTAGCCAAAGCAATTGAAGATTTTAAAGCATCAAGCTCTTACTAAAATAAGGATAATGAATGGCAGTTGGTAAAGAGATACGCACCCAGATTAAAAGTGTAGAGAATACACGAAAAATCACCAAGGCAATGGAAATGGTGGCCGCCTCAAAAATGCGCAAGGCGCAAGAGAGAATGACGGCAGCTAGACCTTATGCGGAAAAAATTCGTAATGTGGTTGCAAATCTTTCGTACGCACAATCTGAGTATAAACACCCTTTTATAATTCAACGTCAGCAGGTTAAAAACGTTGGTTTAATTGTTGTTACCTCTGATAAGGGTCTATGTGGCGGTTTAAATACTAATGTTTTACGAGCCTCAATTAATCAGATGCGTAATTGGGAAAAAGAAAACAAAAAAATTCAAGTTAGTGCAATTGGAAATAAAGCGCTTGGGTTCATGGGACGCGTAGGCGCAAACATAAAATCAAATTTAACCGGATTGGGTGATACGCCAAATTTAGAAAGCTTGATTGGTACCATTAAGGTAATGCTTGATGCATATATTGATGGTGAAATTGATGAGCTACATATTTGCTACACCAATTTCATTAATACAATGAAACAAGAGCCCATGATGGAGCAAATTCTGCCACTTTCAGGAGAAAAAGTTGGTAGCCCCGATAGTAGTTGGGATTATATATATGAACCTGAAGCCAAAGAAGTGATTGATCAATTATTGACCCGTTATATTGAGTCATTAATTTATCATGCGGTGACTGAAAATATGGCGTCCGAACAATCATCACGCATGGTTGCTATGAAAGCAGCATCAGATAATGCTGGAGCAGTGATTGATGAATTAACGCTAGTTTATAACAAGGCAAGACAAGCAGCGATTACCAAAGAAATTTCAGAAATTGTTGGTGGCGCGGCTGCCGTGTCTTAGATTTTTTTAATCATATTAATTATGAATAAGTAAGGATAAATAATGAGTACGAAACAAATCGGAAAAGTTGTGCAATGTATTGGTGCCGTGGTTGACGTCGAGTTTCCTCGTGACCAAATGCCTAGAGTTTATGATGCCTTAATCATTGAAGATAAAAATTCAACAGCCGAGACGGGTTTAACGTTAGAAGTTCAGCAACAACTAGGTGATGGCATTGTAAGAACTATTGCCATGGGTTCTACAGATGGCCTCTCTCGTGGTACTCAATTTGCTTCTACTGGAGCGCCGATCCAAGTTCCTGTCGGCGAGGGAACATTAGGCCGAATTATGGATGTCTTGGGCCGACCAATCGATGAAGTGGGTGAAATTGATTCCAAAGAATTTAGATCTATTCATCAAAAAGCACCAGAGTTTAATGATTTATCTCCATCCGTTGAATTACTTGAGACAGGTATTAAAGTGATTGACCTTATGTGCCCTTTTGCTAAAGGCGGCAAAGTTGGTTTATTTGGTGGTGCGGGTGTTGGTAAAACAGTTAATATGCTTGAATTAATTAATAACATTGCAAAACAACATTCTGGTTTATCAGTTTTTGCGGGTGTTGGTGAAAGAACACGTGAAGGAAATGACTTTTATCATGAGATGGCAGAAGCTGGTGTTATTCAATTAAAAAATATGAAAGAGTCAAAAGTTGCGATGGTTTTTGGACAAATGAATGAGCCCCCGGGTAACCGTTTGCGTGTTGCATTATCAGGTTTAACCATGGCCGAAAAATTTAGAGATGAAGGCCGCGATGTTCTTTTCTTTGTTGACAATATTTATCGATATACATTGGCGGGGACAGAAGTTTCAGCGCTTCTAGGCCGTATGCCCTCTGCTGTTGGTTATCAGCCAACCTTAGCGGACGAAATGGGTCGTTTACAAGAACGAATTACTTCAACAAAAACAGGTTCAATTACATCTATTCAAGCAGTTTATGTTCCTGCTGACGACTTAACTGACCCATCACCGGCAACAACTTTCCAACATTTGGACTCCACTGTTGTGTTATCAAGAGACATTGCGTCTCTTGGGATTTACCCTGCTGTTGATCCATTAGATTCCACATCGAGACAATTAGATCCTCAGGTGGTTGGTGAGGAACATTATCAAGTTGCCCGAGCAGTTCAATCAACATTGCAGCGCTATAAAGAACTACGAGATATTATCGCAATTTTAGGTATGGACGAATTATCCCCAGAGGATAAATTGGTGGTTGGTCGTGCCAGAAAAATTCAACGATTCTTGTCTCAACCATTCCATGTAGCTGAGGTATTCACTGGTTCTCCTGGAAAATATGTATCATTAAAAGAAACCATTAAAGGCTTTAAAGCAATTGTTGATGGTGAGTATGATGATCTTCCAGAACAAGCTTTCTATATGGTGGGTGGTATTGAAGAGGCTATTGAAAAGGCAAAAAAAACTAAATAATTATGGCAAATACTGTACAAATTGATATTGTAAGCGCGGAAGAGTCTATATTTTCAGGTATGGCAGAATTTATTGCTGCACCAGCTATTATGGGCGAAGTAGGTATATACCCCCATCACGCACCGATGATAACGGCACTTAAATCTGGTTCTGTAAGAATTAAGCTGGCTGATAAATCTGAAGAACAGCTGGTTTTTGTCTCCGGAGGAATTTTAGAAGTTCAGCCAGGACATGTAACAGTCCTATCAGATACAGCAATTCGAGGTGCTGATTTGGATGAAGCAAAAGCGCTAGCAGCAAAAAAATCAGCTGAAGATGCAATTAAAAATAAAAGTGCAGAAATTGATTTTGCCAAGGCACAGGCGGAACTAGCTCAAGCGATGGCTCAACTTCAAGCGATTGAAAAATTACGCAAGAAAAAATAAATTAGAAATAAGTGAAAAAGCAGCTTCGTGCTGCTTTTTTTGTTTATACTAAAAATAAAAAAAAAAAATGACATTAAGTGTTGTAATTTTAGCTGCTGGTAAAGGAACACGGATGTGTTCAGATCTCCCTAAGGTGTTACAGCCACTTGCCAATAAACCACTCATAAAATATGTTGTTGATTCAGCATTATCATTAAATCCATTAGACGTATCAATTGTTGTTGGGTATCGAGCAGAAACAATTAAATCGGTCTTTTCAAAAAATTCATTTAATTGGCCATTACAAAAAGAGCAACTAGGAACCGGCCATGCACTCCAACAAGCTGCTCCATTTATTCTCGGTGACGTTACTTTAATTTTATATGGTGATGTGCCTTTGATTGATGTTGATGATTTAAAAAAATTGATTAGTCTAACGAAGGGCGGAATAAGTATCATGACCTTTAACAAAGGAGATTCCCAGGGTTATGGTCGTGTAGTTAGAGATAACAATAAAATTATTGCAATTGTTGAAGACAAGGATTGCAGTAGTGCAGAAAAAAAAATTTCCGAAATTAATTCAGGAATAATGGCTGTAGATTCAAAAAAACTTAAGAAATGGCTTAAGCAATTATCTAATAATAATCAGCAAAAAGAGTATTATTTAACAGACATTGTAAAATTTGCAGTTGAGGACAATAGTAGAATATCCTCTTATCAGGCATTAGACGAAATCACCATTACAGGTATTAACTCAAAATACGAGTTAGCAATGATGGAAAGGGCGTATCAAATGAGTTTGGCAAAAAAATTGATGGACCAAGGAGTCACCATAATAGACCCTAACAGAATTGATATTCGGGGCGAATTAACTTGTGGTCAGGATGTAACAATTGATGTTGGTTGTGTTTTTGAAGGAAAGGTAATACTTGGTGAAGGCGTTCATGTGAAAGCTTATACAATTTTAAAAAGTTGTGAGATAAAAAAGAATACGGTTATTGAGTCATTTTCTCATATTGATTCTAGTGTTGTGGGTGAGCAAAATAGGATTGGACCTTTTGCACGATTAAGACCTGGATGTAATCTTGCAGAAAATGTTCATGTAGGTAATTATGTTGAAGTGAAGAACGCACAAATTGGTATGGGAACTAAAATAAATCATCTTAGTTATATAGGAGATGCAGAAATTGGCAGTGATGTGAATATTGGTGCAGGAACTATTACTTGTAATTATGATGGCGCAAATAAATATAAAACAATAATTGAGTCTAATGTTTTTGTGGGTTCAGATACGCAATTAATTGCACCTGTAAAAATTGGTCAAGGCGCGACAATCGGAGCAGGCTCAACGATTACAGAAGACGTGCCTGCAGAAAAATTAACGTTATCTAGAACCGAACAAAAAACAGTTCCAGACTGGAAAAGGCCAACTAAGAAATAATGTGTGGAATTGTCGGTGGTGTATCAAAAAAAAATATTCTTCCTCATTTAATAAGTGGCTTGGAGAGACTTGAATACCGTGGCTATGATTCTGCCGGCATTGCTTTGGTAAATGGCAGCATAGAGCGTGTGCGATCAACAGGTCGAGTGGCTAGTATAAAAACTAAAATTGAAGATAAGAAATTACAAGGATTATTAGGAATTGGCCATACGCGATGGGCCACGCATGGAGGTGTGACTGAGCAGAATGCCCACCCTCATGTTTCAAATAATGAAATTGCGGTTGTTCACAATGGCATTATTGAGAATCATGCTGAAGAGTGTGAAAAATTAAAGAAACTTGGTTATCAGTTTGAGTCTGAAACTGATACAGAAGTTATTGCTCACCTCATCCATTATTTCTATCAAAAAGAAAAAACATTACTAAAAGCAACAGCACTTGCAACTAAAGAGTTAAAGGGTGCATTTGCAATAGGTGTAGTTTCGTTAAAACACCCTGACCAATTGATATGTGCACGGGTTGGCTGCCCGCTTCTAATAGGATTAGGCAATCAAGAAAACTTTATTGCATCTGATGTATCTGCACTATTGTCTATTACTAAAAAAATTATTTACCTTGAAGATGGTGATGTTGTAGAAATTACCGCAGATAATTTTCAAATTTATGATCTGAATATGAAATCAGTCTCACGCAGCGTTCATAGTAGTAATGTAAATTTGGAATCAATGGAGCTGGGCCCTCATGATCATTTTATGCAAAAAGAAATTTATGAGCAGCCAAGAGCTATCAGCGATACTATCGAGGCGGTTATTGATAATAATAATTTTGATATAACCTTATTAGGTGAAGATGCAGGAATTTTCTTAAAAGATATCGATAGTATTTTAATTCTAGCTGCTGGCACGAGTTACTATGCAGGCCTAACAGCAAAATATTGGTTTGAGTCGATTGCAAAAATTCCAACCAGTGTAGAAATTGCGAGTGAATACAGATACCGTGACTCAGTTGTGAAATTTAAACAGCTGATAATCACAATTTCTCAATCAGGCGAAACCTTAGACACGATTGAAGCACTTAAGCATGCAAAAAGAATTGGCCATAAAAAAACGTTAACAATCTGTAATGTTCAAGATAGTGCCATAGTTAGAGAATCAGATATGGTTTTCTATACCCGTGCAGGAATTGAAATAGGTGTTGCTTCTACCAAAGCCTTTACTACTCAATTAGCAGCTTTATTTATTATTTGTGTAAGCTTGGCAAAAATTAAGCAAAAAATAAATAAAAAATTAGAACAAGAATTCATTGAAGAATTGCGTCGACTTTCTGTCAGCATTCAATATGCTCTAAATCTAGAGCCACAAATCAAAGATTGGGCAAAACAATTTGCTCATAAAGACCATGCTTTATTTTTAGGAAGAGGAATTCATTATCCAATCGCATTAGAAGGCGCATTAAAATTAAAAGAAATTTCATACGTTCATGCAGAAGCTTATCCTGCTGGAGAATTAAAACATGGGCCTTTGGCTTTAGTTGATGCCAATATGCCAGTGGTGGTAATTGCTCCAAATGATTCACTTTTAGAAAAATTAAAATCAAACATGCAAGAGGTGAAGGCGCGGGGCGGTATGCTTTATGTGTTTGCAGACAGTGATAGTCATTTTTATGCAGAAACAGATATCAAGGTTATTCGAACCCCCAGGCATGCAGGGGTTTTATCACCAATAATTCATGCCGTACCTGTTCAATTATTGGCTTACCATGTTGCATTAATTAAAAAAACAGATGTTGATAAACCTAGAAATTTAGCAAAATCAGTTAC
>JAFMCB010000035.1 GCA_017858095.1 Methylophilaceae bacterium | reverse complement strand
GTCACTAAAATACTCATTTTTTTAAATTAAGGCCTTCTTCAATGAGGTCGCACAAAATATGGCCAATAGTGATATGCATCTCTTGGACGCGTGCCGTCGTATTCGACTCAATAACGATAGCTTCATTTGCCATCGATAAAGCTTTACCTCCACCCTTGCCTAATAAACCAATAGTAATCATTTGTTTCTTTTTAGCAATATCTAACGCATTTAACACATTTTGACTATTGCCGGAGGTTGTAATACCCACCAAAATATCACCCTCGTTACCAAGACCTTCGACCTGTCTGGAAAAAAGATGTTCGTAACCATAATCGTTTACAATACAGGTCATCACCGCTGAATCTGCATTGAGTGCCATTGACTTAAGGGGCTTGCGATCACCAACAAAACGACCCACCAGCTCACCGGCTAAATGTTGTGCGTCGGATGCACTGCCACCATTGCCACACCAGAAAATTGCTTTACCCTTCCCTAAGGCATCAATCATTAAGAGCGCAATTTTTTCAATCACAGGTGTTTGCGAATCAATGCTATTTAGAACTTCTTGATGTTCAAGAATATGTCTTTTAATTATTTCTTGCATTCTGATCTCTAGTTAAAAAAAAACCGGCAATCGCCGGTTTATATTTTACACTTACGTGTGCCCTTCTTTATCAATTAATTCCTTTATTTTCAATTTTTCTTTTTTGTAGCGTTTTAATATTTCATCATCAGCATAGTTTTTGTAGCCTTGCTCAATAATCTTATCTAATTCTTGATGTCTACTTTTAAGTTCTTGATAATTCATACAACTCCTTATAAAAGATTGTTATTTGAAATTTGAACCGCGAAGTTTCATCTCCTTTCTGTAAATATTTATAATCTACAAATTTACTTTACTCCGATTAAAAAAAAATTTCTAGTCTTTAAAAACCTTTTGCCTGAAAAAGTAAAAAAAATAAAAATCCAAGCATAATTATCACAGCTGCATAAGCTAGGCTCTCTTTTGGATTGACAAAAAATGATTTAATGACATGGCGATAATAAAAAATAATTAGTAAAAAAGCACCAAATAAACCAATGAACTCTAACGAATTATTCATACTTTCATTATATAATTGCAACTTCGTTTAACGCAAATTCTCTAGGAGACTAAATGAAAGCCCTTGTAAAACGACACGCAAAAGAAGGTATTTGGCTGGAAGACATGCCTGAGCCTACTGTTGGTAACAACGATGTGCTTGTCAAAATACATAAAACTGCCATTTGTGGCACAGATATTCATATCTACAATTGGGATGAATGGGCACAAAAAACAATTCCTGTCCCCATGATTACAGGTCACGAGTATGCTGGTGAAATAGTTGAATTAGGCTCAAACGTATCCGATCTGAAAGTGGGTGATATTGTCTCCGGCGAAGGGCACATTACTTGTGGACGTTGCCGTAACTGTTTGGCTGGGCGCATACATTTATGCCCAAATACTATTGGCGTGGGTGTCAACCGCACTGGGGCCTTTGCTGAATACCTATCTGTTCCTGCAAAAAATATTTTTAAACCGTCAAGACCAATCTCCACCGATCTTTTGTCTATATTTGACCCCTACGGAAATGCCGTGCATACCGCACTCTCATTTAACATGGTTGGTGAGGATGTTCTGATAACGGGTGCTGGCCCTATAGGTATGATGGCAGCCATGGTCGCAAACCATGCTGGCGCGCGAAACATTGTGATTACCGATTTAAATGAATTCCGTTTAAATATGATTAAAGAGATCTTACCCAATGTTGTGACTGTAAATGTCGCCAAAGAAAGTATTTCGGACAAAATGATGGCTACCATGGGTATTTTTGAGGGTTTTGATGTTGGCCTTGAAATGTCAGGCTCACCAAAGGCATTTGGTGATATGTTAAATCTCATGATTAATGGTGGACACATTGCAATGTTAGCGATTATGCCGCAAGGCTCTGGAATCGATTGGGATATGGTGGTTTTTAAAGGCCTTACCATAAAGGGTATTTATGGTCGTGAAATTTTTGAAACCTGGTATAAAGGCTCCATGATGGTGCAAAGTGGCCTACCCTTAGAAAAAATGATTACGCACCGATTGAGTTACCAAGACTTTCAGGAGGGTTTTGATGTAATGCGCTCGGGTAAATCCGGTAAGGTAATTTTAAATTGGCAAGATTAAGAGGAAGAAATTTATGAGTTTTAATAAGACACGCTCAAGTTTGAGTGCCGATCTTGAACAAATTAAAGATAATGGGCTGTGGAAGACAGAACGTTTTATCAATTCAGATCAGAAAAATATTATTACACTTGCAGATGGCCAAGAAGTTATTAACATGTGTGCCAATAATTATTTAGGCTTGGCAAATAATCCACGTGTCATTGAAGCGGCAAAGAAGAGTTTAGATCAATGGGGTTTTGGATTAGCTTCCGTTCGATTTATTTGTGGAACTCAAACAATCCATAAAACACTCGAAAAAAAAGTAAGTGAGTTTCTTGGTATGGAAGATACCATTCTTTATGCTGCGTGCTTCGATGCTAATGGCGGTTTATTTGAATCTATTCTAACTAACGAAGATGCCGTTATTTCTGACGAACTCAATCATGCCTCAATCATTGATGGGGTTAGATTATGCAAAGCTGCAAGATATCGCTATAAAAATAATGACATGAATGATCTGAGAACAAAACTTGTAGAAGCTAAAAATGCAGGGGCGAGAAGAATATTAATTACTACCGATGGTGTCTTCTCTATGGATGGTACCCTCGCACAACTCGATAAAATATGTGATCTAGCAGATGAGTTTGATGCAATGGTGCATCACGATGATTGTCATGCGACAGGCTTTATGGGTAAAACGGGTCGAGGTGTGCATGAATACTGTGGCGTCATTGATCGTGTTGATATAATTACCAGTACATTTGGCAAAGCCTTAGGTGGAGCCTCGGGGGGTTTTACATCAGGCAGAAAAGAAATCATTGACATGCTGCGTCAACGTTCGCGGCCTTATCTATTTTCAAACACCCTTGCCCCAAGTATTTGTGCCGCAACACTTGAAGTCATTGATATGTTATCTGAGTCAACGGCATTAAGAGATAAATTAGAGGCAAATACCCATTATTTTAGAAAAGGTATGAAAGATAATGGATTCGCTATTGATGAGGGTGATCATCCAATTGTACCTGTAATGCTAGGCGATGCTGTCTTGGCACAAAAAATGAGTCAACGGCTTCTTGAAAAAGGAATTTATGCCATTGGCTTTTTTTACCCCGTTGTTCCTCAAGGTAAAGCCCGAATTCGAACACAAATATCTGCGGCGCATTCTACCAATGACCTTGATAAAGCCATCAAAGCATTTGCTGAAACAAGGAATGAATTGAAAAATTAAAAACTATAAAGTATCTAGAATTTATACGGTACCTTATGATAAAATGCCGACCTTACAAACAATTCCCCAATAGCTCAGTCGGTAGAGCAACGGACTGTTAATCCGTGTGTCCCTGGTTCGAGCCCAGGTTGGGGAGCCAAATCTAAAGGCTTCTATCATGAAGCCTTTTTTATGTGATGAAAAAAAATAACATAGATAACAATATTGTATTGGTGGGTGGCGGTGTCATGAGCCTTACCTTAGCCGTTCTCATAAATGAAATTTATCCAGAAATTCAAATTGATATAATTGAACGTTTACCTAGCTGTGGTCTTGAAAGCTCAGATGCACTAAATAACGCTGGTACAGGTCATGCAGGTTACTGTGAACTAAACTACACACCCATCAATAAAAGTAATCAAATCAATATAAATAAAGCGCTGGAAATTAATGAAAATTTTGAAACCTCGTTGATTTTTTGGTCATACCTCGATCAAAAATATTCTTTTTTTAATGCAAGAAAATTTATAAAGAAAACCCCTCATATAAGCTTTGTTTCTGGTCTAAAAAATGTTTCATTTCTAAAAAAGAGATATGCTTTATTAAAAAAACAACCATTATTCAAAGAAATGCTTTTAACAGAAAATGTTGAATTAATAGCAAAATGGGCACCGTTACTCTTAAAGGGAAGAAGAAGCTTTGATTCTCTTGCCGCCACAAAGATTGACCATGGGACTGATATTAACTTTGGGGAGCTTACAAATCAACTGTTAGGTATTTTAGAGAAAAAAGATAACTTTTCTTTATTGGTCAATTCAGAGGTGGAGACAATCAAACAAAGAAAAGATAAAAGATACAACATTTTAATTCGCAACCTTAAAACCAATAAAACAATTGAAATGGTTTCGAATTATACATTTCTTGGATCTGGTGGAAAAACAATTTCAATGTTACAAGATATGAAACTTAATGAAGCAAAGGGGTATGCTGGATTTCCTATTAGTGGAAAGTGGTTAATTTGCAATAAAGCTGATTTAGTTAAAATGCATAATGCAAAGGTCTATACACAAGTAATGGAGGGAGCGCCCCCCATGTCAATTCCGCATTTAGACTTACGCGTCATTAATAATAAAAAATTGCTTTTATTTGGCCCATTTGCTGGGTTTAATGCAAAATTATTAAAGCATGGATCTTTCTTTGATTTTCCTCGGTCAATTAAGTTAAACAATATCGTGCCCATGACGATTGTTTTATTTAAAAATTTTTCCTTATTATTATATTTAATAAAACAAACACTCATGAATCATGCGTCGCGAATAAAGGAATTGCAAAAATTTTATCCTGAAGCTAATTTGAGAGATTGGAAATTATTAACAGCTGGACAAAGGGTGCAGATTATTAAAAACTGCCCTTTTGAAGGAAGTAAGCTTGAATTTGGTACAGAGGTCATTTATTCAAAAAATAGAAAATTAGCGGCATTGATTGGTGCCTCCCCTGGTGCGTCTGTAGCAGTTGCTTCAATGCTGGATGTTTTTGTAAATTTCTTTGGTAGTGAAGAAAAAAAGATTAGGGATATAATCCCGTCATACAAACTTAAACTCAATGATAATCCCTCAGTACTTAAAAAAATTCGCGGTAAAACCTATAAATATTTAGGTTTATGGTAACAGTCTTTGTCTTTGAATTTCTGATAAGCAAATCCCGGTTGCGACACTGACATTAAGACTTTCAACACTACCCATCATCGGAATAGATATTAATGCATCACAAGCTTC